>BEHS01000006.1 GCA_002898895.1 bacterium HR16 | reverse complement strand
AGCATCCTCTTTCCCGCACAGGTGGAGGGGCAGGCGGTGCTCATCGGATAGGCGCAACTATTCTTTTCAAAGCTCATAAGGTTGCGGCTACATTTAAGAGCCCGAAATGCCGCCGGGTTGCAGTATTCCTCCATGAGGCTTATAATGAAACCGTAAACGCTGTGAACAAGGAGTAACGTTGTATGCGTGCGATTGTCAAGAGCCGCCCCGAACCCGGCGGCGAGGTAATAGATATACCCGACCCATCCACAGTACCTCCGGGTCATGTGCTTGTTCAACCACGAGCCTGGTCTATCTGCGGCACCGACGTACACATCTGGCACTGGGACCACTGGGCAGCGCACCGTATCCATCTCCCCCGCATCTTAGGGCACGAGTTCGCCGGTGAGGTAATCGCCGTTGGCGATGGGGTCAAAGAACGGAAAGTGGGCGACTTCGTTGCCAGCGAATCGCACATCGTTTGCGGAACCTGCTATCAGTGCCGACACGGGCAGGCGCACGTCTGCCGTAACACACGCATTCTGGGCATCGACACCGACGGCGTGTGGGCGGAACTGGTGGTCATCCCTGAGGCAAACGCCCGCCCTACCCCACCCCAGATTCCGGTAGAGGTCGCCGCCATCCAGGACCCGCTTGGCAACGCGGTGCACGCCGCGCTGGCAGGACCGCTGGAAGGACGTACGGTAGCGGTGCTCGGATGCGGACCGCTTGGGCTGTTTAGCGTGGGCATCGCCAGAGCTTGCCATGCCAGCACGGTGTTCGCGGTGGAAAAACACCCTTACCGCCTGCAGCTGGCAGAGCAGATGGGCGCGGATGTGTTGCTGGACCCCACTAAAGAGGATGTCGAAAAAGCGGTGATGACGCGCACGAAGGGTGAAGGCGTCGATGTGGTGCTGGAGATGTCCGGCGCTCCTGCTGCGGTGAAAACGGGGTTCCGCATCGCCCGCCCCGGCGGTAGAGTCACCCTCATGGGCATCCCCGCCGACCCGATTACGGTGGATTTCGCGGAGGATGTGATATTCAAAGGTCTGGAGGTGCAGGGCATCGTTGGGCGGCGACTTTACCAGACGTGGGAGCAGATGCAGGAACTGCTGACCTCGGGCAGACTGGACGTGCGTCCGGTGATTACCCACGCGATGGGGTTCTCGGAAATCGGCAAGGCGATGGAGCTGATAGATACCGGCAAGTGCGGGAAGGTGATACTTCGCCCTGATTAGCAGACGGACACTCAAGCAGGCGAAGCGGATTCCTGCGCCATCGCGGCGATAATAGCATCGGTGATTTCGGTGGTGGTGGCAGTGCCGCCCAGGTCGCGGGTAAGCACTTTGCCTTCGCTCAAGACGCGATACACGCCCCGGCGCACCCGCTCCGCCGCCTCCTGCTCACCCTGGTCCTCCAGCATCATTGCTGCGCAGAAGATAAGCGCTATCGGGTTGGCGAGGTTACGGCCGGCGATGTCGGGGGCGGAGCCGTGTACCGCCTCGTACACCACGATACCATCCTCCCCAACGTTTGCGCTGGGCGTCAAACCCAGCCCTCCTACCAGCCCGGCGCACAGGTCGGAAACAATATCGCCGTACAGGTTCTCCATGACCATCACGTCGAACCGTTCAGGGCGCGTGACCAGCTGCATACAGGTATTGTCCACAATCAGCTCCTCGTACTCAATCTGCGGATAGTCTCGCGCCACCCTTCGGCAACACTCGAGAAACAGCCCGTCGCTGAGCTTCATGATGTTCGCCTTGTGAACTGCCGTCACTTTCTTGCGCCCGTGCTTCACCGCGTAATCGAAGGCGAACCGGGCGATGCGCAGACTGGCGCGCTCGGTGATAACCTTCAGGCTTTCCACCACCCCCGGCACCACAATGTGCTCCAGACCGGAGTACAGGTCCTCGCTGTTTTCGCGGATGACCACCAGGTCCACGTCCTCATAGCGCGTGCGAACACCCGGCAGATTTTTGGCAGGGCGGACGTTGGCGAACAGGTTCAGCCGCTTGCGAAGCATCACATTGGGACTGCTGTAGCCTGTGCCGATTGGGGTGGTAATGGGCCCCTTGAGCGCAACGCGATTTCTCAGTACGGAGTTAAACACTTCGTCGGGCAGAGGCGTACCGTACTTGTTCATCACTTCGGTGCCTGCTTCAAAGCGCTCCCACTGCACCGGCACGCCAGTTGCCTCCACCACACGTACCGCCGCTTCCACCACCTCGGGTCCTATGCCGTCTCCGGGGATAAGGGTAACCGTTAACATCCGAGGGCACCTCCGCTCTAATTGCGCGAAACCACCTTCTCCTCGGGGCGGAAGGGATGAACCGCCGTCGCCACCGACTTCTCCGCCGCTTTCAGAAGCAGTCTATCTATCTCTTCCTCCAGCAACATCAGCCCTGCCTCCAGACGCTGTACCACGTCGTCCATCTCTAGCAGCTTCTGCTTCTGTATCAGGGGAACCTGAAGGATGGCGCCGATGGTGTTGGCTAAGACGCGGGGATTGTGAGGAAGTTCTACCACAAAATGCCTGCCACCCTCCGGGCTGAACAGCAAGCGTACATACTGTTCCAACCGGTCGGTAGCGCGGTGCACTACAGGTAGAGTGCGCTGTTCACAACCATCGCACACATCGGGCAGAAGCATGACCTTTGCTACCATGAACGGTTCATGCTGGATAATCTCCACAATGCGGAAACGTTGCTCGCCCACCGTCCAGAGGTTCATACTGCCGTCGGGCAGGTTTTGCAGGGCGGTAATACGGGCAAGAGTGCCCCATTGGTAGGGTACCGCCGGTCCGCCCACCTCTTTGCCTTCCCGAATAAGCACTACCCCAAACTGCCGGTCTTGCTCCAGCACCATGCGCATCATCTGGCGGTAGCGTTCCTCAAAGACATGCAGGGGCAACGGCATCCCCGGAAACAAGACAGCATGTAACGGAAACAGCGGCAACGTTACCAGCGGTTCCATACAAAGACTCCTCGATAGTTATATTGCCTGCATTTGGTGTTTATCACGCATAGAGTGTACCCTGCGACGCTCATCCAGTGCAAGAGGTGCAGGACACATGCCACAAAAGTATGAGACTGAGTGGTCTGTCAATGCCCATTCTTGGGCGGGCGAGGCTCCTGCCGAGCCGTCCATTTCTGGTCGCGACGGAGCGCGGCCCTCCAATGAGGCGGTGGGCGTTGTTTGTAGTGTTAGTACTGATCCAAATCCTTGAACAGGGAGGCAAAGTACTCGGCGTACTGATGTTCTACGGCGGCGAAAGCGAGGTCTATTGCCAGCGTCCACAGCAAAATAATCGCGTCATCGCGAGGCATTTCCAGCACGCGGGCGAAGAAATCCTTGATAATCTCCTCATAGGTAGTGCCGGTCTCATGGATTTCGAACCGCTCACCCGGCAATCTACTCGCCATCTCCTGCATCTGCAGCCTGTCTAAAAACTCGCGCACGTTGGCAGGGGTGGCATGCTCCAGATGATCACCGAACTCATGATAAACCAGTTCCTTAAATGTCTGCAGGTCCACGCCGCGTAATCCCCTTTAGAAAGGCTATCTGTGTATTAGAGTATAACACGTCGTCCCACTATTCGCAACGGGAGAGACGCCGCCAGCGAGGGGCGGTGAGCTTGCGCCAGATATACCCCAAACGGGTGTGCCAGTTTGGCGCGCGGTAAATGTCCAGCAGGCGGATACCCAGGTAGTGCAGAGACGGTCGCTTGCACAGCTCAAACAGCAAACGCAGGCTGAGTGGCATCGGCAGGAAGCGTAACGTCTCCACGATATGCTGAGGAACCGGCACATGGAGGCACTTTGCCACATCGTACAGGGCAAGATGCACCGGGCGCGTCGTGCCGAACTCATAGGCGTCCACCACCACATCGTGCCATGAGCGCACCTGCGACACCAGCAACGCCACATCTACCAGCCACTTGAGCCCCTGTCCGCAGTGATGATAGTAAAAATGGGTGCACAGGTAATTCAGGTGCGCAGGCACGCTGAGCACGGGCATCTCGTCTATACCCGCTACGCAAACGGATGTGACCTTTTGCCAGATTGCTCCACGCGAACGCGGATAGAAGCCGGGCACATCCAGATGCGCCTCTGCACGAAGCATCAGCGAGCCTTCCCGACGGGTAAACGAGGTTTCCGCACGGTAACGCTCGCCAAAGTGCTTGCCGGCGATGTCTTCATCCTCCTCCTGCCAGCCCAGTTGCTGCATCACCGGCTTCAGGATGTTCGCGTCCTCGGGGTGCACCAGCAGGTCGATATCTTTCATCGCCCTCGTGCCCATGTCCGGGTAGGCCGTCGCCAGCAAAGCCGCGCCCTTCACCACCGCAAATCGCACACCCGCGTTTTTCAGCGCAGGCACAATTTGCGCCAGCTTCTGCATATACAGCACGTTGGCTGCCAGCTGGTTCTGATAGTCAGAGCGTAAGGTATCCCGAACCGCGGCAGGAACGTCATCCGGCAGAAGGGTATACAGCAACCCCGACACGCCGTGCAGGCGAGCCTCTTCAGCGAGTGCTTCCCACAGCTCGTCGTCCATCCCCTGCCAGGCAACAGACTTCCCCTGACACCATGTACCTATCGCCTGATGCAGCAGAGTGCAGCAGTCACCATGCAGACCTGCAGCGAACATATCTCCCCTCACCTTGTGCCTCTAAATCTCACCGGGTTTCACCATGCCAATTTCCTTCCCATCAGGGCGCACGTTCAAACCGCCGAAGCGCAGGATAGCCACACCGGAGGCGTCCCGCAACGGAGTGCGCACGGTGATGGTGCGGTTGACAAAGTCGATACGCTCCAGAATACCTATCGCCAGGCACTCACCTTCCGCGTTGAGCAGTCCCAGCAACAGCTTAACAAAGCGATGTACCCCTGCCGTCGTCACATGCGCGACGCGGAAGGTTTCTTCTACAATCACCAGAGCGCGCTCATCCACCACCTTGTCGGTAATCACGAAGAGATGCTCTGTCGTGCGCTCCGCCCAGAACACGCGCGAGCGCAGGGTCTCCTGCAGAAAGTGGATTTCGTTCCACTCCAGCGGTGTGCCGGTGTTGAACCACGTGCCCTCGCAGGCGACATCGGACAGAGCGAACGTGTGCAGACGGGCATCTTGAAAATAGCGAAAGAACCGCATCACCCGTCTCTGCTGGCGCATCTCCGGCGACTTCAGCACGACGGTCTCCGGCACAGGCAGGCGGATAAGGCGCAGATTGCGTCGCTCCAGTGGTCGCAAAAGGTGCTCCATCTCGTCCTTGCGCTGGATGGCAACCACAAACTGCGGGCGCACCGCTTCCACCTTCGCACATTTCAGACGACGCGCCGCCGCACCGCTGACGAAGCCGGTAGTATCCACGATGACCGACTCCGCTCCCGCATCCTGAGCTTTCGCCACCATCGCGCGCACGCCGTTCACCGTCTCCAGCATCCTTCCACGCGGCGTGTTCGAGCCAACGAAGTAGATAGCCATCGGCACAACCGCGTGCAAAGTGGGCACCGGCACTTCCACCAGCCCCACGCCGATGGTGGTAGGCGGCCCAATCTCCGACTGCCCCACGTCGGCGTCCACCACCGCCACGCGGATACCATGGGCGAGCTGGCGGTTCGCCAGCAGCGCGGTGAAAGTGGTCTTGCCCACATCCCGCGCCCCTAACACCATCACACGTGCCCGCTGTGCTGCCAGCGTCTGTAACGCCTGTTCCCATTCAGGGCTTTGCTTTTGCGATTCGCTTATCATTGCGTAACGCTCCCCAGTCTACTATATATTAACCGCTTAATTACCCCAATGCAACCCACCGGTTGGCTATAGTCGGCTGTTTTCGGTATAATCTCAGCAGCATTGACCTGCGAGAGGGAGCGGAATGAAGCGGTCCACCTGGTTGGCTATCTCCGGGGCAACGGTGCTGATAGCTGCGCTGCTGGCGATGTGGCGCATCGCGGCGACACCCGCCCCGCCCGAAGAGCAAGTGGTACGAAATCGGCTGGAGGAAATCCGCCAGGCGATAGAAGGACGTGATCTCAACACGCTGATGGATGCTATCTCCAGCGATTTCGACGCCTTTGGCTACTCACCCGAACGGCTGCGCATCGAACTGGCGTCGGCGTTTCGTCGCGGCATCCGTCCGCATGTCCGCTATACCGCCCCGGTCATTAACATTATCGGCAAAGAGGCAACGGTCAATATGCGCGTGGAGGCGTGGTGGGAAGAGCAGGGATTGGTCAGCCGCCATGAGCCGACAGATATTCAGGTCAAACTGCGCAAGGAGCCTGCTCGCAAGTGGCTGGTGTTTCCTGCTGAAAAATGGCGCGTGATCGATGTTGAGGGAATAAGTGTCAATGGGCTGGAGTAGCAAGGCGGAATATACAAAGGTAGACTATCAGGTGCACACCTTCCTGTCGCACGATGGGCGTGCGACGATGCTGGAACACTGCGCCCGCGCGATGGCTCTGGGGCTGGACGAGATCGGCTTCACCGAGCACAAGGACTTCGACCCCAACGACCCCGTGGTGGAATACTTCGACTACGACCTGTTCATGGACGACATCGCCTACGTGCGCGACCTGTTCAGAGGGCGACTGCGCATCCGCGCGGGTGTGGAGATAGACTACCAGCAGTGGTTCGAGCCGGATGTGCGTGTGTGGCTCAGTCAGTATCCTTTCGACTACGTGCTGGGGTGCGTACACTACGTAGATGCCCGAATGATTATGACTGAAGAGTACGTGGAGCGTTTCCCCACCGCACGTGAGGCATATACCCGCTACTACGAGGAAGTGTTGCACTCGGTAGAGAGCGGCTTAATCGACATCGTGGGGCATCTGGAGTATGCCAAACGGCGCGGAGTGCCCCGCTTCGGCGCGTTTGACCCTCAACCCTATCGCGACCTGCTGTTCACGCTGTTTGACCTGATGGTGGAAAAGGGCACGGTGCTGGAGATAAACACCGCCGGACTGCGACAGGATGCCCGCGACTTTTACCCCTGCCGACAGACGCTGGAGTGGTACTACGAGCGCGGCGGCAGGTTGATTACCTTCGGCTCCGACGCCCACCACCCCGACGAATTAGCGCATTACCTGCTGGACGCGGTGCGCATGGCGTGGGACATCGGCTTCCGCGAGGTAGCGGTGTTTGAGAAACGACAGATGAGCTTGCTTCCTTTGTGTAAGGGGAGGAAATAGGCAGAGCTTTTGCTGGCAATAGATTGACATCTTCCGTCGGGAGGGGACACTGAGAATGTCTACCCTCGCAAGATTAATTTGGCTATCGCTACTTGGGGTAGCAGGCGTTGTCCTCTGGCTTGTGCTAAAGGCGAATAACAGTGGCCCGCCAACCGTTGTAGACAGGCGCCTGGTGGTGAAGGACATCTGCGTGGGGAATTGGCGTGGTTTTTCCGTATCTCCTGATGGAAAGCAGATTATCTTTTCTACTGCTGGCGGCGTAAAAAGACTTTACCTTGAAACAGGCAAGCAGGAACGGCTACAACTCTTTCAGCCCCCCTCTTCAAGATGTGAGGCGCACGGTGTTACCTGGTCCCCTTCGCTGCCCTGCGTTGCTTTCATCAGAACGCTGCCTCTGGAGGAGCGCAAAGCCTCATCTTTGGGCTTACAAATGGAACTTGTAGTCTTAGACCTCAAGTTGGGAAAAGCGTATACCGTTGACCGTGCTCCCTACATCCTTGACGTTTCCTGGTCGCCGGATGGTGGGCAGCTGGCCTATATTAAGGGGGTGGATGTGAAGTTAACGTATAACTTCTCTCAACCTCTTGTGGATACCCGCAGGCTTCTGATGGTTGCTAGATTATCGGAACCGGGCACGGCTCCGAGAACTATTCTTGAGGAGAGGGTGGGCAAAGACCTGAGGCAGCCGCGGGTTCATTCGGTGCGATGGACACCAGATGGGCGATGGCTGCTGGTAGCCTCATCTAACAGGTTGGGAGTCGTCTCTCCCGATGGTTCAGAAGTCAAATGGATTCACCCACCGCTCGCGCCGGGTAGTACTAACCGAATTCGTGGTTGGGGTGTATCTCCGGACTCCAAAGCGGTTGCTTTTACTTTTGGAACGCATCTCTACATCTACCCGCTAAGCAACCCCAAAACGCCGTCTGTGCAACTCGACGTGGGACGGGTAGCCATGGAACTGTGCTGGTGCCCTGGTGGGGATGGGCTGCTGTACACCGTTTCCGAATCGAACCTGCCACCCCCCGTCGAGCTTGGAGTAAACACACGCCCTCCTCATGCGCTTCACTGGGTGCACCGGGAAGGAAAGCAGGATGTTGTTATCCTGAGAGATCAGGACGGTATCATGAACCTGCAGTGGGACAGCAAAAAGGAGATTTACTACTTCAGCGAACCCGACAAGCTCTGGCAAGTATCTGTCAAGATGTAAGGGAGCCAAGCGGCGCCAGATACCCATCCTGTATGCGGAGTGGCTGGATGTGAAAAAGCTTCTCAAAAGGTAACGCCGGAGGGAGTGGACGCAGCCTCACACCGTCTGCCCTACCGCTGCCGGGGCGCGCACCACCAGCACCTCACAGGGCGCTTTCTGCAACACTGTGGTCAGCAAGCCGTTCGCTGCTGCCATGTCGCCCGGCGTGATTCCCAGAACCAGCTGGCTCGCTCTTTCCTGTTCCGCCACAGTGACGATGCCTCGCGCCAGGTCGCGACAGCGCTCCACACGCTTTTCCACCTTCACCCGGGCGCGCCGTGCCATCTCTTCCAGCTCGGTCAAGGTCTGGTGCGCCCTCTCTTCTTGCTCAGGCATGGGAGTCGTGAGAGCCAGTTTCTGGGGCACCAGCAGAATGTACACGATGTGCAGAACCGCACGCTGGTCCTTGGTCATGTGCAGGGCGTGCTGGGCGGCGTACGGCGCGTTCATCCCCTCCCAAACAGGCAACAGCACGATTTTCTCGGCGGGAGCTTCCGAAGCCTCATACGCGCTGGGCAATCCCAGCGAGGCGCGCGCCTGCGCCATCGTGCAGGCAACGGGTAACTGCGAGCGCACCCCCGGCACCCGGCGAAGCACCTCCATCACGTGTTCGGGGATGTCGCACAGCACAATACGCGCACCGTGTTTCTGGATATACGCCTGCGCGTCGGCGAAGGTCTCCGCGCCCTCCTCGGTGCACTCGGTGATGCCGGAGCAGTTAATGATAATACCCGCAGGGTTTCGCTTCAGCAGCAGGTTCGCCGCCGCCTTAATCGTTTGCCAGTGATTCTTGGTCAGTGCACCCAGCAGGTTGACCGTATCGTTGCGTGCTTCTACAATCATGCCTCATCGCCTCTGCAGAGCGTTCTGCATCTCTTATTATACGCTTTTTGTGATAAGAAACATTTAAGACCTTCACAACCTCCACAGACGAGCGAAATCCACTTCTATCTCGCACTCGCCGAGGTCAAAACGCCACGTTCCCTCATGCAGCGTTGCCTGCAACCGGTACTCCCCGTGCTGAAGTTCCATCACTTCCGCCTGCAGGAGGTCGGGGTCTACCAGCACATAGTATTTGACTCCCTGCGAGGCGTAAAGTTCCGCTTTCACCACACGGTCCTTCTGTTCGGTGGACGGCGAGAGCACCTCAAAGATGAGCACGGGCGGTCTGTCCAGATATGCCTCGGTGGTCACCTCTCCGCATATCACCATGTTGTCGGGCTGCACCACCGTATCTTCGGAGATTTTCCAGTCCACCGGCAACACCGCCCGGCAGTGCTCGCAACCTTCCAGCGCACGCCCGAGCTCTTCTGCAATATGGTGCGAGATGCGCTGATGCCGGAAAGAGGGCTGGGGACTCATGGCAAAGGGGATGCCGTCGATGAGCTCCCAGCGACCTTCCCACTGCACGTAGTCAGAGTATGTATAATGCGGCAGGTATTTGGGTGCAGCCATCGTTTCTCCCCCCTATGGCACAGCCGGAGGCTGGAAGGTCTTCAGCTCCTCCTCGCTCTGGGGTACCTTCAGTTTGCCGTCCGCTATCATCTGGCGAAGGGTCTCTATTTTATCCAGCACCTCTTTGGGCACGAGATGCTTCGTATACTGCATCGGACTGAGACCAACACCCCCCTCCTTGATGCCCAGGTCGCGTGTGCCGGGCTGGAACGTGCCCTCCGCTACGGATTTGCACACACCGAACACCGCGTTGTCCACGCTTTTAATCATGCTGGTCAGCACGAAGCCGGGCGCGATGTAGTCCTGGTCCGAGTCCACACCGATGGCGAAATGCCCTTTGCCTCGCTCCTTTGCCGCCTCGATAACACCCAGCCCGCACTGCCCGGAGGCGTGATACACGATATCTGCTCCGCGCTCGAACTGCGACAGCGCCAGCTCCTTGCCTTTGGCGGTGTCCGTCCAGTTACCGGTATAGCCCACCAGCACCTTCGCCTTCGGGTTGGTGGTCATTACACCCGCACGATAGCCCGCTTCGAACTTCTTGATGAGCGGTATCTCCATCCCGCCCACAAAGCCGACGGTGCCTGTTTTGGTCATCGCGCCAGCCAGCGCGCCCACCAGAAACGAACCTTCGTGCTCGCGGAACTTCAGCGACACGCAGTTGGGCAGGGCGGGCGCGTTGCCGTCCACGATAGCAAAGATGACGTTCGGGAACTGCGGAGCCACCTTCTTCAGCGCGTCCTCCATCGCGAAGCCCACTGCAATCACCACGTCGTACTTCTGCTGCGCCAGCAGGCGCAGGTTCTGCTCGTAGTCCGGCAGCTTGGCGGATTCGAGGTAGCGCACCTCCGCGCCCAGCTCCTTCTGCGCACGTTGCAAGCCGCGCCACGCCGACTCGTTGAACGAGCGGTCACCGATACCCGCGATGTCGGTTACCATCGCCGCGCGCAGTTTCTTCTTCCCTGCTGTCGAGGCTTCACCCGACGTGGGCACAGACGGCTTCTTCGCGCACGCGCTCAGTAATACCAGCGCACTCAGTATGAGCAAGAGATGTGTAGCTCTCATGGCATACCTCGTCAAACAAATGTTCAGCATCTGCCTTCACAGGTTGGTCAATCCGCGCAAGCGGATTTTGCTCCCCTCATAGCCCATGATTCCAATCATGGGGTGCCTGTCATGCTGAGCGTCAGCGAAGCATCTCATTGTAACGATAGAAAGAGATTCTTCGCTTCGCTCAGAATGACAGCAAGCGGAACTGCTCCGCTCATATCCAAATAATCACGTGTGGTCAAGTATTACTCCTCCCCAGAATCTTCTTCCGCTTTGGCTTCCCCCTCTTCCTGTACCTGGTAGAGGGGCTTGGTGCGGGCGATAAGGCGTTGTTGCACCTCCTTGCCCTTCGCCACACTGGTCACCGGCAGGTAGCTCACGTAGCGAGCGTCGGGAACATCCTGTGTCCGCCAGTGCTCCAGCAGCCTCTGCTGAAGATTCTGGGGTTCAAAGCCCACGTACAGCACCTGATACTGTGCATCACGGAAACGATATACTGCTGCGCAGGCAGGGGCACGCCGCGCGTTCACTTCATTCCACTCTATCACCCCTGAGCTCCAGCGTGGGTCGCGCTGCAGCTCATGGCTAATCCACCGGCGGAACATCCCTTTCAACGACGCCCCCGATAGCGCAGCGATGTATTCCGCACGGTCCATCACGTCTGGCGGCAGGCGCAATCCTACCACCAGCGCACGTCGCACAGGAGTTTGCTTGCTCTCCTCGCTCTCCATCTCGCTCACTTGTGAATAGCCATCCTCTCGGTGTCTTCGTAAGCTTCCAGCAGAGCTTCGGTGAGAGTTGGGTGGGCGTGGATGGTATGACTCATTTCCTCGATGGTGCTTTCCAGCTGGATGGCGGTCACCGGCTCGCCGATGAGGTCGGTGGCGTGAGGACCCACGATGTGTACGCCCAGTATCTCCCCATACCGTGCTTCGGAGACCACTTTCACCAGCCCTTCGCGTTCGCCCATCGCCATCGCTTTGCCCAGTCCGCGAAAAGCATATTTACCCACGCGCACATCGTATCCCTGCTCGCGCGCCTGCTGTTCAGTCAGCCCCACCGACGCCACTTCCGGCACGGTGTACACGCAGCTGGGCACGGCGCGATAGTTCATGCGTCGCTCTCGCCCCATGGCGTTGCTTGCCGCCACAATGCCCTCCATAGATGCCACATGAGCCAGCTGGATGCGCCCGGTCACGTCACCGATAGCGTAGATGCCCGGCACGCTGGTCTCCATCCTGTCGTTCACGGCGATGCCCTTCTCATGCGTCTTGACGTTCACCGTCTCCAGCCCCAGTCCGTCCAGCACTGCCCGCCGTCCCACCGCCACCAGCACGACCTCACACTCGATGGTCTCCTCGCCCTTCTCGGTTTGCACCATCACCTGTTTGATGCCGTTTTTGCCGTGCTTTACCTCTGTGACGCGCGAGTTCAGCAGGAAGCGGATACCCTGTCGCGTGAGGCTTCGCTGTAATTCGGCAGCGATGTCGGCGTCCTCATTGGGCAGAATCTGCGGCATAATCTCCACAATGGTCACTTTAGAGCCGAGACCGTTGTAGATATAGCCGAACTCACAACCTATTGCTCCGGCACCGATAATCACCATGCGAGGCGGAACCTCTTTTGCCGACACCGCGTCGTCGCTCGTCCAAATGCCTTCCCCTTCCAGCCCGGGTATGGGCAGGCGTATCGGTGCGGAGCCGGTCGCAATCACAATGGCGCGGGTGCGGATGGTCTCTCTGGAGCCATCGGACTTAATAACCTCCACGGTATGGTGTCCGGCGATACGCCCTGTTCCCTCGATATGACGCACTCCGTTCTTCTTGAACAGGCTGGAGATGCCGTTGCGCAGGGTGGTAACTACCTTATCCTTATGCGCCATCAGCTTCGCGAAGTCGATGCTCACCTCTCCCGTGCTGATGCCAAATACCTCGGCGTGCTTCACCTGCTGATATCGCTCTACCCCGGCAATCATTGCCTTCGTGGGAATGCACCCCCAGTTCAGGCAGCATCCGCCCAGGTACTCTTTTTCTATACACACCACGCGCCCGCCGAGCTGCGCGGCGCGGATGGCTCCCACGTATCCGCCCGGTCCCGCGCCGATGAACGTGACGTCCACATCGAACTGCTCAGAACGGTGCATCTGCGGTTGAGTCTCCTGTTGGGGAAGGGATTGGTCCATTTGCGCTGCGCGCTCCAGTAACTGTTCCACTTCGGCGAGAGGGTCCGCCGTCTTGACCGGCGGCTCCATGATGACAGTATCTTGTGCTTCAGATTGTGGCATGGCTCCTCCTCGCAAACATATTCACCCACACCATGTGCCCGGGGCGGGACTCGAACCCGCACGCCTTACGGCCCGGGATTTTAAGTCCCGTGCGTCTACCGATTCCGCCACCCGGGCACATCCTTAAAAAGTATAGCACGGCTACGGGCAGAAGGCAAGGGCAGTTTACTTCGCGTCCGCCCGGATACGATACGCCATCCCATGTATCTCCCTCGCTGCCTCCACCATTTCGGGATAAGGCGTATCGGTAACGGTCACGAAGCCGATATTGTAGTTTTCGCCGTCGAACCAGCGCCCCGTCAGCGGCTGGTCATTGTACTGGAACCAGTGACAGCCCACGAAGTTGGGATGGGTGAGCACACTGGTCAGGTAATCCCTGTACATGCGAGCGCGGTCTTGCTGGTCTTTGGCGGCAACCAGTCCGGTGTGGAACATTCCCCTGTCCAGCGCGCCGAAGTGGAACTCGCCGATAATGGCAGGTTTGTCCAGTTTCTCCACGATGGTGTATCGCTCGCGCTCCACCCGCGGCGCGTAGATGTTGAAACTGATGACATCGCAGTACTCCGCTGCTGCCTCTACTGCGTCCGGTCCGTACCACGCGAACCGACAGCCCAGATACAGGTGGTTGGGGGCAAGCTCCTTCAACACGTTGCGCACCGTACGGAAGTACTGCTGTGCAAGGCTCTTGACAAAGGCGGCGAAGTCCTGTTTGCGGGCGTCGGTGGAAGGGGGCTGTAGCTTCTGAGGCTTTTCCAGCTCCTCCCAGCTGGCGAAGGATGCGCCCCAGGCGGCGTTCAGATTCTCAACCTGCCCGTATTTCTGGCGCAATTGCTGCAGGAAAGCCCGCTTGGCGGGGGAGTTCGCGGCATCCTCTTGTAGCGTGCCGTACGCCAGCCCGTAGCGACCGCCGTCTTCACCTGTGCCCGCCCAGCTCAGCTCGTTGTCCACAAAGTAGCCGATGCACCAGGGGTCATCTCCGATTTGTTGCACTACAGGGCGCAGGGAGTTACGCACGCTCTGCTCAAACCTGGGGTCAAAGGGGTCGTGCATCCTGCCCCAGTAGTCGCTACCGCTGGAGACGCGCGCGTGGTCGCCGCCGATATGCACCGTACCCACATACGGAACCTTGCCGTTGCGGTAGAAATCCCGGTCCGACCAGTTGGCGATGGTGTTGAAGCCCCAGGAGCGCAACCTCTGCAAAGTAACCTGCATCCACTGCGGCTTGTAGTTCTCCCCGTACTTGCGCTGCAGGTTCAGCGCATACCAGTTGATGGTCTTGCCCTCTTTCACCGGTCCCGAATGCACACCGGAATGATAGCCGATGTGTTTCGCCAGTGGACTGCCCTCTTCAGGAAGCCACGTGAACATCTGCTCCCGTCCGGTGATGAAGGTGGCGTCGCCTGTGTGCACGCAATCCATACCCAACGAAATGAACAGCGTGCCTGCCGGAGTGACCAGCCACCACTTGCCATCGTGCTTGGCAGCACGGAAATAGCCTGTAGCCTGCAGTTTCGGACCGCTCTTCCAGCCGCCGTACTCGTCGCGGTCGGGCAACGAGGGGAGCCGTCTCAACTCCGCCTCCTCCTGCTGGCGTCGCCGCCTCAGGTCATCCTCGCTTTTTACCTTGCCGGGCCAGTCGCCGCCCGCCGTCCATTGCCCGAATCGATCCACAATGCCCTTGACCGGCGCACTGCCCTCCACGAGGCGGATGTTATCTATCTGCAGTTTAATTGGCTTAGCTGGGCGATGGAGAAAGACCTGAAACGCCACAACGTGGCTCACGTTCAGCTTGTGCGGATTGCTCACCCCCAGCAGGATGCCTCCACCCTGCACCAGTGGTGGCAACCCTCTCATGCCGTAGTCCATCGGGCTGAAAGCCAGCGGCAGCACGTAGGTATGCGTTTCACCCGCTCCGATGGCCGTGGTCGCCTGCCGGCAGTAGTTCCAGCCATCCGCGCGAGGGTCATCATCTACACGAATGCCAAACCACACCGGCTCGGCGTTGGGGTTATGAATGTCAATCGCCAGCGCACCCGCTCCCGTCCAGTCCCACGGCTGAGCCGGTCGGAAGGTGACATTGGGCCATTCGGCAGGATGAAACTCCACTTCCAGAGCCTGTCCAGAGAGCTTGCCGCCCGCAGGAACTTGCCGTGTCTGCACACTGTTCTGCACGACATGTTGCAGGTGTGTCTCGCTCTCGAAATCGAACAGCGTCTGCTGAGCCGACGCGCCCACTGTCGCGCCTACCAGTAAGCAGGCAACGAGAAGCCACCAGTAAGCCATCTTTACACCTCCTGAAGGTATAGCCTTATCTCTTGTCCTGTGCACATCGGCTCGGACGGAGCCTCGCCCTCCACATGCTGGTACTGGAGGGTCGTGCTCCGTCACGACCACCACATTCCGGATGCGACAGAGCGCATCCCTCCAAACAAACAGCGACCACCGCCTTATTGGGGGCGTGCTCCGTCGCGACCACAAACCGAACGGCTCGGACAGGGACTCGCCATTTCCCCTTACTGCGCCGGCACTATCTTGATGAAATCCAGCCCGAACATGTAGCGATCGCCGGTGCTGGCAGGGTTCGTGCCTACCACATCGACGCGCAGCATGTTCTGTCCCTGCTTCAACTGCACCTTCCCCATGCCGATTTTACCGGTGTGTATCACGCCGTTGTTGAACAGGTCTATCACATCACCGACCGGCACGCCGTTCACCGATAGACGGAACTGTCCGTAGTCCACCGCTTTGGTCATCGCGATAACCAGCTCATACGTGCCTGCCTTCTCCGCGTCGAATGCCAGTTCCAGCACATCGCCCGGCTTTGCGCCCGTCCACCACAGCTGCGCTCCACCGCTCCACGCTTCACCGAAGCCCTGCATATCCTGCGTGGTGGTGTTGCCGCCGGTGCGTCGTAAAACCTTCATCCCCTCGCCCTCGATGGCGCCAGGCTCGCGATATACTTTCAGTTCGGGCAGCCGCACCGGCAGTCGCTCCTGCAAAGAGGGAAAGCTCCGTGCTCCTTGCTCGCTGTCGGCATACCAGTAACCAATTGCGCTGTAGCTGACCTCCACCTCTGCCCAGTGCCATACCTCGATATCCGCACGGAAGCTCTTCTGGAACGGCACGTTGTCGATAATAAAGAAGCGGTTGTTGGACACGTGTCCGTAGCTGCCCGGACCGTCCGCGCGGGGCTGGTTGTGGTAGGCATGGGTGAAAGGCGTCGGGTTGCCCCAGGCGTAGCCGAAGAAGTCTTCCGTACCGGTGCCGAAGGTGCTGGGAAACTCCTCACCGTCTACGTAAAACTTCTCGTCGCCCTCGCCCCACCAGACCTTGACAGGGTTTGCCACACTCAATGCCACGCCCACAAAACGTCCCGTTCCCCACGCCTCTGCCATCGTCCAGTCGCGCATTGGGCGGGTGCGGATGGGATATTGCGTATGCCACTGCGCGTGGAAGTGCATCCAGCGGTCGCTCCAGCGCATAGGCTGCACTATCACCCTACCCGACAGGTTCAGCGTTTCATCGCCCTCATTGCGCACACGCAGCACCGCCCGCCAGACAAAGGGCATTACCCAGTGGCTGTACATCGTCCCGTTTTCCAGCACTCCGCAGGGTAACGCCTGATAGGGGTTCAAGCCGGGTCCCGTGCCGAAGAAATCGCCGAGTGGAGACCACACAGAGGGCAACATGGCGTTATCCCACGTGATTTCCAGCACCGCCGCTCTCAGAGCCTTTTGCAGGTCCTTCGCCTGAGGTTTCATCTCTATTGCCACGATGCGTGCCGGTCCCTGCAGATTCAGCACCCGCGAGCCACCCGGAGGAATGCTCCAGCGAATGGAATGGGTCTGCGAGCCGGACGGTGCACGCCACGTTTCGTATGGTTTCGCCAGACGTCGCGCCACCTCTTCGCCCAGCTTGCGCGTACGCTCTACCGCCTGCCAGGAGAAGCTTTCCACCTGCGTGCCGGGCGGATAGAGGCGATAGTTCACGTGATAGTACATCCCTTCGCCGCCCTCTACGGTGACCAGCGCACGTCTGGCAAAGGGAATGGGGAAATAGATGTTTGCTCCGCTGGAGTGCACGCCCGCAAACGGATGCACAAATGGATACCCCTGCGAACCATCGAACAGTTTGGGAAACTCCCGTTCAATCACCGGCTTCTCCGCGCCGTCGATGTAGATGCGCAGCACCCCCTTCGGGTTCGCCGACCAGATGCGCACGATCGCGCCCGGTCCCGGGATATCCGCCATCACCATCTCCCTGCGCCCGTTGCGCTCCTCGATGCGGATATACTGCCCGGCGTCGCCGTTGGCGAACCAGTCCACTTTTTTGCCGTCCACAATGCGGCTGGCGCGGTCGTAGCTGGATGCCTGATTGCACCGCTCACCCGGAAGGGGTTTGAGGCTTAACGCCTCGAGGTCTACCATCTGCTTCAGCAGGTCGGACAGGGTCACCGAAGGCGCACACGATACCTGTAAGGAGAACAGAACCACCCCGGTAACCATCATGCACAATATTCTGCGGCACATGCTATGGCCCTCCGTTAGAATAGACTTGACCTCATTTGAGGGTTCGTGAGAGGAGAAGGAGTGTCCTGCCCTATCTACTGTACACCAGCACCAGATTATCGCGGTGGATTATCTCGTCGGCGCGCTTGAAACCAAGCCGTTGCTCGATTTGTGCGGTTTGACAACCCGCGATGCGGGCAATCTCTTCGCTACTGTAGTTGGTGAAACCGCGCGCGAACACACGACCGCTTTCATCACGTAACTCCACCACCTGCTGGGGCAGAAAATGTCCTTCGCAGGACAGCACACCCGCAGGGAGCAGGCTTTTGCCGTCGGCGACGATACGCTGTTTCGCCCCCTCGTTGACCACAATCGCACCCGAAGCGGGCAAACCATAAGCCAGCCATCGCTTGCGGTGACAGAGTTTGCGGGGTTGCGGATGGAATACCGTGCCCACAAAATCGCGCCCCCGGCAAATGTGGTGGATAATCCCCTCATGCCTGCCATGCGCAATCACCATCGTCACGCCGGAGGTGGTAGCAATCTGCGCTGCCTGCAGTTTGGTAATCATCCCACCAGTGCCCACGCGCGAGCCACTACCCTGCGCCATGCGCCAGATGCTCTCGTCCAGCCGATGCACCTCGCGCACCAGCCGGGTGTAACGCCCGCGTTCGTCTCGCTCATACAGACCCTCCACGTCCGAGAGCAGAATCAACAGGTCCGCATCCAGCAACGAGGCAACCATCGCCGCCAGCGTGTCGTTATCGCCGAAGCGAATCTCCTCGGTGGCAACGGTATCGTTTTCGTTGATAACGGGAACCACACCCATTTTGAGCAGTTGCTGGAGGGTGTTGCGGGCGTGCAGGAAGCGATGCCGCTCACCGAAATCCTCGCGCGTGAGCAACACCTGCGCCACCGGCAGGTCGTACGCCCCAAACGCTGCCAGATACGCCTGCATTAACAGGGGTTGACCGATAGCTGCCATCGCCTGCTTGAAGGGTATGGTCGCGCGCGAGAGGGGTTCCGCAGGTTGCCCTACGTAGTTCTCCCACTGCTCGGTGCCTGCGCGGATGGCACCTGAGCTCACCAGCACCATGTCGCTACCCGAACGATGCTCCGCAGCACACTGCATCGCCAGCGAGGCGATGTACACCCGGTCCAGCGCGCCGGTCTCATCCGTCAGCGTGCTGGTGCCGACCTTAATCACAACTCTACGATAAGCCATCACGAGGCTTCCCAGTGCTCCTCGTCCACAAAGTCGAACTCTTCACTGCCGATACGCACCGTATCTCCGTGCTGGATGCCCGCCTCGCGCAGGCGCTGCAGCACACCGATACGCTCCAGCTTACGGTGTAGACGGCGTACCGCCTCTTCGTTTTCTAAATCGGTCATCTTCACCATGCGCTCGATACCCTTTCCCTGCACGGTAAACTCATGCTCACCCGTCTGCGCGACCTGCCACGCCCGCTCGTCCTGCCGAGGGGCACGAATCACCACCATGTCCTCGACCGGCGCTGTCGGCAAGGGGATTGTGTCCAGAAGTTCCGCAAGATGGTACACCAGTGACTGCACGCCCTCTCCCGTCGCGGCGGAGATGACATGTACCGGATAGCCCTTCTCGCGCAGTGCATCCCTCACGCGGTGCCTGAGTTCGGCAGGCGCAACATCCGCTTTGTTCAGCGCAACCACCATTGGTCGGCGCAACAGGCTCGGGTTGTACAGTTCCAGTTCGCGCTGAATCACCTCGAAATCCTGCAAGGGGTCGCGTCCTGTCATGCCGGAAATGTCCAGAAGGTGCACCAGCACGCGACATCGCTCCACATGACGCAGAAACTGATGCCCCAGCCCTTCGCCCGCGTGCGCGCCTTCAATCAAGCCCGGCAGGTCCGCTACCACAAAACTGCGCCCTTGCTCAACAAACACCACACCCAGATTGGGCACCAGCGTGGTAAAGGGATAGTCGGCGATTTTGGGTTTGGCAGCGGAGATGCGAGAAATGAGCGTGGACTTGCCCACATTCGGATAGCCGACCAGCCCCACATCCGCCAGCAGTTTCAGCTCCAGACGAAGTCTGCGTCGCTCGCCCGGTTCGCCCTTTTCCGCAAAACGCGGCGTCTGCTGAGAAGGGTTGGCGAAGTAAGCGTTGCCGTGACCACCCCGACCTCCGCGCGCCACCACGACACGCTGTCCGGGCTGAATCAGGTCCGCCAGCCACTCGCCCGTCTCCTCGTCGTAGACCACCGTACCGATG
This sequence comes from bacterium HR16, assembly GCA_002898895.1. GTDB lineage: Bacteria > Armatimonadota > HRBIN16 > HRBIN16 > HRBIN16 > HRBIN16. Next base: position 14,140 of record BEHS01000006.1, on the reverse strand, counting down.
GGCACACGCAGTTCGCAGTGCTGTCCGTGCTTGCCGTGACGCAGATTCGGACCGCCATCCCCACCCCGTTCGGCGCGGTAGTGACGCTGGAAGTGGTAGTCCAGCAGGGTGGTGAGGCGTTCGTCTGCAACGAGCACCACATCGCCGCCGCGCCCACCGTCACCTCCGGCGGGACCTCCGCGCGGCACGTACTTCTCCCGGCGGAACGCCACACAGCCGCTGCCGCCATCCCCAGCCTGAACCTCGATGGTGACTTCGTCGACAAACATCCTGTCCCTCGGATGTGCGAAAAGGCTCGCACTCCGGCGAGCCTTTCCCTTACTCTTTCATCTCGCAAATCTACGCGGTAACCGCTTCTGTCGTCGGCACCACGCTCACGCGGCGATTCTTCTTGTCGCTGCTCTCGTACTTCACCACGCCGTCCACCAGCGCGAACAGCGTGTAATCACCGCCCATGCCCACGTTCCTGCCGGGCTTAAACTTGGTACCGCGCTGGCGGATGATGATACTCCCTGCCTTCACGAACTCGCCTGCGTACTCCTTCACGCCAAGGCGCTTCGATTTGCTATCTCGCCCGTTGCGGGAGCTACCCACACCTTTCTTGTGTGCCAATTTGCCTCACCTCACTCTACGCTTCGATGCTCTGCACCCGAAGAACGGTTTGCCACTGCCGGTGTCCGTAGCGGCGTCGCTCGTTCTTCTTCGGTTTATACGTAAACCCGATAATCTTCTTGCCCTTCACGTGGCGCACCACTTCGGCAACCACCTTTGCGTTAGGTACCGTTGGTGTGCCCACGCGCAGACCGTTCTCATCCTGCACCAGCAGTACCTCCGTCAATTCGACGGTCTGCCCCTCTTCCACCGGTAGTTTTTCCACACGCAGGATGGTATCAGGTTCCACCTTATACTGTTTTCCACCTGTTCTGACGACAGCGACCATTGCCAACCCCGCTTCTCTCAGGGAATTGTGTTCAAACACCTGTAGGATTTTACCGAACAAAATGCTCTTTGTCAAGGGTGCGTTTTGACCTGCCCATCGAGAACGTGGTATACTAATGTGCGCACGCGAGTGCGATTTTTTTGTGAGGAGTGTATGGCGACAGGTCGTTCTAACGGACAATCTCCTTCGGTGGCGATAGTGAACCTCGGTTGCGCCAAAAACGTGGTGGACGCCGAGGAGATGCTGGGTGTGCTGGCGGAGCATGGTTACACGCTCACCGCCGATACATCCCGCGCCGATGTGCTCATCGTCAACACCTGCGGGTTCATCGCCAGCGCGAAGGAAGAGTCGTTATCCGCCATTCGCAACGCCCTGCGCTGGAAACGCCGCCGGGGAGCGAAGGTTATTGTCGCTGGCTGCCTCTCGCAGCGGTACGGACAGAAGCTGTTAGAACAGGTTCCCGAGGTAGACGCGCTGATCGGCGTTGGGCAGATGGCGCGCATTCACGAGGTGGTGGAACGTGCCCTGTCGCATGACCAGCCTGTGGTGGAAAACACACCGCCTCAGCATCGCTGGGCGCAAACGGGCACACGCGTGCTCTCTACCGCCCCCTGGAGCGCGTATCTGAAGATTTCAGAAGGCTGCGACCACAAGTGCACTTTCTGCGCCATCCCTGCCTTTCGTGGCGCGCACGTGAGCAAACCGCTGGAGCGCGTGCTGGCAGAGGCAGAAGACCTCGCGAGGCGAGGCGTCAAAGAGGTCAATCTCATCGCTCAGGACAGCACGCAGTATGGACTGGACCTCTACGGCAAACAGATGCTGCCCCGCTTGTTGCGCGAGCTGTCCGGTATGGGCGCGTTTCGCTGGATTCGCGTGCTGTACTGCTACCCCTCGCGTATGACGGACGAAGTGATTGAGGTGCTGGCGAATACGCCCGGTGTGCTACCCTACGTGGATATACCCCTGCAACACGCGGACGACGAGATTTTGCGGGCGATGATGCGCCCGCCGGGTAGACAGCGCTACGTTGAACTGGTGCATCGCCTGCGTGAGGCGAACCCGGACATGACCGTGCGCAGCACCTTCATCGTGGGCTTTCCGGGCGAGACGGAGAAGCACTTCGCCAACCTGCTCTCTTTTCTTGAGGAGGTGCAGCTGGACCGAGCGGGAGCCTTTATCTTCTCGCCGGAGGACGGCACGCCTGCCGAACGTCTGCCCAACAGGGTTCCCTATCGCGTGGCTCAATCTCGCTACGACCGTCTCATGCGTCTGCAGCAGCGCATCTCACTGATGCGTAACCGTGCCTGGGTTGGGCGTGAGATGGAGGTGCTTGTCGAGTGCCTGCACCCAAGCCAGCGCAACGTGTGGGTGGCGCGCTCCTTCCGCGATGCACCGGAAGTGGATGGAACGGTACTCATACGGGCAAGAAACGCCCAACCGGGTGAGTTCATCACTGTCAGAATTACCGATGCCACTGTCTATGACCTGATAGCCGAAAGCACTACTACTCTGCCGGTTACCGCCGGGTGTAAGGAGGAGGTTTCGCCGTGAGCAATTCTGTCACCGCACAAAGCGTAGAGACCATCGCGCAGGCGTTTCTGAGAGCAACCGTCGCCAACGCGCTGGTGCGCTTCAAGGAGCCTGCCAAAATGTCGGAACTGCAGGATGCCTGCGGTTTGCCTGACCTGGACATGGACATCCTGCGCTACACGCTGGGCTCCAACGCCGACCTGTTCACATCCACCGAGCGGCGATGGACGCTTTCCACACGCTTCGAGGATGCTACACGCCCTGTTCATGCGGTTGTGGAACGCATTCTGCGCAACACGGGGCAACCCGTTGGTCTGGAGCCCCTTGCCTATCTGCTCGCCGAGGTGTATCATCGCACCCCGCAGGCGATGGCTGTGGTCGTCTACCGTCTGTCTGATGAACACTTCTTCCGCCTGCCGGACAACCGCATCGGCTTGCGGGAGTGGCTACTTCGCACCGACTACGACAGCGCGGAAGATGTGGCGTTCTACAACTACGTCGATTTCGCCGAGGCACAAAAGCTGCTGCGCAAGCACTCAAAGTTCGACGGTTCACCCGAATCGGTCATCGCCCTGTTGCGCGAGGTAGGCACGCCGCTGTCCGCACGCTTCATCGCCTTCCTGCAGTGGTACAGGAACCCCGAATCCTTCCACGCGCTCCAGGCTTACCAGAGCCTGCTGGATACCGAGGGGGTCACGACGTTACCTTTGCAGGAGGCAGATGCGCTGGACCCGGTGGCGCACTGGGCGCTGGCAGAGTGGGTACCCCAGTGGATCGATGCGATACGTCCTCAAGCCAGGCAGATGGCGGGAGTGCTGGCGCAGCTGATGGCGGAGCCGCTGGTGCTATCGGTAGAAGACGTGGAGAATATGGTACAGCGCGTGCTGCAATCGCCCAAGGTGGTTACCGCCGAAGAGCTGGCGCGCAGCTTCTTTGACCTGACCCCCAGCGACCCTACCTACGCCAACGACCTCGATACCATCACCTTGTCGTTAAGGCACGACGAACGGGTGATGTGGCTGGGCGGCACACGCTTCACCAACAAGGCAAACCTGCCCGCCTACCTCTTCGAAATACCGGAGAGCCTGCGCTTCCCTGAGGTGCAGTTCTACACCGAAGAGGGTGAACCACTGGAGATTGACCTGGAGGATGAAGGCTTGTCGGGCACGCTGCGCTCTGACATTCTGGACCCGCTTGCGCAAGACGTGGGCGACGAAGAGGAGGCGGTAACCATCTTCCCGGTCCCTGAAAGCGTGCAGTGTGTGGTTAAGGCGCGTCACAAGGAGATAGGCACCTTCCCGCTGTGCCAGATTCCCGCAGGATTCTTCCAGCCCAAACCGTCCTTCCAGCAGGTGACGTTCATCGACGAAACCACCGGCGACCGCTACACAGAGGTGTATGTGAACCAGAACGACCGTCTTATCTTCGGTTTGCTGGACTGGTACGCCACGCGCGAGGCGGTATCCGGGCTGGTGTTCACTCTCACCCGCACCGAGGACCCATTTGTGTTCAAGGTGCGCTGGGAAGACACGCTGGAACCGCGTGTGCATATCAGCCGTAGCCGATACGAAGAGCTGCTGGATATGAGCACGCGCATGGCTCAGAGCTACTCCACCTTCGACATCATCTGTGAGATTCTCAGCACGCACCGTGGGGGCATGGAGTTCCTGAGCATTCTCAGTGAGGTCAACGTTATTCGGCGCACCAGACGCAGAAGGGTTGCATCGGTGCTGAGCGCGTTTCAGGCGTTCTACCTGCGGGGTGGGCTGTGGCATCTGGACGAGAAGAAACGCGACGCCGGCATCGACCGCGCCAAGCGTAAGCATATCAAGAAGTAAGCAGGCGTTCTCCATCGGAAAGGGGGCGTTTGATCGGATTGGAGGGGCGCGCTCCGTCGCGACCGCAAGCCGAACGGCTCGGACGGAGCCTCGCCCTCCGGTTACCCACTACCCTTCCTTCACCGCCTGCCACACCTCGCGGATGCGGCGTTTTTCGGCAAGAGGCGATTCAGCGTAGCCGTCCAGCACCTTCTGCAGACCGTCGCACAACTTTGTCAGGGTGTCCAGATAGCTCTTATCAGCAGCTGCTTGCGACCGCTCGGGCAGAGAATGGAGTTTGCCTGCAGTTTGCAATTCTGTGCGCCGGAGTACCGTCAACCACTGTCTCAATATCAGATGGGCGTGAGCCGCTTCGTATGTATGCCCCAATCCCGCCTGCTCCAATCGCTGTAGCAGACGGACGAAAGGCGCCACCCGCTCCTTCAACTGTGCAAGCGAAGCCGGAACAGAAGCCCTTGCCAGCTCGCTCAGCACCACCTTCGTAGCGACCGGTACAGCGGGCTTGGGCACTTGTACCGGCTTGGCATCGTCCAGCACAATCTGTATCGCAGCCACTTCCGGCGTGCGTTCATCGGGCAGGAACACCGACGCTTCGTCATGCCACTGCCAGTGCTTACCGTTAACCAGCACTCTCTGCACCTTCCCCTGCCCCACAACAGACAGATACAACCGCTTCCTGCCGAAGCGCACAGGGAAGCGCTGATGCAGTTCGGTTACACCGGTTGGTATATGTGGTATCAGCGTCAACCCATCGGCGCGATAGAGGTACTCAAACAGCCCGCGCACCATCGCGGCAGGCGGTCCGAAGGCATCGTAAGTGATATTGACAGGCTCACCCGGCTGGTACACGTCGCTTCCGAACTTCACCAGCGGGTTATCCAGGCGAAACCGACGGGCGAAGTCCAGCAACCGCTTCATCGAACGGCGAGCATCCTCGTGTTTACCCAGGCGGTAATACGCCATGATCATCCGCGCTTCGCAGGTAGACCAGTGCCCGCCGTTCACCCACACGCCGAAAGCCCACAAGCCTTCCGGTTCCGTGTACATGTCATCCAGTGAGGGATAGTTCGGGATGATGAAATCGTAGGGGCGCAAGCCCGGAATGGAGGCGATTTTGGTGTAGATGCGCTGCGCCTGCATGTCATCCACCACACGGAAGCATATCGCATCGTGATTTGGGGAGGATTCGAAGTAGCCATGCTTCGGCGCGCCGTACACCCCGTGTTTCGTGCCGTCGGGGTCCAGGGACTTGATGAAGTAGCCCTCCTCGGTGGTAAGCAGTGCCAGCCCTTTGCGTGCCCGCTCTCGCCGTCCTGCGTACAGTCGCGCCTTGCGGGTGTTGCCTGCCATCTTCTCCAGCTCAATCAGTCTGTCCAGAGCCGCGATATACGTAACAGACAGCCCGGTCAGATACGCCATATCGTACGTGCCGTCGGGACGTTTCCAGCCTGCGTAGCTGGGAGCCAGCAGGTTACCCGCCGGTCCCGCAAGGAAGAGATTGTTCTTCGGGTCGCGTCGGCTCTCGATGAACTCCGCACAGCGCTCCAGTTTCGGCAGGTAGCGGGCGATGGCTTCGGGGTCACGGCTAATCAACAGCAGTTCCGCCTGCATCAACAGCCCTGCTGCTGTGAACTCCATGCCCCAGTCATGGATGTCCACCCGTCCATCTCCCTGCTTTGCTACAAACCACCCCGGCGCGGCGGCGTCACATAAACAGCCGTCCGGCGGAACCCAGTCGAAACGCCGCTCACCCATCTGGAAGGGGCGCACGGTCTTCCCATCGCCCATCTGGTCAAACCACAGGTCCTGTGCGTTCTGCAAGAAAGTGATGTACGGCTCCATCAGAAACGGCAGCGCGCAGTAAGTGGTTCCGTAGCTATTCTGTATCCACCAGGCGTTCCACGTTGGTCCCTCCACGAAGCCGTTCCACTGCGGGGTATACAGCATCGGCAGGTTCTGAAACTCGGGGTCGGGGTCAAACATCCGGCGAGCGATGTCCAGCAGCTGCAGATAGTCTGTATCTCCCTTGCCTGAGAAGTACTGCCCCTGAAAGCGGTCAGCCCTGTTCATCCTTCCGTTCTCCCTCAAATTGGTCGTCACCCAGTTCGCTTCACACCAGAGGAATCCTGCCGCTTCAAGAGGTGGAACCGCGGTGGCACTTGCGATTCGCTCACTTTTGTGGGATAATAATATCCGGTGCGCGCCCGTAGCTCAATGGATAGAGCATCAGACTTCGGATCTGAGGGTTGGGGGTTCGAGTCCCTCCGGGCGCGCCATACTACATGTAGTAGCCCACAGCCAGAAACAGTACAACATGTTGTGTTCCGACGTGTGACAGTTTGAACGAATCTGACGGTCACGGTGTGCACACCACGCCAGTGCCAACTTAGACATTCACTCCTCAAGTTCCTGCAGCACCAAGCTGTTTTTTCTGGCGTCATACTCCACGTGTCTGTGCAAGCGTGCCAGCACATGGCGTAACGGCACGCACACGGACAGGACGCCGTAGATGACGTGCTTCTGTGTCGGCGCGTCGCCGACGTCGCCAAACAAACGCGCACAGCTGGCGCGTGGTAACCACACGTCGCCACCGTCCAACCTGGCTACCAGACGCTTGCCGTTGGCGTCCACGAAGGAGTAAGCTGGCGGCTCCTCACGGTCACATTCTGGCAACGGTGCTGCTGCGACTGCTGCACGCAGTGCGTCGCCAAGTTCCGGCAAGTCGTTTGTGTCCGGTTCAATCTCCGCGTGCGTCACCACGTCGGTTGCGTCCAGCTGGTAGCGCGAACACAGCAAACGACACAACGCCACCAGACTGTGCCACTGCCGTTCGTTCGGCGCACCGCCACCAAGCACAAGCACACCGGCACTACCGATGTTGTGACGCGCTGTGTGTCTGGCGTAGCCACGTCCGCGCTGTGGCGAAGCGTTGTCAGCCAATGAGAACAGTCCACGCGCTACCGCGCCGGACTTGGCAATCAGAAAGTGGTAGCACGGCAGCAAGTCGTCAAGCGGTTCGCACACGGTCGCGCTGTGCACCACGACGCGCCGGACGGAACACGTCGGAAACCAGTCTGGCGGTAAAAAAAGTTCCCCCACCGTTGCCGGTTCTCGACCGCTACCGGCGGTGGGGGTATGGACTGTGGTCATGCAAGAACGAGCGAGGTCATGGTGACTGAACACTTTTGATTGCTTGCTCCAGTGCGGTCAGCATCTCGCGTCCGGCGTCGTGTTCAACACGAACGTTGTCACGAAACTTCTCCGGACGCCTCGCTTTCAGCAAGAACATCAGCAGAGTGTCGCTACCAGCAAGTGCACGGCGAACCGCTTCGTCTTCCAGCACGTCCGTGCCACTCTCCAAAGCGTCTTGCCACGCATCGGCGAACGTTCTGCTGCGTGCACGCGCTTTGTAAGCTGCCTGGCGCGACACGCCTGCCAGTTTGGCAGACAGCGAGACGGTGCATCCGCGCGACAGTGCTGCCAGGAAAGTCTGCTTCCAGTCTCCGCGCATTGCACTACTCCTTTTTTTTATGGTGTCAACTTTGTCAACTTTTGTTAGCGAAAAGTTTCTCCACCGGTTCCGCCGGTGCTGGCTCCTCCGGCGGTGGCAGACGGCGAAGCCACTGCTCGGCGTCTTGCGGTGTCTGCACGCGCGACTGGTCTAAACCGGTCAAAGCGCGTGCGTCGCGTGCGTAACTTTTCAGCGCGGTCAGCCGGTGCTCGTGTCCGCGTCGCAGTCGCAGCAACCGGTCAACGCGCCGTTGCAACTCAGCCAACTCCGCCAGCAGTGGCTCGAGTTCGCCGTCCAGCTGCTGGATTTCCGCTTCTTCAGCACCTGCGAGTTCGCTATAGAAGTCCGCGCCAGCTTTGGCGCATTCCACGATGGCACGGTGCACCTCGTGTGGTAACGAATGCTTGCGCGTTAGTGTGTCCAACACAGTTTCGCGGTCACCGCTCGCAAGCAGACGCGGTTCAGCTTGCAGCAGTTCGCGCCACTCGTCAAGCAACTGGCGCACTCGTTCCAACGCTTGCTGGTAGCTCATACTGTCACCCCCGTCGGCAGTGGCACGGACACGCCAGCTGCTGCCAGCTGCTGGAGTGCCATCTGAAAGCGTCCGCGCAGTGTCACCGCACGCGCTTGCGTGTGCCAGTCGCCAGAAGCGTCCAGCTGCTGCAGCTCGCGCTCAATCTGGCGCACCAGCTGCACAACGTCGTTCAACGCGCTGAATTTTTCGGTCTCGCTGAAAGACGGCTCAAAGCGACTTTGCTGCAGTTCCAAAATCGCGATTTTGGCTTGAATGTCCATGTTCGGTACCTCCTGGTTTAGTGTACGATTTTCACCGCCATTTTGTCAAGCATCGAACAGCGTCGGTTGGCGCGGATTGTGCACGTGCCAGAAACGCAACTCCAACGCCAGCTGCTGCGTGCCGTCGCGTTGGATGCGGATGCCGTGTCGCCACAGCGACGGCAACGGTGCGGTGTAAGTAACGCCGGTTTCCACGTCGCAAACTTCCACCACCGACACACGCGCTTCGTGTGCTGCTTCCAGAATGCCCAACTCAAAACTCCATGCTGGCGGACGCTTCAGCATGTGCACCGAACCGCGAACACGTCGCACCAGTCGCCAACCGTCCAGCACGCAACCGCTTGGACGTCCGTCAGCCAGCAGAAGGTGCACCACGTTGCCATGTTGAATCGCGTTCATGTTCCGAAACTCCTTTCTGTGTTGTGTGTTCGTGTGGACTGGTGGCGTCTGCGCCACCAGTCCGGTGTTTTTTGTCGGTTACTCGTCTTCCCACGAGAACGGATCGTCGTCTTCCGGCGTCTTCGCGGTCTTCACCGGCAAGATGTCGGTCACACGCGAAAACTGGCGTCCGTCTGCCGTCTGTTTCGTCTGCACCACCGCGCGTGCCAGCTTGCCACGCAAAGCGTCAAAGTCCACCGTGTCACCTTGCGCGTAGGGCTTGCCGTTGAAAGCTGCTGCCCACTTCACCGCTTTCGCGCTGAGTGCGGTGCTGGCGTTAGTCCACGCCCGCAGTTCCATGCCCTCATACTCGCCGTTTGCCACGCGCAACAGCCACACGAACTGCTCGCCGTAGTTTCCGGTCTGCTCCTTCACGTCCAGCAGTTCTACGGTGTACACGTCGTCTGGCAAGACCGTCGGTGTCGGTGCTGTCACCACCAGTTTCATGTGTTCGTTACCTCCTTCGTCTTGTGTTGTGTTCGTGTCTATGTGAACCGCACTGCGTCGCCAGAACCGCTTTCGGTTCTGCGTGCTTGCGGTGGTTGCCAGTGTGTGCGCCATCGGATTGAACCGGCTTTCCACGCGCTCCAGCGTCCACGATTGAAACTGCGACAGCAATTCCAAACACTGGTCACGCAACCGGCGCAAGTGCTCGTGGTTACACTGCCACCCAAGCACAATCTGCCCGTGCACCAGACTGGAATCCGTGTAGCACTCCACGCAGCTCGCGCCAAGCTTGCGTGCTTCTTCAAGTCCACGAAGCAACGCAACATACTCGCACTCGTTCACGGTCACCGGTTCCGTCAGCGGTTCGCCGAACCGCCGGACTGGCAAACCGCTTTGCGCGTCCACCAGCACAACGCCGATGCCACCGCGTCCACCACTGCGCACACTGCCGTCCGTGTAAAGCAATAAGCGTCTACCGTTCATCTGGCAGCTCCCGTGTGTTGTCACATCCGACACACTGCCACTGCCCAGCACGTGTTAGCACGTGTAACATGGAACATCCGCAAGTGTCGCACCATGCTGCCACACCGGCACGCAACGGAATAACAGCTGTGCGGTAGTCTGGTACGCCATCTCCGCGCGGATTCTCAGTTTCCTCAGAATCATGAGAACATTGAGTAAATTGAGTAAATTGCCCACTCGTGGGGTTCTCATTGTTCTCAATGTTCTCAATTTTCTCAATGTTCTCAATTTTCTCAATTTTCTCATCACTTTGAGAAAAATGAATCTTTACGTGTGGTAGTGTGTAGTAGCGTTCCAAGTTCTGGTAACCGCCGGTGTTGGTGACTAAACGTCCGCACCTCACGAGTGTTGCCAGTGTGCGGTCGATGCTGGCACGTGAAGCGTCCAGACTCTCCAGCAGCTGTTTGCGAGAGCACTCGCCATGTGTCCGTACGAAGTCTATAATGCGTTCTTGCAGCGTCAGCGGACGTTGCTCACCACGAAGTGGTACGAACCTCCCCCACTGCTTGGCGTATGTGGCTTGCCACCGGTCACCACTTCGGCACTTCACCACACGCAGCACCACTTCGGTTGCCGACGGTTCGCCGTCGGGGTCTGCCAGCAGTGCCACCGTGTCTGCCTTCGCGCCGAACACGTAACTGTTCGCCAGTGCAGTCACACGCTTCAGAGCACTTGCCTTGTTCGGATGGTGAATTGCCAGCACAGCAATACCCGTCTGTTCCACCAGCTTGCGAAGCGCGTTCATCAGCGGACGCACCTTGCTCTCCTTGTCTGTGTCATCACAGCCAAGCCAGTCGTTAAGCGTGTCCACAATCAAGCATTCCACGCCGTATGAGGTCAGCATGGACGTCCACAACTGTACGGTGTCCGGCGTCAATCGCAGCATACCGGCTTCTTCCAGCTTCTTCATGTCCGGAGTCATAAACTCCGGTTCCTCGCCGTAGGTCTGCTCATACTTCTCACGGATGCGTTCGTCGCTGTGGTCATAATGTAGCCACACCACACGTGCTTGCGATTGTGGACGTTCGCCTAGCGTGGTGTCATCACGTGTCAGTGCGTGGGCAATCTCCAGAGCAAGCGTGGTCTTGCCTGCGCCTGCTTCTCCTGCCAGTATGGTAATCTCACCTCGCGCCAGCAGGTTCGGCAGTAACCACTCCACCGGTTTTGCTTCCACGTCTTTCAACGGACGCAGGAAGCCAGTCCAGTCCACCGGTGGAGCAAGGCGTTCGGGTTCCATATACTGCTTTGCCAGTGCCTTCGCAGCAGCAGAGAAGTCGCCACCGTGCTCCAGCAAAGCGTAGACGGCGAACGCGCTGTAAGCACGTCCTGCCTCAAAGGGTGGCGCGTTCGTGGTGAACACATACAGCGTGCTCAACTGGGGATGCCATGACGCCGACACACCACGCTGTTTGCCCGGGCGAGTCAAGTAAACGTTCTCGCCACGCCCGCCAGCAACACGCCAACCGTGACGCTGTAACAACTCCAACACGTCCGCTTGTGCGTTGTAGAGGTCGCCAACGCGCTGAGCTTCGCCGGTGACGCGCGGAGGTGCGTTTTCTTGCTTTGGTGCTTCGTCAAACAGCCGTGCCAGTGCGAGAATGTCTTCCAGCTGTTCATCAGTCACCGTCGGCACACTGGTTAAGTCACCGCGTACCCACTCATACGGCTTGCGGTTCTCGTGGCACTCTGCTGGCGTCGGTGGCACGATGCTGTACTTGCCATCTCCAATCAGCGCAATCGCCTCGTGCTTCCGTCCGTCAGCGTCCACGCGGTACGCCAGCACGGTGGAGTGCAGTTCGCCATCATACCGGAAGAACAGTCGCTTGCCAGGTCGTGGTGTGCGACACTCCGGCATGGTGAACAACAGTTCGCTGTCGTAAGCCAGCAGCTCGGTGATGAACGCTTCGCCGATGTTCAGGTCGTCAAGGTCGAGCGCGTATAGTCCACCAGACACTGCGCCACACACCACACCGACGCCACGCCGTGCACCGGTGCCGAACCATTCGCGAAGCTCGTCTTCAGTCGGCAATCGCTTCTGAAGCGGTTGCCAAGTCTGCAGTGCCGGTGCTTTGGAACCGTCGGCGCGTATGGGCAGCACCGACAGTCCAGAACGCGCGTAGCGTAATGCTGAATCCAAGATGTCAACGCCGGTCTTCATGGCGTCGCCTCCGAAGCCACACTTCACGTTGCTGCCGGTATGCTTCCACGCTCCGCGCGTCGTACAGCCAACCGCTGCGGACGCGCACGGCGCGTAGCTTGCCACACAGCCGAAGCTGTCTTACTCGTTCGTACGACACACCAAGTGTCGACGCCACGTCGCCAGCACTAAGCAGTCTTTTCACGCCATCTCACCTCTTGCAAGGTTCTCAGCCATATGTTACAATTTTTGTGGCGACTTTTTACGACCACTTTTCACACGTCACACATCTGGAATGAAACACACACGAAAGCAATTTTACGAGCAGCTGGAGAAAGCAGAAGACGCCATCTGGCGATCGTTGCCACCGGAAGACGCGCGTCGGCTTGCTGCACAGACCACTTCGTGGCTACGGCGCAAACTCACGCTGTCTACACGTCCGCAAACTGTCATGCGCAAAGCCGTCATGGCGGCGACGCAGACAGCACTGCGCGTTTTCTCAAACACCGGTAGTCTGCAGTCTGCAGCCGTTTGCTTCCGTGCATACTACGCGACGCGAGAACACTGCGCACCGTGTATTGAATGGTTCAGCGACTGCGAACAGTGTGCTGCGGTCGTGTCGGCGCGAAAATGCACGCTAGAAGCGGCAATCCGCGAGATTGCTGGACTTCATGGCGAACCGCCAGCACGTGTGCGCCGTCGTGTCTGGCGGTGGCTACACTACATTGCGCAGTTTCCACTGCGTCAGATGTTGGCTGAACTTGAAGAGATGCGCGAAGGTGATGACGAACCGGTTGCGGGGTTGCTACCGGACGGACGCGGTGGCTGGATTGCCGTGCCGCAGCACTTGATCGAATTGGCTTTCGCTTTTTATGGCGAGGCAGGCGCGTCAACGCGCCTGCCGTGAGTTTAACGCTTTTTCAGAAGATTCAACGGCGAGTGCTGCTGGTGCGCCGTCTTCAAGTCGGTTTCTACCAGCTGCACGTAGTGCTTCAACATCTGGAAGTCGCGATGTCCGAGTAGCTCGCGCAAGTGTTCCAGTGACATGCCGGAACGAAGACTGAACACCGCGAACGTTCGCCGGAAGACGTGACAGCCAAGATGGTGCTGCAGTCCGGCACGCTTGCCAACGCGCTGAATCGCTTCTTGCAGTCCGTGCACGGTCAGCGGTTCGCCACTCACGCCACGCCACAGCGCAGATTCCGGCTTCATGGCGAACGGACACGCTTGCACATACTTGCGCACCGCCAACCGTGTCTGTGCAGACAGACACACTAAGCGCGAACGGCGGTTCTTGCCAAGCACCGTGAACGTCTCGGCAGTTCCATTTGCTACCGTCATCTGCTGCACTTCAGACACGCGCAGCCCGGTGTCCAGCAACACCAGCACCAGTGCGTAGTCACGTCGCTGTAGCCAGTCTGAACCGCTACAAGCTGCCAGAATGCGCTGAATCTCGTCTGTGGTCAGTGGTGGCTTCGTCACCACTTCGCAACGCGGTGCTTGCACTTTCAGCATGGGGTTGGTGTTCAGCAGTTCGTTCCGCACACACCACGTGAAAAACGCACGCAGTGCGCGAAAGTCGCCGTGCACCGTGTGCAGACTGGACACTTGCTGCTGGCGGTGTAGCAAGTAGCGTCGGATGGTGAAGTGGTCAATCTGTTCCAGTGGTAGACCGACGGTGTTGGCGAACCGTGTCAGCGCGTCTCGGTAGTAGCGCACGGTGCTTGCTCTTAGTCCACGTGCTTGCGCGTCTTCGCAGAACAGTTCAACCGCCGTGTGCAGAGAGTACGCGCTTGTGTCAGTGACGCGAATCTGAAGGTTTGTGTTTGTGTGCATCGTGTTCCTTCCTCCAAAGCTGACGCAACATATTGTGTGTACTCCGCTCGGAGGAGTTGGAACTGCCAACATGTTGTACTGTTCATGCCGCTACTACACAGAGCATCAGACTGCGGAGCTGAGTGTCGGGGGTTCGAGTCCCTCCG
>BEHS01000005.1 GCA_002898895.1 bacterium HR16 | reverse complement strand
TTTTATCCCTCAGGCGTTTTCGCCCATTATCTCTTTACGGGTAACCTCGCGCCCTTCCTGCACCGAGCGATAACCTGCTTCGATCAGCGCGACTACCTGCAGGTTATGTCTGCCGCTGCACAGGTAGGGCTTGCCCTCCTCCAGAGAGCGGATATAGTGTAGCATGGCGTTCCCGAAGGCGTCGGGGAACCATTTGCCGGTGAAACGCGGACGCACCTCGGCGGGCGGGTCGGTGGTAACGATTACCACCTCCTCGCTGGTGCCCGTTATCGCCCCCTTGTCGCCCTGTATCACCACCTCCTCTACGGAGTGCGGACGCAACAAGTGCCCGCGGTAGCACCAGTTGTTGATGATGCACGCCTGCATCCCATTCTCAAATCGGATGCTCATCACGTTCCACGTATCACCCACAATGCCTTTCTGCGACGGGTCGCGCCCCATGATAGCGTAGGCACTGCGCCAGCTGCCAAACCAGTGTACTACCAGCGCAAGATGGTGCACTCCCATATCGCTGAGTACCCAGCGTTCTTGCTTGCCATAGAAAGGGTGCGCGCTCAGGTCAAACCAGTTGCGGTTCTCTATCTGGCAGTAGTACGGAGCACCGATGGCTCCGTCACGCAGATACCGCTCTATCGCCTGAAAGCCGGGCACAAACACCGAGTTCTGGTTGACCATCAGCGGGATACCTGCCTCTTCGGCGATTTGTACCAGCTTTTTGGCGTTCTCGTAATACTGTTCCAGCGGTTTCTGCACGAACAAAGCCTTCTTGTACTTCGCTGCCCAGCGGAAAATCGGCTCGCGGACATGCAGGAAATGCGGCGCTGCCACATCCACAATCTTGACGTCAGGATGGGCAATCAGAGATTCTACATCGGTGGTAGCGATGGGCAACGTCCACTTTTGCTGCATCAACTTGACCCTCTCGGGGTCAATGTCTGCACCGCCTACCACCCTCAGACCGATGCTGCGGTACGCTTGCAGGTGCACGTTAGCGATGCCACCCAACCCAACGATGCCGATACCCCATTGTTCGACAGCCATCTGCCGGACCTCCTTTGCCCTGTTTCTTACGTCGTCCCCCTGGAGGGCGAGCCTCTTACCGAGCCGTAACCATTTCGCGGACTTGAGTGCCACAAGCGAACCGGCAACGACAGAGCGTGGCATCACAACCGCTGGTTCGCCCGCACGATTCAAGCCACAGGCACAGAAACTGTTACGCAAGCGGTTACACAATTCCTGTTTCGCAGGAAAAGGCAGCTTCGTTTGCGAATCCATCGGCGAGGAGGTGTAACAGGATAATGAATCTCTTCGAAATGCTTTTACAAACCACACAGCGCAATCCCGACCAAACCGCTATCATCTTTCGCGATAACCCTGTTTCCTATGGACGGCTACTTGGCGCGGTGAGCGGGGTAGCGAAGGGACTGAGGGAGCTCGGCATCGAGAAGGGCGACAGGGTAGCAATCCTGCTGCCTAACGTGCCACAGTTCATCATGGCGTATTACGCCTGTCAAGCATTGGGGGCGATTGCGGTGCCGGCGAACCCCATGCTCAAGCCCGACGAACTGCGCTACATCTACAACGACGCCGGAGTGAAAGCGGCGGTAACGATACCGATGCTGGCGGATGTGCTGCGGGCGGTGAAGCCACAGGTACCCTCCCTGCAACATCTGCTGCTGGCAGGCGGCGAGGCTCCGGACTTTCTCTCCTTCGACGCCCTGTGGCAACAGCCGGCGCCAGTGCCTACCCCGCCGGATTTTAACCCGCGTGAGCATCCTGCCGTGTTCCTGTACACTTCCGGCACGACGGGCTTCCCCAAAGGTTGTATGCTCAGCCACCGCAACCTGATTGCCAACTGCGAATCGTGCGTGCCGGTGCTGGAGATGACGCCTTCAGATAACTTCGTGACCGTATTGCCGCTGTTTCACGCTTTCGCGGGCACGGTGTGTATGCACCTTTCCATCTATGTGGGCTGCACCAACACGCTGGTGGAGCGGTTCACCCCGGACGGCGTGCTGGAAACGATAGAAAAACACCGTTGCACTATCTTCCCCGCAGTGCCGACGATGTATGCCGCTATCCTGCACTACCAGCTGCCGCGTGAGTACGACCTCTCCTCGCTGCGCATCTGCGTGTCGGGCGGTGCGCCGATGCCTGTGGCGGTCATGGAAACCTTCGAAAAGCGCTTCAACGTGGTCATCGTGGAAGGCGATGGACCCACTGAGTGCTCCCCGGTGACCGCAGTGAATCCGCCGCGCGGGGTGCGCAAGCCGGGCAGTATCGGACTGCCCATCCCCGGCGTGGAGATGAAAATCTTCGACGACAACGACAACGAAGTGCCGGTGGGCGAGCTGGGCGAGATTGTGGTGCGCGGCGAGAACGTGATGCTGGGCTACTACAACCTCCCCGAAGCCACCGCCGAAGCGATGCGCAACGGCTGGTACCACACCGGCGACATCGGCAAGATGGACGAGGACGGCTACTTCTACATCGTAGACCGCAAGAAGGACATGATTATCGTGGGTGGTCTGAACGTCTACCCGCGCGAGGTAGAGGAGGTGTTGCATACCCATCCTGCGGTGGCGGAGGCGGCTGTCGTCGGGGAGTACGACGAGCTGCGCGGTGAGGCTCCGGTGGCTTACGTGGTGCTGAAACCGGGCGCGGAGGCAACCGAGCGCGAGATTATCCGCTACTGCCGTCAGAGGCTGGCGAACTTCAAGGTGCCGCGGCGCGTGGAGTTCCGCGAGTCACTACCCAAGTCCGGCACAGGCAAGATTCTCAAACGTCTGTTGCGCAAGGAAGTGGAGCAGGAGCAGGGCGCGAGCGCAGGATGATAGGCACCTTTATCAACACGGCAGCGGTAGTGGTGGGCACGGGCGTGGGTTTGACCGCACGGCGTTTCCTCAAGCCGCGCCTGCGCGAAACCACCATGCAAATCATCGGCTTGATGACGCTCATGATTGGGGTGCAGATGAGCCTGAGTGAAAAGAACCCCCTTCTGCCTCTGGCAAGTCTGCTACTCGGTGCGATCATCGGCGAAGGGCTGGACATCGAGGCAAAGCTGGACGCGCTGGGTAACGCTCTGCAGCAACGTTTCAGCAATGAAGGCGGCAGCACTTTCAGCCAGGCGTTCGTCAGCACCAGCATCCTCTTCTGCGTCGGTCCGATGACTATCATGGGCTGTATTCAGGACGGATTGACGGGTAACTACAGCCTGTTGCTGGTCAAAAGCCTGCTGGACGGCGTCTCCTCTGCCTTCTTCACCGCCGCGCTGGGATGGGGAGTGCTGTTCTCGGCGGGCACGGTGCTGGTGGTACAGGGCACGCTGACGCTGGGTGCAGGCTGGATAGGCAACGTGCTCACCGAAGGGATGAAAAACGTGATGTTCGCCACCGGCGGGTTGATGATGCTGGGGTTAGGCATTCGCCTGCTGAACCTGCGCCCGATTCCGGTGGCGAACTTCCTTCCCGCATTGCTCATCGCGCCGTTGCTGGTGTGGTTGATGAACCTGTGGCGGTAGCCTCTGCCCGCACGCGATCGACCGCCTTGCGCAACGTTTCGAAATCCCTCTCGCCCTCGAAGCGGTAGCGGATACGTCCTTCGGGGTCAATGACATAGGTAATCGGCACGCCCTGTATCCAGTATGCGGAGACAATCTCAGGCGTTGCCAGAGCCTGTGGGTAAGTGATTTTGAACCTTTCTATCCACTCGCGCACTGTGCGCTCGCCCTGTGTTTCATTGACCGCGATGCCTATCATGACGAGAACGTCCTCAGGATAAGCCCGGCGCAGGCGCACCAGTTCGGGCATCTCCGTCTCACAAGGGGCACACCAGGTACCGTAGAAGTGGAGCAAGAGAAACTTGCCCCTCATCTCTTGCAGACGCAGCTGCGCGCCGTCGAGGCTTCTCAGAGTAAAGGGCGGTGCAGGATCGATACGCTTCGGATGTATCGGACTGGCGGTTGCCCATCGTCGTTCATTTGCCCAGCGTGCCTGCTCTTTTGCCCACCACTGCTTCCACTGGCGAATCACCGCCTGCTGTTTATCAGGTGGGTCAGTGGTTTTGGTAAAGTAGGGTTTGCCGGTCAGCTTACGCAACACGCCCAGCGCAAAAAAGCGAGTGGTCTGATCGTGGTCGTCCAGCAGCGGTATCACCGCAGGCACAACACGCTTGTCGTTTGCAAAGCGCATCTGGCTGATTGCCGCGCGGCGGATATCCACGTCCTCATCGCGCAGCCCCGCCAGCAACAAGCGCATCCCGCGCTCGCGATCCAGCCTCCACAACGCCTCCACTGAACGCCGGCGCACCGCCGAGCTGTTGTCTTCCAGCCCATGCTCCAGCAGAGAGTATACTTCCTGGATTTTCCCGTCCTCAATGGATTCCACCGTTGCCAGACGCAGGAGGGGATTGGGGCTACGAAACAGCTCGCGTGCCAGTTTGGCGCGCTCGGCTTTAGGCAGACCCGCCATCCTGTCGGCTACCTTTACGGTGGTCTCCTCAGCGGTTGGCAATTGCAGGTTCTGGTATTGACGGCTGGCGATGAAGGGATACACCATCACGAAGAGCACCGCCAGAGCGGCGCCAATCACCAGTGCTCCCCAGAACGGATGAGCTTTTTGAGGCTTTCTCTCGCCTTCGGCGCCCGATTGAGGGGAAGAAGCCATCCCGTACCTCCCGCCCCATGAAAGAATGGTGCAATACCTGTTAACCTACCCGGCTCGAAGTCTACCACATTAGCGGGTTCGCTGTAAATAACCATTTGACTCTGTAGCGGTAGCGCAGTACAATAACACCCAGCATGACTCAGGAGACACATAAAGTTGCTCGCGCCGCGGCGGTGATGATGGCGGCGATTTTTATCAGCCGCGTGCTGGGGCAGTTACGGGATACCGCTATCGCCGCATGGTTCGGTCAAAACGCTTACACTGATGTGTATCGGGCGGCGTTTTCCATTCCCGATTTGCTCTTCTTCCTTATCGCAGGCGGCGCGCTTTCCTCCTCTTTTGTGCCGGTGTTCACCGAATATCTCACGCGTGGTCAGGAAGAGGAGGCATGGAAGGTCTTCTCGGTAGTTGCCACCTTCATGACGCTGGTGGTCACGTGCTTTGTGCTCATTGGGGAGGTATTCGCCCGCCAGCTGGTTCCCCTGATTGCACCGGGCTTTCAGCCCTGGCAGCTGGACATGACCGCTGCGCTTACCCGCATCGTTTTGCCCGCACAGATATGCTTCTTTCTCGGTGGGTTGATTATGGCGACGCTGTACGTGCGCGGGCACTTTCTGGTTCCCGCGCTGGGTCCCATTATCTACAACCTTGGCATCATCGCCGGGGGGTGGTTGCTGGGCGGACATCTGGGCGTCGCAGGGCTATCGTGGGGCGCGCTGGCGGGCGCGATAGCAGGCAACCTGCTGTTACAGATGGCGTTCCTGCGCCGAGTAGGGGTGCGTTACCGGTTCAGTCTGCACCTGAAGCATCCGGGCGTGGTGCGGGTGGGGAAGCTGGTTTTGCCGGTGATTCTGGGGCTGTCGTTGCCGCAGGTGTTCGTGCTGATTAACCGTGCATTTGCTTCGCTATTGCCCCCCGGAGCGGTCTCCGCTCTGGACAACGCCAACAAACAGATGCAGGCGCCGCTGGGTATCTTCGCGCAGGCTATCAGCATCGCGGTGTTTCCCACGCTGAGCGCACAGGCAGCACGCGGTGACATGGAAGCGTTTCGTCGCACGCTGCTGCAGGGCTTACGCGCGCTGTGGTTCCTCACCGTGCCCATCTCCGTGCTGATGATGGTGCTCTCTACCGACATCGTGTCCATCCTGCTGCAATACAAGAAGTTCACCCCATACGACACGCGCATTACCGCCGAGGCGCTGGTGTTCTATTGCATCGGCTTGTTCGCTTTCTCCAGTCAGGCGATTCTGAACCGCGCGTTCTACGCGGTGCAGGATACCGTGACGCCGGTGGTCATCGGCACGCTGACGACGCTGGTGTTTGTGCCTCTCAACTGGTGGCTAATGGGTCCTCTGGCGCATAAGGGGCTTGCGCTGGCGGGTTCCATCGCGGCGATACTGCATGTTCTGTGGATGTTATATGCTCTGCGTCGCAAGGTGCAGATACCGGTTGGGCAGCTCTGGCTTCCTCTCGCGAGGCTGGTGCTGGCATCCGTCTTCGGCGGGGTGGTCGGCTACGGGGTGCGGGTGCTGCTGGTGGCGTGGCTTCACGGATGGGGTCTGCATCCCAAGCTGATTTCGTTGCTGGCGATTGTGCTGGTTACGGCGACAGGCGGAGGGGTGTATCTCCTGATAGCCAGATTGCTGCGCGCCCAGGAGATGGGCGACGCGCTGAGGGCGCTGCGAAGGCGCAGCGGATAACGGCAAGGTCTGGTGACAGCAAACCTGTCTTCACAGGTTGTTCAATCCGCGCAGGCGGATTTTGCTTCCCACATAGCCCATGATTTTAATCGCGGGCCCTCTCTGGAGGGCGAACCTCTCCTGGTGAGCCCGTTTAGCCCCCACCCCAGCCCTCCCCGCAAGCGGGGAGGGAGCGGTTCCTCCCCCGTCCACGGGGGAGGCCAGGAGGGGGGCACTCACTTTTACGGTCGCGACGGAGCGCGCCCCTCCAATCCCATTGCGGGGAGGGCGAGGCTCCTGCCGAGCCGTTGTGGCAGGTGATGTTCGGCTCACAAGGAGGTTCACCCTCCCCATCGGGGAACGTGGAGCGACCGCCTCGCAACCCGAAGTCGGTAGCCTGCCTTACCGCCGCCCCTTGCGTTGCAGGTCGCGAATCACGCGCCAGCCGATCAGCTTCACATCCTGCTCCTTGAGGATACGGCGAATCTCCGCATCGGTGGTGAACAGGCGAAACTCCTCGGCGCGGTCTTTCCACGACCCGGCGATGTGCTGCATCTCTTCGGTTGGGAGCGCGGGATGGATGTACAGCTCAGTGACGCCCGGCTTGAGCTCGCGCAACATGCGCTTCCAGTACTGCGTCACGCTTTCGCCCGGTTTGCGCCCGCCGTGTATCAGATAGTCGGGGAACAGGATGCCCTGCTCCAGCACCTTCTGGCGCATATCGGGATAGCCGAACTGTGCCAGCAGATCCTGCGAACCCATGCGCACCGGCAGGTTGAACTCCTTCGCCAGGGGGACGTACACCTCGTAGAAGTACTTGTCGCTGTACTGCAGGGCTCCCATGTGCGAATCGAGATGGGTGATGTCGATGCCGTTATCCATCGCCATCTTAATCTGGGCGCGCGCTTCAATCATCGCCTGCTCCGGGGTAGCATGGGCGTACACTTCGGGGACATCGCTCCACAGATAGCCCTGCGGGTCTATCAGCCCTTTCAGCCTGCACCGGTCACCAACGGGTCCCCAGCGATAGTACTTCCACTCGCTGGTGTGGGTGAGGTGGATACCAAAATCTGCCTTGGGGTGTGTGCGGGCATATTCGGCAATCTGCAGAAACCAGGGACAGGGAACCATGATAGAACCGGCGGTGATCAGCCCCTTCTCCATGCCCTGAATGGTCGCCTGGTTCGCCGCGTAGCTCATGCCCACGTCGTCGGCGTTCACAATCAGCACCTTATCGGTCGGCTTAAAACCCAGCTTCACTGCAAGCGAAACTTCTTGCGCCATTTTTCTCCTCCGTGTTATCGACAACAGGGTTGCTGAACGGGAATCATGCAGAGCAACCGCAGAGGTTGCTCGCCGGTATTGACAAAGGTATGCAGTTCATCGGGCGGCACGAACACCGCATCACCTTCACGAAACGGGTGGCTTTCGTTTTGTCCTCGCAGCTCGCCCTGCCCGCTCAAGATGAACACCTCATGCTCCCATGGGTGCTGGTGCAGAGGCGTGTTCCCGCCGGGCGCGATTTCGAACAGACGCATGGCAAAGGTTGGCGCACCATCGCGGTCGGTAATGAGCTCTTTGATAAACGCTCCGCAGGCTCCTTCGGTGGTCACCGGTTGAAACGCGATGCTCGATGACGGAATCACCTTCATCTCCTCTCCTCCTCTATTACCCGCATTCCACGCAAAAAGCGGCTCTTCCTGCTCATGGAGGAAAGAGCCGCCATGTTCACTCGGTTCCGAGTTCACAGCATGATTTCCGCCGGCATCGCGAACACTCGGAGTGCAGGTTTACGACGCTCTTCGAAGCTGTCTACCAGCTGCTTGAGCTTCTCGGTAACCTGCTGAGCCATTTCATCGGGCATGACGCTCAGGAAAACGGTGTTTTGCCCCGGCATGATGGGCGAACCCAGTCTCCTTCCGGTCTCTCCAACGCCGGATACTCCGGAGTAGCGGGTATAGCCCGGCACATGCACCTCGTCCAGTACCTTGACCACGCGGTAGTCGATGCCCGTCTCGCAGACAATCATGAGCATCTTCATGGTTGCCATCCTCCTCTCAAAAGCTCATCGCTCGCGGGCAGAGAAAGAAGTATCGACAGGAGGTGCTATCCATGTTGAATCGTATCACGTGATGAGCAAATTGTCAACCGATGTCGGAGCGTTACCAGCCTGTTCTTCAGGGGAGAGAGGTTCGCCGGCGGAGAATCGTGTACGCAGCCTGCTCGTATTGTATCGCCACGCCGAGATGCTTCGCTGGCGCTCAGCATGACACAGGGCGCACCAACCCTGTCATTCTGAGCGAAGCGAAGAATCTCATCGGTGACCTCGATGAGGGAAGCTGCGCTCCACGATTAATGAGTTTTGAGAAAATCAAGCGATTTAACCTCTCCCCCGGCCCCTCTCCTGCGAGGAGAGGGGAGCCTCGCGCCGAATGCCCCCTTCCCTTGCAGGGAAGGGGGACAGGGGGTTAGGTTGAATACACCTCGCCTCCAGGACCCCTCCCGAAGCTGCGGGAAAGGAAATGAGGAGATAAATACGACTATTTTTTCAAAACTCATCAATGGTGGGGTGACTGCACAACGGCATTGGGGTACGAGCGAGGTAGTTCCACCAACCCT
The DNA here is from genome assembly GCA_002898895.1 of bacterium HR16. Taxonomy (GTDB): domain Bacteria; phylum Armatimonadota; class HRBIN16; order HRBIN16; family HRBIN16; genus HRBIN16. Next base: position 27,576 of record BEHS01000005.1, on the reverse strand, counting down.
GTCATTCTGAGCGGAGCGAAGAATCTCTTTGTATCGCCACCCTGAGATGCTTCGCTGGCGCTCAGCATGACAAAATGGGCGCACGATAGCCTCTATCGTCGTTTCAATCCCTTATAGGTAGGCTCGTAACCGTGCATAGACGAGGCATGGGAAATCGGAGGCTGGGAAGAGGTTTCAATCCCTTATAGGTAGGCTCGTAACTGGGTACAGCCTCTATCGCCTATCAGCTACGCAGATACGTTTCAATCCCTTATAGGTAGGCTCGTAACCCGCTTATCGGAAGCGGACACCGAACATACCGACCGGAGTTTCAATCCCTTATAGGTAGGCTCGTAACCGCTGTTCGAATGCAGACAGTTCTATCTCATCGTTCAGTTTCAATCCCTTATAGGTAGGCTCGTAACCTTTCGACTATTGGGCAACCGATAGCGTTCGCTTTGGTTTCAATCCCTTATAGGTAGGCTCGTAACCTCGCAGCACGAGGCTGGACTATCTAATCCAACGTGCAAGTTTCAATCCCTTATAGGTAGGCTCGTAACCCAAACAGTTTTTGTCGTTTTATGAGAAAATTAAAACAGGTTGTCAAGGAGCACCCGCTTTTACTACCCCGCTTTGGCTCCATTCTACCATACCCCCCCGCAAAAATGCAAGCCTTTTGCGAGAAAATCGGGGAAAATTTCTGGTTAGCTACGCAAAAAGAGCCGTCGGTCCCCTTCGTGGAGAGTCCAAACCGGCGACCGACGACTCCCCCGTGACAAAAAGCATTCCCCACCTATCGCGGTCAGCCGGTGAATCAAACCACCCGATGCCCTCCCCGCCCCGTAAACCTTGCAGGTTAGCCCCTGCTTATGGTATACTGGGTTGCGCAAGCGTTTTGTACCTTGTCAAGTAGCAAGGGCGTGTGCAACAGCCACACTCTGAGAAGCACGGAGCCGATGAGAGACTTCCTGCCCGATGTTGTGGCGGTAGTGGGACCCACCGCTACCGGCAAGACGGATGTGGGTATTCTGCTGGCAGACGCGCTGGGCGCAGAGATTATCTCCGCGGACTGCATGGCGGTCTATCGCGGAATGGATATCGGTACCGCCAAACCCACGCCGGAGCAGCAGAGGCGCGTGCGCTTCCACCTCATCGATGTCTGCAATCCCGATGAACCCTTCAGTGTTGCCAGGTTTCAACAGATGGCGCTGGAGGCGATTCGGCAGATTCGGCAGCGTGGAGCATTGCCACTCGTGGTGGGAGGCACGGGGCTGTATGTGAAAGCGTTGCTGGATGGGTTCCATATTCCCCCTGCGGCGGCAAACGAGGCACTGCGCAGGCAGCTGTGGCAGGAAGTGAAAAGGTCGGGTAGCGCAGCGCTACACGCGCGGCTACAAGCAGTAGACCCACAGTCGGCGTCGCGCATCCACCCCAACGATGCGGTGCGTATCATCCGTGCGCTGGAGGTATTTCACGTTACCGGACGGCCGATTTCGGAATGGCAACGACGCCAGCCTCCTCCAGAGGTGGGTAAAGCACGTCGCTTCGGGTTGACCATGCCGCGCGAGCTGCTATACCGGCGCATCAACGAGCGCGTGGAGCGGATGGTAGCGCAGGGTTGGCTGGAGGAGGTGCGCCGACTGCTGGAAGCCGGTTATGACCCCAACCTGCCCGCCATGCGGTCGCTGGGCTACGCCGAGCTGGTGCAGGTGGTTCAGGGCAAACTGCAACTGCAAGAGGCGGTAGCGCTGATACAACGTGAAACTCGGCGCTTCGCCAAGCGTCAATTAACATGGTTTCGCGCCGACAAGCAGATCGAATGGGTAGACGCTTCGCAAGGCGCTGAAGAGGCGGCGCGGCAGATACTGGAGCGACTGCGGAGCGAATCAGAACACACTTAATGGATTTTTGGACGGAGGGGAGCCTACGACATGGCGAAGACTCAAATCAACTTGCAGGATGTTTTTTTGAACCAGGTGCGCAAAGAAAACATTGCCGTCACCATCTATTTGATTGGAGGCGTGCAACTGCGTGGGTTGGTTCGCGGGTTCGATGCCTTCACGGTGCTGCTCGACAGTCCGGGCAAGCCCACCCAGCTGGTTTACAAACATGCGATTACCTCGGTGGTGCCTTCCAGACCGGTCTCCACCTATCGCCCACCGGATGCCGCGGCGCGCGCGGTGAGTACACCTGTCGAAGGCGCAGAAACCGGCGAGACACCCACAGAGAATGCCTGACCGTGACCACCGTGCAGGGGCGAACAACCTCTCGCCCCACACCGTGACCAGACCTGCAGGGGCGAATACTCCTTCGCCCCTGCCTGGCGACACAATCTTGTGAGACACAGGAGGCGATGTCACGTAAAGTGCAGTTTACCAAAATGCATGGCATCGGCAACGACTTTGTGGTGCTGGATTGCCTGAAGTCGGAGATAGCTGAGGAGAGTCTGCCCGATTTAGCGCGTCGCCTGTGCGACCGGCGGTTCGGTATTGGCGCGGATGGAGTGATACTGGTGCTTCCCTCGCGGGTGGCGCATCTGCGTATGCGTATGTTCAACCCCGACGGCAGTGAGGCGGAGATGTGCGGTAACGGCATCCGCTGTTTCGCCAAGTACGCTTACGACCGCAAACATGTGACCGGCACCCAGATGAACGTGGAGACGCTGGCGGGGATCAAACCGCTGAAGTTGAACATCCAGGGCGGCAAGGTCGCCTCCGTTACGGTGGATATGGGCGTGCCCCGTCTCGCGCCGGAGGAGATACCGGTGCGCGTGGACGGCGTGCAAAATGTTATCGGCTATCCTCTGCGCGCAGCGGGCAAAAAGCTGGAGTTCACTGCCGTCTCGATGGGCAACCCGCACGCGGTGATTTTTCTGGATAACGTTGCCGGCTTCCCGGTGGAGAAGGTCGGTCCCCAGATCGAAAACCACAAGCTGTTCCCCAAACGCACCAACGTGCAGTTCGTGCAGGTGGTGAACAACCGCGAAATCATCCTGCGCACGTGGGAGCGCGGCGCGGGACTGACGCTTGCCTGCGGCACGGGGGCGTGCGCCTCGGTGGTGGCAGGCGCGTTAAATAAGCTCACCAGCAGAGAGGTGCTGGTGCATCTGCCCGGTGGCGACCTGCAGATCGAGTGGCTGGGCGATGGGCGTGTGTTGATGACCGGTCCCGCCACCGAAGTGTTTGTGGGAGAGATAGACATCTGAGCGAAGGAGGAAAAAGGTTTGCCTGCACGTGCATCTCGTCTGGATAAAACCCCACCCTACCTGTTCGGCGAAATTGCCAAACTGAAGGCGAAGGCGCTGGCGGAAGGGCGCGACCTGATAGATTTCGGCATCGGCGACCCCGACCAGCCGACGCCGCGCGACATTATCGACAAACTGTACGAGGCGGCGCAAGACCCCGCCACCCACCGCTACGACGAAACCCCTTACGGCGAACCCTTCTTCCTGCAAGCGGTGGCGGAGTGGTATCGTCGTCGCTACGGCGTGTCGGTGGACCCCGATGGCGAAATCCTGCTGCTGATAGGCTCTAAAGAGGGACTGGCGCATCTGGCATGGGCATACATCGAGCCGGGCGACATCGCGCTGGTTCCCGACCCCGCTTACACGGTGTACGCCATTAACACGCGCATGGCAGGCGGAGAAACCTGCACGATGCCCCTGAAGCGCGAAAACGGTTTCCTGCCTGACCTCTCGGCAATCCCCTCAGACGTAGCGCGACGCGCGAAACTGCTGTTCCTGAACTACCCGAACAACCCCACCGGCGCGGTTGCCACGCAGGAGTTCTACCGGCAGGCGGTGCAGTTCGCCCGCGAATACGACATCCTGCTGGTGAACGACGCCGCGTACTCGGAAGTGGTATACGATGGATACCGCCATCCCAGCCTGTTACAGATAGAGGGCGCGAAAGAGGTGGCGATAGAGTTTAACTCGCTCTCCAAGATGTTCAACATGACCGGGTGGCGTGTGGGTTTTGCAGCGGGCAACCGCGACGCCATCGCCAACCTGAACAAGATGAAATCGTATGTGGACAGCAAACAGTTCGCCGCCATCTCGCGCGCGGGAGCGTACGCCCTGCTGTACGCCGACAACACGCGCACGCTGAACCTCTACCAGAAGCGACGTGACATCCTGGTAGAAGGGCTCCAGTCCATCGGCTGGGATGTGCAGAAGCCCAAAGCTACCTTCTACGTGTGGGTTCCTACGCCGGGCGGAATGTCCTCCATCGAGTTCGCCAAGCAGCTGCTGGAGCGGGCAGGTATCCTAGCGATACCGGGCATCGGCTACGGCGAATACGGCGAGGGCTATGTGCGCTTCTCCATCACCGTCAGCGGCGACCACCACGGCGAGCGGGTGGAAGAGGCGGTAAGGCGGATACGAGAGCATTTCGGGTAGCTACCTCTTGACCGCACATCATCCGGTGTGGCACAATCTAGCGTACAAAAACAGTCTATCAGGAGGGGTTGTACACCGATGATTTGCGGTCAAAAGCAGTACGCGCTCACGCCCGAGCAGGTGCAGTTTTACCATGAAAACGGCTACCTGTTGCTGAAATCCGTGTTCACCCGCGAGGAGGCGCAGTATCTGCGGGAAGAGGCTCACGCGCTGATCTCCCGTCTGGTGCAGAACTACTCCGAGAACGGCATCAACGCCGCGTGGGGCAGTTCAAAGAAGATCACCGATTTGCCTGCGCAGCTCCTGCACTGTCACAACGCCCAGTACCATAGCGCCGCCTTTGCCCGATTGATGCTGGACCCCCGCTTGACCGACCGCATCGCCGACCTCATCGGCGAGAACATCCAGCTGCACCACACAAAGCTCTTCATTAAGCCGCCGGAAAGGGGCGCGCCGTTCCCGATGCACCAGGACCATCCCTACTTCCCCCATGAGAAGCACACCATGCTGGCGGCAATCGTGCATTTCGACGACGCTCCCATCGAGAAGGGCTGTGTGCGCGTCGTGCCCGGCAGTCACAAACTGGGCCCTTTGACGCACAACCCCGAAGGCGGCTGGCACTTGCCGATAGAGCAGTATCCGCTGGAATCGGCAGTGCCCGTGCCTGCTGAGGCAGGTGATGTGGTGGTGTTCAGCTACCTCACCATTCACGGCTCGGGGGTAAATACCAGCCACGAAGCACGCACCACACTGCTTATTCAGATGCGTGATCCCACCGACCACCCGACGGTATTGACCCATCTCTCACGCGGGCAGGGCATGATGTTACGCGGTATTGACCCCGAAGCGGACGCCGGACCGGGCACCGATTCGGTGTCGCGATACATACGTTCTCAACAGGCGGAGGTGGTCGTGCGGTAGGGGCGAAGGGTATGAACTGTGAAAGGGCGGTTGCACATCTTCACATGCTGAACCCCACGATTGATGGACTTTGAAAAATAAACAAAGTTATGTTGTGCTACCGGTCTGGCAAGGTTCCTTCCCGGGGAGGGCGAGGCTCCTGCCGAGCCGTTCGGTTTATGGTCGCGACGGAGCGCGGCTCTCCAATCCTATTGCGGGGAGGGCGAGGCTCCTGCCGAGCCGCATTCGCTGAAGCCGCTCCTTTTCAGACGAAGCCAGCCTGCGCCGGCTGTGTAACCCTTTTGTCATGCTGAGCGTCAGCGAAGCATCTCAAAGTGGCGATAGAACGAGATTCTTCGCTCCGCTCAGAATGACAGGCAAAGCAACCTATCCTGTCATGCTGAGCGTCAGCGAAGCATCTCAAAGTGGCGATAGAACGAGATTCTTCGCTCCGCTCAGAATGACACACAGACGAGACTGCTCCACTCACATCCAAATAATCACGTGTGTCGGAGCCGTACTTCTTCTCCTTTCCCGAAGCTTTTGAGAGAGGTGTATTCACCTAACCCCCTGTCCCCCTTCCCTGCAAGGGAAGGGGGCATCCGATGCGAGGCTCCCCTCTCCTCGCAGGAGAGGGGCCGGGGGAGAGGTCAAAAGGTAAGCGAACGCGATACCTGTAGAGGAAACTTCTGCGCGATGGCGATGTTGATACCGAAGATTTCGCCGCCTATCGCCCAGCCGTTTTTCGTGCCGTAACCGGCGCGTATCGCCAGTCCACCCGGCAGTCTCTTCTCTGCGCCGAAACGCAGTTCCCGCTTGCCGGTGTTGTTGGTGATGTCCACCCAGTCGGTGACGTAAGTAATGCCCAGCGCGCCCTCCATCGCCACGCCCGCATGGATCGCGCGCTTGAGCGGTTTCACCGTGCTCTGGAGCGCACCCGGCGTCTGTAAGGTGTTGGGTGCGGTGAAGGGGAACTCGATGTTCGGCTCGATCAGGTTCTCCACCACCAGCGCGTAAGAAAGGGGCACATCCCTGTTCGGCTTCCAGATGATGCCCGCATCTACTGCTGTACCGCGCTTGTCCAGATAGTCCGCCGTGCCCAGCTCCACTGCCCGGCTACCCGCGTTTCCCGAGGAGAGGTCGTTCTGGTCGGCGAAGTAGTGGGTGTAGAACACGCGCAGGACGCGCACTCTCGCGCCGACGGCGATTTCGCTCTGTTCGCCCCCTGCCGACAGCCGCGCCCCTACAGTGATGTCGGGCAGGCTGAAAGCGACTATACCGTAGATATCGCCCTGTGCGCCGGTCAGGTCGTTGCTTTCCCCGCGAGCCCAGCGCTGCAGCTGCGCGTTGGGATAGAGGCGGAAGTCGCCCACCGCCCCGGCGGTCACCGCGACCCCGTTGAACACCAGCCCGAAGTCAGCGTTGAGAACCGCCTGCACCTTCTCTTTCTCGCCAAAGGTGCGTACGATGCGCGCGGCGTCGGCGAGGTCTACCACCCCCTTCTGCCCGATGGTCACGGTGTCGCTAATCTGGCGCAAGGTGGCGCCCTCCGTATCCATGTTCAGGTTACCCAACCCGAACCTCACTCCGCGTACGTACGCAACCGCTGCGGGGTTCAGGTACATCTGCTCTGCGGGGTTGCGCATCAGCGCGATACCCGCTCCAGCCATCCCCCTGCTCGGCGATCCGAAGAGGGAGATTTCATCGGCACACGCGCAGGCAGCTATCGCCGCCCATAACACAAAAGCCAGTAACGTTCGTTTGCTCATGGCACATCCTCCTAAAGCTCCAGAGTGCCGGTACCTAAACCGGTCGTGAGGCGAATTCGGGTGCCATCCGGCAGGCCCGGGTCGCTGGTCACACTCGCCGTCAGGGTAACATCCACCATGTTACTGCCTCCCTGCGTCACGATTTGCGCCAGCGTGTTCAGGTCGCCCGTCTGCACCGTCGCGCTCAGACAGGGGTCTACCCCTTCTCCCTGCACGGTGACCGCATAGTTGTTGCCCGTAGTGTGCGTCAGGGTAGCGGTACCGGCGACGGACACATCGAAGGTCACCCGTGCTTGATTATCGGAGAAAGTGGCGCTGAGATGGAAGTTGTTCAGGGTGATGGTATCGGGCAGGGATGCGCCTTCAGGAACCTCTACCTGCGCCGACTGGATTCGCTGGCAGATGATGAACCGGTGCACGTTGCTGATGGTCACGTTGGTGCTGGTGTCGGAGAAGGAGCCGGTGTACCTGGCGAACGCCTGTTTGGTCACCGCGCCGCCGTTGCGTGAACTGGGGACAGTGCCGACAAGCAGTTCCATCGTCTCGCCCTCCGACCGCCCCAGCGGATTGGAGATGGGCAAACGCCCTTCCTCCTTCAGCCCTGCACCACAGCCAACCAGCAGGGGCACGAGCAGTAACAACAACCAGATGCTTCTGGACATGTCTTGCAAAACACCCCCTTTTGAGAAATCAGGTTGGGTATTTTTTCGCGTCTAACCATGCACATACCTGCCGTACAGGGAAAGGTTCAGGTGATGAAGGTTTCTGTTTACATCCCCTGTGGCAAAACCCGCCCTTTTATGGTATCCTCTTTAGCGGTGTCCACTATGGAAAAGACCTCCGTACAGACCATCGGTGAATCCCAGCAGCTGCGGTTGCCCACAGTGGCAATTGTGGGGCGACCGAACGTGGGTAAGTCCACCCTGTTCAACCGGCTGGTGGGCAGGCGCGTGGCAATCGTGGAAGACACACCCGGCATCACCCGTGACCGCCTGTATGGGGAAGCCGAGTGGCGAGGACGCGCCTTTCAGGTGGTGGACACAGGAGGCGTGCTGCTGGAAGATGAAGACCCCCTCATCACGCAGGTGCGCATCCAGGCGCTGGCTGCGATGGAGGAGGCGGATGTTATCCTGTTTCTGGTGGATGCGGTAGAGGGCATCACCCCTGCCGACGAGGAGCTGGCGGAAGTGTTGCGCACCACCACCAAGCCCGTTCTGCTGGTGGCGAACAAGGTGGACAACACCCGCCGCGAGGCAGACGCCACCGAGTTCTACGCGCTGGGTTGGGAGGAGGTCTTTACCATCTCGGCTATTCACGGACACGGCGTCGCCGACGTGCTGGACCGGGTGACGGAGCTGCTCCCACCGGCTACGCCCACTGAAGAGGAAGACACCGCCATCAAACTCGCCATTGTGGGGCGACCGAACGTAGGCAAATCCTCGCTGGTGAACGCCATTCTCGGTGCGCCGCGCGTGATAGTCAGTGAAATACCCGGCACCACCCGTGACGCCATAGATACCCCCTTCGAACGCGACGGGCAGAAGATGGTGCTGATTGACACCGCAGGCATCCGTCGCCCGGGTAAGGTGCAGGGCTCGATAGAGTACTACAGCGTGCTGAGGGCACAGAAGGCAATTCGGCGCTGTGACGTGGCTTTGCTGGTGCTGGACGGTCCACAAGGCGTTACCGACGGCGATAAGCGCGTGGGCGGCTACGCGGTGGAAGAGGGACGCGCCTGCGTGGTGGTGGTGAACAAGTGGGATATGATGAAGAACCCTGCAAGCAAAACGCTGATGATGGACTTCACGCGCATCTTCCGCAAAGAGTGTCCGTTCCTGCACTTCGCGCCGCTGGTGTTTGCCAGTGCGCTGACGGGCATGGGCGTTCCGGCAGTGGTGGATACCGCTCTCGAAGCGGCGGAGGCGCACGCTCATCGTATTCCTACGGGCGTATTGAACCGTCTTATCCACGATGCGGTAGACGCCCGTCCCTACAGCCGTAAAGGGAAAATGTTGAAGGTATACTACGCCACAATGCCCTCCACCAAACCGCCGACGGTGGTGCTGTTCGTCAATGACCCGGACATCGTGCATTTCTCGTATCTGCGCTATCTGGAGAACGCCATCCGGCGACAGTTCCCGCTGGAGGGCACGCCCATCCGCATCGAGGTCAGGGAGGCGGCGGGAAAGCACCGGAACGAGTAAGAGGAACCGATGGAGCAACCGGTCAATCCTCTCGATACGTTAACCGACGCGCAGCTGCAGGAGCTGGGCATCCGCGACCTGCAGCGGGCACGCACCATTTTTGAAATCCTGCGCGGTTGGGGTCCGCACGCCGAAGCTTTTGACCAGATGTTACCCCACCTGCTACGGGCGATAAAGCTCTCGCCAGACCCCGATATGGCGCTGAATAACTTCGAGCGCTGGCAGGCGAACTTGGCGAACCGTCTGCCCTACTATCGCTTCCTTGCCGAGAACCCATTGGTGCTGGAGATTTTCTTCACCGTGTGCGCCACCAGCCAGTTCTTCTCCGAAATCCTGATACAGAACCCGGAATACTTCGAGTTCTTCTCCGACCCCAGCCTGCGCCGACGCCCCAAAACCGCCTCCCAGCACTACCGCGACCTGCACAACCTGCTGCGCACCTGCACCAGCTACGGTATGAAGATAGACGCCCTGCGCCGTTACAAACAGCGCGAGGTGCTGCGCATCGGCGTGATGGACATTCTGGCTGGGACGAATGCAGGGGCGAATGATTATTCGCCTCTGCCGGACCTGCCGGAGGTCGCACAGGCTCTTAGCGACTTTGCGGACGCTTGCGTGCAGGTGGCATACGAAATAGCGCACGAGGAGCTCTCCCGACGTTATGAGATGACCGGCACCCCCGCCTTCGCGGTAATCGGCATGGGCAAGCTCGGCGGACGGGAGCTGAACTACTCGTCCGACATCGACCTCATCTTTGTGCATGATGACGACGTAGGGGTGATGGGCAAACTGACCGGCTCCCAGTACGCCGAGCGACTGGCTCAGGAGATAGTGAACGTGCTGGCACGCAACACCGAGCGCGGGTTTGTGTTTCGGGTGGACCTGCGCCTGCGTCCCGAAGGCAGGTACGGTGCCCCCAGCCGTTCACTCAGCAGCTACCGCCACTACTACGAGAGCTGGGCGGAGACGTGGGAACGACAGGCGCTGATTAAAGCGCGTTTTGTGGCGGGCGACCCGCGTGTCGGCGAGGCGTTTATGCGCATGGCGGAGGAGTACACCTACCAGAGCTATGTGCCCGCCGAATGGGTGGAGGACATCCGCCACAACAAACGCCGTCTGGAGCAGAAAGCGGCTCTTGCCGACGAGACACATACGAACGTCAAAATCGGCGAAGGGGGCATCCGCGATATCGAGTTTGCGGTGCAGTTACTACAGCTGCTGGTGGGTGGTCAACACCCCTCGGTGCGCACAGGCAACACGCTGGAGGCGTTGCAACGCCTGCGACGTGAGGGGTTCCTCACCCCCGAAGAAGCCATTATCCTGCGCGAGAGCTACTGCTTCCTGCGCACGGTGGAACACCGCCTGCAGATACTGTACGAACAGCAGACCCAGAAGTTGCCTGCCGACCCACGACAGCTGGAACTGCTGGCGCGACGCATGGGCTTCGAAAACGCCGCATATTTCCGGGAGACCTACGACCGCGTGCGAGCGCAGGTACGCGAGATATTCCTGAGAGTGTTTTACGGCGAGGCGGGCGACCGCGTGATGGAACAGCAGGAAAGCCCCTTGCGTGACCTGCTGAGCGCGATTGACGACCCCCGAGCGCAAGAGCTGGTGCTCCAGCATCTGGAGCAGAACGGCTTTCGCGACCCGCAAGCGGCTCTGCGCCTGCTGCAAATCCCGCTGATGGGCACGGACGCGGGGCTGGAAGATGCCGACAGTCCACCTGCCTTTACTCGCGGGGCGGCAAGCCCCGCCATGCGCCACAGTTTTCTGCGTATCGCGCCCGCGCTCATCACCTACGCCTCGCGCAGCCCCTCGCCCGATGACGCTCTGCTGGGCATCGAGACCCTTGCGCTGGCGGTACCCAATCGAGCACAGCTGTACACCGCCTTCGCCGACAGCCCGGAGGTATTGCGTCGACTGGTGGAACTGGCGGGAGCGAGTCCACCTACTATGCGTGCGCTCAGCGGTCATCAGGAGTTATTGGACACCCTTTTCAGCGAGGAGATTATCGCCAGCGAACCCAAGACGCGCGAGCAGATGTTACAGCAGCTGCGTCAGCGACTGGGGCTGTCGGAGGAGCTGCGCCCCGGCATTCCGCGAGGCTACCCCGAACGACAGGCGCAGACGATAGCCTCCTTCATCCGTCGGGAGAGGCTGCGCATCACCGCCCGCGATGTATGGGGCGAGGCACGCGGCGCGGACACCGCCAGAGACCTGACCCACCTGACGGAGGCGGTGCTGGAGTGCGCACTGCAGATGGCTCAGGCGCGTGCGATAGAGGCGCACTCCGAATGGGAGGAGGTGCTGCGCTCGGTGGCGATAATCGGCATGGGCAAGCTGGGCGGTTGGGAGCTGGGCTACGCCTCCGACGCCGACATCCTGTTTGTGTTCGAGCATCCTGCCTCCGTGCCCCACGCGGAGGCTTATGCGGTTACCGCGAAAATGTGCGAGGAAGTGCTGCAGTTCTGCCGACTGGTACATGCGCAGGACGTGCCGCTGGAGGTGGATGCCCGCCTGCGCCCGGAGGGACGCTTTGGAGCTATCGTGCGTACGGTGGACGACTATCGACAGTACTACCTCACGCGCGGCGAAACGTGGGAGCGACAGGCGTTGATTAAAGCCCGTCCCATCGCGGGCAACCCCACGGTTGGCGAGGCGTGGAGGCAGATGGTGGAAGAAGAGGTGGTGTACGCACGCGCACTCAGCAAGGAGGAGCTGGAATCCATTCGCCACATCAAGCGCAGAGTGGAAAACGAGCGGCTCAAGCCGGAGCACCGCTGGCGCGACGTGAAACTGGGATACGGCGGGATGGTGGATATCGAATTCACCGTGCAGACGTGGCAACTGCGTGTGGGCAAGCAGCACCGCAGTGTACGTCACACCAGCACTCTTTCCGCCCTGCACGCCCTGCGCATGATTGCGATGGTCTCTCCGGCGGACAGCCGAAACGCGGCAGAGGCATATCCGCTCTGGAGCACCGTGCGCAACGCGCTCACCCTGCGTTATGGGATGCCGCGCGACGTGATACCCGACGACGAGGCAGAGCAGCGCATCCTGGCAAGGATGCTGGGCAGGGAAGATCATGCGCAGATGCTGCAGGAGTTCGAACACCTGATGCGCGAAGTAAGAGGGTGGGTAGAGCGCGATTTGTTTGGAGACTGACGTTATGTCCACAACCGATTTACTGCTGTGGCTGGGGCGAGACTATGGTTTAGCGCTACTGGTCGGCTACCTTATCGGAGGCATTCCCTTCGGCTGGCTGATTGCCAAGCTGTGGAAGGGGGTGGACCTGCGCGAGGTGGGCAGCGGCAACATCGGCGCCACCAACGCCTACAGGGTCCTGGGACCGGCAGTAGGCATTATCGTTTTCCTGCTGGATACCGCCAAGGGCAGTGTGCCTATCCTGTTGGGCAACCTGTTCAATTGGGACGGCATCTCGGCGGGCATTGGCGCGATTGTGGGACACAGCTTCTCGCCCTACCTGCGCGGCAAGGGCGGCAGGGCGGTCGCTACCAGCCTGGGGGTATTTCTCGCGCTGTCGCCGTGGGCGTCACTGTGCGCGTTCGCCACGTGGGGCGTGCTGGTACTGTTGACCCGCTATGTGTCGGTAGCCTCGGTTCTTGGCTCGTTGTCCTTGCCGCTGGTGTGGATGTGGGTGTTTAAGACAGACGGTGTCGTGCATGGAACCGCTCTGCTCGCTGCGCTGTGGATTGCATGGAAACACCGCCCGAACTTCCGGCGTCTGCGGGCGGGCACGGAGCCGCGAGTGAATCTATGGGGGAAGCGCTGAATGGGAACAACACGTCATCCATACGCTCAGCTGGCGCGTGACGCGGTGGAACACTTCCTGCGAGACCGCGAAATCATCGAACCGCCACCTGATTTGCCTCCGCCTCCGGTGGAGAACTGGCAGGGCGTCTTCGTTTCGATACACACTTCCGACGGGCAGCTGCGCGGGTGCATTGGCACGTTGCGTCCGCTACATCCCGACATCGGCAGGGAGATTATTCTGGTTGCGCTGGATGCCGCGCTGAAAGACCCCCGCTTCCCGCCGGTAGATGTGTCGGAGCTGCACGACCTCGAATACACCGTGTACGTGCTCCATCCGCCCGAGCCGGTGCAGTCGGTGGAGGAGCTGGACCCGCGCACCTATGGGGTTATCGTACACACGGAAGACGGCAGGCGCGGTCTACTGCTGCCCGATTTGCCGGATGTCCGCACGGTGGAACAGCAACTGCACATCGCCTGTATGAAAGCAGGCATCGCACACGGCGAGCAGTTCTCGGTGGAGAGATTCAAGGCGGATAAGTTCGAGTAGGGTGTCAGTCTTCGTGTCGAACGGATGCCCGTCCAAAAAGGGTAAACCTTCCCCTGAGCCGAATCGTCAGATGATAACGAGAACTCACCGATGGAGGTAAACAGATGTTCCGCTGGTTATGCGTATCTCTGCTGGTCGCACTGACAACGTGGATGGCGTCGGCGACGCCGCTGGACGACTACGTGGCTGCCGAGGATAACACCTACGGCTGGCAAATTGTGAACACCCGCGAAATGTCCGGCATCACCGCGCTGGAGGTCAGTCTCACCTCGCAAAAATGGCGCGACATCGTATGGAAGCACCGCGTGTATATCCTGAAGCCGGCGCAGTTAAAAAACCCTGAGTTTGCTGTGCTCTACATCACCGGCAGTAGCGGGATGGCAGAGCTGGCGGCGTTCGGGCAGGTAGCCAACAAGGTGGGGGCACTGTGCGTTATCCTCAACGATGTGCCCAATCAGCCCCTGTTCGGCGGTCTGAGCGAAGACGGGCTTATCTCGTACACCTTCGTGGAGTTCGCCAAAACGGGCGATAAGACCTGGCCCGCCCTGTTGCCGATGACCAAAAGCGCGGTACGCGCCATGACCGCCGTGCAGGAAATCGCTAAAAAGCAATGGGGTATCGACGTGAAGGAGTTTATGGTCACCGGCGGCTCCAAGCGCGGATGGACGACATGGCTTACGGCGGCGGTAGATAAGCGCGTGCGCGCCATCGCCCCGCTGGTATACGATATCCTGAACTTCCCAAAGCAACTGCCCCATCAGGTAGCCACCTGGGGCAAGTATAGCGAGATGATCGCCGACTACTCCAGCAAGGGATTAACCGAAATGCTCTCCACCGCCGAAGGGCAGGTGTTGACCACAACGGTAGACCCCTATTTCTACCGCGAACGGTTCAAGATGCCCAAGATGATTATCAACGGTGCGAACGACCGCTACTGGGTGATAGACGCCGCGCAGTTCTACTTTAACGACCTGCCGGGCGAGAAATATCTGATGTACGTGCCCAATGCCGGACACAGCCTGCAAGAGGGCTTGCCGCGTGTGGTGAACAACCTCACCGCGTTCTACCTGGCGGTGGCGTCCAAACAGCCGCTGGCGCAAATCCAGGCGGACGTGAAGCGACAGGGCAATAAACTGCTGGTGACCGTGACCACCAGGGGCAAGGTGGAAGGCGTGCAAATCTGGACGGCGCAATCCAGCACGAAAGACCTGCGCAGTTCGAAATGGACGGCGCAGGACGCCAAGCCCGCAGGCAACGGCAAATACACTGCCGAAATCGCTTTGCCGACCGATGCCGTCGCCTTCGCCCTGTTCGCCGATGCGCAGGGCAGTGTGAACGGTACGGAGTACCATGTGTGCACCGTGCCTGTGGTAACGGTGGTGAAGTAGGGGCGAATAATCATTCGTCCCTGCATTACCGCGGCAATTACCGCGTTGGGCAGTGTACCGGGCGATGGCAACTGGAGCCCAGTCGATGCGAAGAGGTTTTCACGCTCGTGACGAAAGATGGGTAGCATGGTTGTTCCTGCTGCCCAATTTTCTCGGCTTCGCGGTGTTCACCGCGGGGCCGGTGCTGTTTTCGCTCGTGGTCAGCTTCAGTAACTGGAACCTGCAGCGCACCATCCCCTTCCAGTGGATTGGCGTGCAAAACTACATCGAGCTGATGCATGACCAGCAGTTCTGGCTGTACTTCATCAACACGCTCTACCTGATGCTGGGAATGCCCGTTGCCATCGCCGGGTCGCTTGCGCTGGCGATACTGCTCAGCCAGAAGCTGCGGGGCATCGTGCTATACCGAACACTCTTCTACCTGCCCAGCATCACCAGCGGCGTTGCGCTGATGATACTCTGGAAGGCGCTGTACAATCCCGATTTCGGTCCCATCAACGCGGCGATTAACGCGGTGAGCCAGGCACTGGGGCTGGATGTGAAAGCGCCCCAGTGGTTACTCTCCACCGCGAACCTGCTGGGGCTGGACGTGGAACAGGTGCGTGTGACCGCGAAGCAGTTCGGACTGGGCGCACGCGACGCGCTTATCATCATGGGTATCTGGATTGCCATCGGCGGCAACAATATGCTACTCTACCTTGCCGCGCTGACCAACGTGCCACAGGAGCTGATAGAAGCCGCGCAGCTGGACGGTGCAGGCAAGTGGTCGGTGTTCCGCAACGTCACCTGGCCCCAGCTCGCGCCAACTACCTTCTTCATCGTGGTGATGAGCTTCATCGGCGGACTGCAGGGCGGTTTCGAGCAGGCGCGGGTGATGACCGCCGGCGGACCCGCAGGCACAACCACCACGTTGACGTATTATATCTACACCAAGGCGTTCGAGGAGTTCCAGATTGGCTACGCTTCGGCGATTTCGTGGATACTGTTCGCCATTATCTTCGTGGTGACGCTGGTCAACTGGAAGTTCGGCGCGAAAGAGGTCAGCTATTGAGGAGGCACTCCACCCCACGTGGAACAGGATTGACAGACCTCAGGTTTCACGATATAGTGAACCTGAGGACAGGAGGATAACGTATGAGAGCACAACACACGGTTTTGCAAGAGGCAATACCCCCTGCATACATTAGGGAGACTTTGCATCAACTTGATGCGTGGGGCGTTACGGTCACGAACACGGAAGGGGTGGTAGGTTATCTTGAACAGCACCCCGATGTGGTCGCTGCTTTACTCAAAGCGGCGGAGGAAACCCGAAAACGCTTTCCAGAGGCACAGCTCGTCCTTACCGTGTATGAGGATATGGAGTTCGAGCACAGCTACCTTACCCTGTATATCCGTCTTTGGGAGTACGGTCCGGAACTAATGCAAAGCCTCGACGAAATAGACACTCAATATGTACCTCTACTACAAGGAGCGAATGGATGGTTCTTGCTCACGACCGACTTCAAGACACCGGAGTAAGGCATGGCGTTTGACTGGAAAGAGTTTCTAACACTGGCAGAGTACCTGATGGAAGAAAGGGATTCGCGAGTATCTCGCGAGTGTCTTCAGCGTGCAGCGGTTAGCCGAGCCTATTATGCCGTTTTTTGCACCATTCGTGACCAACTTGCCAGGGGAGCAGATTTTACACGAACAGGAACCGCTTCAGACCATGCTGCAGTTGTAGAATACCTGCGCCAGCATGGTCATTCCACAGCTGCCATCTGGCTTAGCAGGCTTCGCCAATGGCGCAATCAGTGTGATTATGATAACGACGTGACCAATCTCCCTGTTCTCGCGAACGACGCATTAGGTTACGCTCGTTCTCTGGTTGAGGCTAGCATCCAATGGTAGAAGGAACCACCACCCCAAAACCTCCAGCAATCGCCGTCTGGTGGAATCGTGTGGGCAAGGTGGTGCTCAGCCACCTGGTGCTAACGCTCATCGCGCTGACCACCCTCGCGCCGTTTGTGTGGATGGTGCTTGCAAGCTTCAAACCGCTGGAAGAGGTCGAGCAGATTAACCCCTTGCCCAGCGTATGGCATCCCGAGAACTACGCGAAGGTGTTCGAGCAAATCCCCTTCGCCCGCTACTACTTCAACAGCGTGTTCATCGCCGCGTGGGTGACCTTCCTGCAGTGCCTCACCAGCGCGATGGCGGCATACGCCTTCGCCCGCCTGCAATGGAAGGGGCGCGACACCGTGTTCCGCCTTTACCTCGCCACGCTGATGATTCCGGGCGTGGTGACTATGATTCCCAACTATACGCTGATGGTGTGGCTGCACCTGCTGGACTCGTACATCGGGCTGATTGTGCCGGCGGCGTTCAGCGCGTTCGGCACGTTCCTGCTGAGGCAGTTCATGCTCACCATCCCGCCCTCGCTGAACGAAGCGGCGAAGATAGACGGCGCGACGCACTGGCAAATCTTCTGGGACATCATCATGCCCCTGTCGCGTGCGGGGCTGATTACGCTGGCGATATTTACCTTTATGGGCAACTACGGCTCTTTCTTCTGGCCCCTCATCTTAATCAAAAGCGAACACCTGCGCACTCTGCCCATCGGGATGCTCTATTTCGACACCAACTACGGCAGGCAGACCAACCTCATCATGGCCGCCAGCGTAATGAATATCATCCCACTGGTTATCCTGTTCGTGGTGTCGCAGAGGTTCCTGGTGCGAGGGATTCAATTGGGTGCTGTAAAGGGATAGCTACGGCAGACACAATTTTCCCATCACCACCGCCCGTCGTGCACCTGTTGCGGATGGCAGATTATTAGTTCGTCCCCGTATCCGCTGGTAGCCCAGCACTGCAAAGGCTACAGCCTCTTTCGCATCGGGGTGAATGCCGTAGCGGTCGCTGGTCTCCACTTGCAGTTCGGGGAGCAGTTCCCGCAGTCGCTTCATGAGCGTGCGGTTATGCACACCACCTCCCGACACAATAAGCCTTGCCGCCCGCATTCTGGAGAGCACGAAGCGACGGATGCCGTCTGCGATGGTGCGGGCGGTGAGCTCGGTCAGCGCAGGCACGAGCAGTTCCGCGTCAGAGAGCTTATAACGGCGCAACAGCTTGCGTACCATCGCCTCACCGAAAGTTTCGCGCCCGGTGGACTTGGGCGGAGGTTGCGCGAAGTAAGGGTGTTGTAGCAGTTCATTCAGCCACTCCTCGCGCACGGGGTGTCGCTGGGCGAAGGAGCCTTCAGGGTCGTAGCGGTACTTGCCTCCGCTGGCAATCTCCATCGCCACGTTGATGAGGGCGTTGCCCGGTCCCGTGTCGAAGGCGATGACCTGCTCAGGCAAGGCGTTCGCGGGAATGGCGGTGAGGTTGGCGATACCGCCGATGTTGAGCAGAATACGCCCCTCCGACGGGTGACGGAAGAGCAAGTAGTCGACATAAGGCACTAACGGCGCGCCCTGACCGCCCGCCGCCACATCTGCCACCCGAAAATCGCCTACGGTGGGTGTGCCTGTGCGTTCTGCAATCACCGCCGGTTCGCCAATCTGCAGAGTGGAGCGAATGGCGCGTCCTTGCCATTCTATCGGCTCGGGTTGATGCCAGACCGTTTGCCCGTGCGAGGCGATGCACAGCAGCTGTTCGGGCGTCACACCCGCTTCTTGCATCAGCTGTAGTGCAGCGTCGGCAAACAGCTCCCCCAGTAGGAAGTTCAGATGACAGATTTCAGCGACACCCGTCTCCCCGCGAATGGTGCGCACGAGCTCTGCCTGCACGTCAGGGGGATAGGGAGTGGTGCGGAAAGCGAGCGTCTCCACCTGAAGGCTCTCGCCCGCTTCATGGATACGCACCAGCGCGGCGTCGATGCCGTCCATACTGGTGCCGGACATCAGGCCGATAACCATGTTCGGGGATTCGGGGTGCGTCATCTGCTCAGAACATGCCCGCGTCGCGCTGCAGGTAGTTGCGGAGTCTCAGCACCGCCTGCGTATGCAGCTGATACACTCGCGATTCGGAGACGCCCAGCACCCTGCCGATTTCGCGGAAGGTCAAGCCTTCATAGTAGTACAGCGCAATGACCAGTCGCTCGCGTTCGGGCAGGCGGTCAATGGCTTCCGCGAGCAACCGGCGCATTTCGCGCTGTTCCACTTCCGCCATAGGGTCGGAGGTGGCGTCGGAGAGCACGTCAGAGATATGCAGTTTCTCGCCCGCATCCTGCGTGTTCAGAATCAGGTCATCTAAGGAGAGCAGGTTGGTGCGCCCCGCATCGCAGAGCAGCTGGTGGTAGTCTTCGATAGAGATGCCCAGTTCTTGGCTGATTTCCTCTTCGGTAGGCGGTCGTCCGAGACGCGATTCGAGGGCAGAGTAGGTGCGCTCCAGGCTCTTGACGCGGTCGCGCACGGAGCGAGGAACCCAGTCCTCCGAGCGGAGCATCTCCAGAATCGCCCCCCGAATGAGCGCAATGGCGTAGGTTTCAAACTTGACCTGACGGGAGGGGTCAAACTGGTCTACTGCCTTGATCAGACCCATGATGCCTGCGCTCACCAGGTCCTCGCGGTCCAGGGTAGGTGGGAGCGAGCTGACCACGCGCCCGGCGGTAATCTTCACCAGATAGGCATAGCGTTCGATAATTTGATTTCGCGCTTGTGGGTCGCCGTAGCGTTTGTAACGCTCCCACGCTTTGTCCATCTCCGCTGTCGGCATGACCTGCCAGTTCTCCTCCGAGATGTGTTGCACAACGCGCTGTTACGCCGCTTCGCGCTCTTCTTGCGGCTCATCCGGGGCGGGTGGTTCATCCGAGGCAGGTCGGTTTTCGACAGGTTTTCGCGTACCTTTGGAGGCGTCCAGTACGACCTGAAACACTATCATGACCGCTGTAAGCATAACGAACACGGTCACGGCACGCAGGATGCTTGTCGATAGCGATACACCACTCCAGCTCGCCAGTAACCACGTCCACAATGCGCCCCAAAGAGCTACAAACCACGTTAGCCGACTTGCGCTCATGCCGAACTCCGCCACGTTAGTTAGTATAACACAGCGACAGCGCGATTGCCAGTTGCTGCGTTCTTCGGAAAAATAGCACACGGACGGACACGGTTGCATCATCCGCGTCAATCCGTCTTATCCGTGTTTATCCGTGTCCTTCGGAAAATAGCACACAGATTAACACAGATGCAACGGATATACACGGATAGTATCTGTGCCAATCCGTCCCGCCCGCGTTTATCCCTGTGCTCTTATACCCTACGCCGCTTCCAGGCTGGCTTTGCGCTGCTCCAGCGCGCGCAGGTACAGCCCGGCATATTCGCCTGCCGCGCGGCTCCACGAGAAGTCCGAGCGCAGGGCAGTGTCCACCAGCTTGCGCCACATCTCCGGCTGCCGGTACGTCTTCAGCGCACGCTTTATCGCCTTCAGCAGTTCCGACGAATCGTACTGCTCGAACACGAAGCCGTTGCCCTTGCCAGTACGCGGCGAAAAATCGGCGATGGTATCTGCCAGACCACCCGTCTTGCGCACGATAGGGATGGTTCCGTAGCGCAACGCCATCAGCTGCCCCAGTCCACACGGTTCGAAGCGCGAGGGCATCAGGAACATATCACTGCCCGCATAGATACGCTGAGCGAGGTCGGGGTCAAAGCCGATGAACGCACGCATCTGGTCGGGATGTTCCTTCGCCAGCTGCGTGAAGAGCTCTTCATAGCGCGGATCGCCGGTACCCAGCACCACGAACTGAAAGCCCAGTTTCAATATCTGCTTGGCGATAGGCGCAATCAGGTCCAGTCCCTTCTGGTCTGCCAGACGGGTAATCATGCCCAGCACCGGAGCGTTTGGGTCGGGCGTGAAACCGCACTCCTTTTGCAGAGCCGCCTTACACTCCGCTTTGCCCGAGGGGTCGTCCGCGCTGTAGTGCGCGGGAATGCGCGGGTCGGTAGCGGGGTTGTACTCTTCGTAGTCGATGCCGTTGACGATACCCTCCAGCCTGCCCTGAGATGCGATGTACTGCAGTAATCCCTCCATCCGGCAGCCGTACTCGGGCGTCTGAATCTCCTTCGCGTAGGTCTTGCTGACCGTGTTCACCATGTCGGAGTAGACGATACCGCCCTTCAGGAAATTCACCCGCCCGTAGAACTCCAGCCGCTCGTAATGGAACAACCACTCTGGCAAGCCCGCTTTCCACAACAGCTCGTACCCAAACTCGCCCTGATACGCCAGGTTGTGGATGGTGAAAACCAGTCCCACCTGCTGCCACTCCGGCTGATGCGCATGGAGCACCCGGATGTACACCGGTACGAACCCTGTATGCCAGTCGTTCGCGTGGATGATGTCGGGCATCCAGTCCAGCTCTTGCAGCATCAGCGGGATGGTGCGGTCGAAGAAGACATAGGGTTCCGGCTCCAGCGCGTATATCTTCTTCGATTCGGTGGCTTCGGTGAAGTAGTGTTTGTGTCCCACCAGATAGACGGGCACGCCGCCGTTCAGTGTGGTGCGTCGGATAATCGCCTCTTCGGTGATCATGGGGTTAATCGGGACGGGGAGGCTTTTAATCACCGTGCGCACCGGATATTCGGGGTTCTTCTCAACCATTCGATAGCAGGGCATGGCTATACGCACATCGTGTCCCAGCGCACGCAGCGCTTTGGGTAACGCGCCAGCCACGTCTGCCAGTCCGCCGACTTTCGCCAGCGGTGCAACCTCTGCGGAAACAATCAGTACCTTCAGGCTACGAGCCATTGTTGTTCCTCCTCTTTCGGTATGGGCAGCAGAGCGGGTGGGCGCAGGTGGTCGGCAAGCCGCGCCAGGAACGCATGAAGCCCCCTGCCCGCCCCCGGATGCGCCAGGATTTGGGTTCGGAGCTCTGCTGCCAGTGCAGACAACCCTTTTGCCGCCGGACCCTCGGGACAGGAAAGCCAGAAACAGGCGTTCTGCTCCGCTGCTGCGCTCACGCTGTTATCCTCCACCACACAACCTAATAGCCTCACCCTGCCCCAAAACTGCCCGGAAAGCAATCGCTCCACCTGTTTGCCAATCTTCTGCGCCTGCGCCGGCGAGCTGCACCGGTTCATCACCCAGCCGACCTGCAGGTCGGCACGTTGCAGAAGCAACCGCTTCACCAGACTATACGTGTGCAGCAGGCTCTCCCGTTGCGGGAGGGCTATCGCCAGCACGATGTCAGAAGAAAGTGCGTAGGCAAGGGTATCGGTGGACTCGGCGTTACCGGTGTCGATGATAACCACGTCCGCCAGCGTTTCGAGACTGCGCAGGCGTTCCATCACGTCTCGCTGGCCTCGAGCGGAAAGCCGTTTGAGGGCAAGGATACGCGCCCCACCCGGCAACACGCGGATACCCGCCGCGCCGGAAGCCAGAATCTCCGCAAGGTCGCGCCGGTCGGCAAACAGGTCTTCAAGGGAATAGCGAGGCTCCGTGCCCAGCAGACGGCTACAGGTGAGTGCGCCCACGTTGCCGTCCAGCAACACCACGTGGCGCCCCGTTTGCCCCAGCAGGGCGGAGAGGTTGGTGGCGATGGTAGTCTTGCCCGACTCCGGCGTGCCGCTGACAACGGTAATCACCCACGTGCCCATACGCAAGCCGGGCGTGATGCCCAGCACGCCGTCCGCCGGTCGTTGAGAGATAAGCCTTCGCAACCCTAACGCCTGATCCTGTACAACAGTCACCTGATGCCTCCCACTGCGCTGTCTCACCTGTGAGAATTATCGGGTAAAGCAGGGTGTTTTTGCAGGGGAGACACGTTGCTACGCATTACCTGCGCCTCAATACCTCGCCACCTCATGCGCTACCTGATAGGCGAACTCCACCTCATCCAGCGGAGTGCCGGGTTGCACCATGTGTGAGGTGCAGAAGATGTAACCGCCGCCGGGTTTCAGCGCGTTCATCACCCGCCGGATTTGTTCTGCCAGCTGCTCGCGAGGCAAGCCCCGCCCCAGCATGGTGCGCACGTCCAGACCGCCGTAGATGCCCAGCCTGCCGAAATAGTCGCGCTTTACCTGAACCGGATCCATGCCCGCCGATTCCTGCACGGGGTGCACCACGCGGAAACCGAGTTCAGCCACGCCGTCCAGCACCGGCGTGATATAGCCGTCGCTGTGCAGGGAGAGCAGACCGCCCCTGCGGCGCACCGCATCGCAGATTATCTTCTCGGCGGGATAGATGACCTCCCACCACGTTTGCGGACGGAACATCAGCGCGTTGTTCATGCCCCAGTCGTCGGAGATGTGGATTACATCCGCGCCCAGCTCCAGGCAGTTCTCGGCGTAGCGGGCAGACCACCGTGCGATGCGCTCATACAGCTGCCTGCATAGCTCGGGGCGCAACGCCAGCTCTATCAGGTTCTGCTCCTGACCGATAACGCCGTTTGCCGCTTCGAACACGCCCGGCGTCTGCACGAACACCGCCCGCCCGCGTCGCCCTTTGTGGTGTTCGATCTCGGCGCGGATGGTGGTGTAGATTTCGGGGTCATCGGGGTCGGTGAACTCCGCTTCTAACGCCGCGTCCAACGTGTACACCCAGCCGTAGGCGGGTTCGTACTCAGAATCGGGGCTATTGGGCGGCGCGCCCTGCTTCAGAAAACCCCTGGCGGGGAAGGCCTGTGTCATGTCCACATCCAGCGCGTCACAGAAGGCTTCAAACGTGCCGTACCTCGCCAGAATGTCGTCGATCACGCCGGGCTGACCGAATATCCACACATAAATCGGCACGCGGTCGGGCTCTTGAAAGTTCAGAGCGGTCAGTATGCGCTCACGTGGTATCATGGTGCTTGCCTCAATCCAGCGTCTCCACGAAACCGAGGTGGTCCATGTAGGCTTCCTGGTACTGCGGGTTGCCGGTCATCACCACATGTTTCATCTGCTGCGCCAGCCACTCGGCGCGCTTGCGCTCGCGTACCGAACGCAGGGCGATTTTTGCGCCCGCGCCTGCGGCGTTGCCTACCGGCTCGATGCGCTCCAGCGGTACGGGCGGCAGCAGACCGATGCGCTGTGCAGAGCGCAGATTCACATACATACCGAACGCCCCCGCTACCAGCACGCGGTGCACGTCCGCCCAGCGAATGCCCGCCTCCTGCAATAGCACCTCCGTGACCGCACGGATGGAGCCTTTCGCCAGCTGCAGCTCGCGCACGTCCTTCTGGGTGAGCACGATGCCTTCGGGGATGCCCGACGCCTCCGGCGCGACCAGCTGGAACGCTTTCTGCTCGCACAGCGTGGTGAGGTGCGATTCCCACCATTTGCCGTCGCCGTTGTTATTCATGCGCCCCGCCTCGTTTACCGCGCCGATGTCCAGCAGGCACGCGGCGGCATCTATCAATCCTGAACCGCAGATGCCTTTGGGCAACCCTCCGCCGATGGTGGTGATGTGTAGCCAATGGTTCTCACCGTTGCTCTCCACGCTGATCTGGGCAACCGCCCCCACCTCGGCGCGAATGCCCTGGTAGATGCGACCTCCCTCGAACGCCGGTCCCGCCGCAGCGGAGGTGCAGTAGTATTTGCCCCGGTGCCTTAATACCACTTCGCCGTTCGTGCCGATGTCCAACGCAAGCACCGTTTCGTCGTCGGGGTCGTGCAGGTGGGTCAGCGTCACCGCCACCGTATCCGCCCCGACATAGCCCGCCACGCAGGGCAGGGTGGTGAGCACCGCGGAAGGGTTCACACGCAAGCCGATTTGACGCGCCTCCACGCTCAGCAGGTCGGTGAACACCGGCACATACGGTGCAACGGCGATAGAGTTGGTGTTCACCCCCAGCAGAAAGTGCAGCATCGTGGTGTTGCCCACCGCTACTACCTCAAAGATGTGCTGGGGGTCTACCCCTGCGGACTGGCACGCCTCGGCGATAATCTCGTTCAGACCGCGCACCACCGCATGTTGTAACAGTTTCAAACCCGTTGGGTCATGGTACACAAAGGTGAGGCGAGACACCACGTCGTCGCCGTACTGTACCTGCGGGTTCAGGCGCGCGGCGTACGCCATCTCCTTGCCGTTTTGCAGGTCAATCAGGTATCCCACCAGCGTGGTGGTGCCGATGTCAAAGGCGATGCCCAGCAGGGGGGTGGCATCATCGGACTGCACCGCCAGCAGGCGCGTTTCGGCGGGGTGGTCGGGGTCGTGGAACAGCACCACAAATGGGTGGAAATCCGCCTCGCGCACCACCTGCGGCAGTTGTCGTGTGACGCTCAGCGGAACCTGTTCCGCCTCCAGTTTGACGCCATGCTGTTCATGCAACGCATCCAGCAGGCGACGCAGGTCGGAACGCTCGTCTGAAGTGCTTGGCGCGGGCAGTTGCAGAGGTAATCGGCGCACCGCAGGTTCCAAAGGCACAGCACGCTCCACTGCGGTGGTCAGCACCTGGGCGATGGCGGGGCGGCTCTCGGCAGGAACCACCACCTCCGCATCGCCGGTCACCCGATGACGACAGGCTAATCGCCAGCCTTCCGCGAGTTCTGACGCGGACACATGGCGCAGCTCCTCTTCGGTGGGATCGGGAACCGCCCCACCGGTGAACCGCACCTTACATTTTCCACAGACTCCAAATCCACCACACGGCGTTTCTACCGCCACTCCCGCCTGCCACAACGCGCGGACAAACGGCGTACCATCCGGCAGGTCTAAGGCTATCTCATCGGGCAGGATGAATACTCGTGCCATCGGCGACAGTACCTTTCTGCGCTCCCTTTTGTGGTAAAGTTACGGAGTGTACCGGTGGAATCCTCTAAGGCTGACATCGGGTGCCGGACATTTGCTTGTGTCTCACCGTGTATTTCTGGTATACTTTGCGCAAAGAGCATTCGCGAGGAGGCGGAAGAGGATGAAACGAGCATTGCTGATTACCTGCGCCATACTGACGCTGGCAACAGGTGCACTCCCACAGAATATCACTCCCCAACAGGTGCTGCAGCAGATTCGACAGGCGTACGACAAGGTGCAGAGCCTGCGGGCGACGGTGCAGGTCAAGATGGGTGAGACCTTTGTGGCTTCTGTGCAATTCTTGCGCCCGAAGCAGTTTTCCGTGCAGGTGACGCAGAACGGCAAACTGGTGCAATCTTTTACGAGCGATGGCGCCACTTTCACGACCTACGACGCTCAGAGCAAGACCTACACACAGCAACCCGTGCCTGAAGACAAGCCGCTGATGGGCGGATATCTGAACTTTGCGGGCTTCGCCGCTGTAGCGATGGAGCCGCAGTTCGGGCAGATGCTGGAGGGCTTCGTGAAGCGGAGCTTCAACAAGGCACAGTCAAAGGGCACGCAAAAGGTAGGGGCAACGCCGTGCCGTGTGGTGGAACTGACAGGTGAAGGCGGTACCATGACCCTCTTCCTGGGACAGAAAGACGGGCTGGTATACCGCATGGTGTACAAAATGTCCGACGGCGACACCTACGAGGAACTGGTGACCGCCCTGCAGCTGAACACGCCCGTCCAGAAGACGGCGTTCGCTTTTAAGCCGCCGGCGGACGCCAAGAAGGAGGAACCCAAACAGCAGGCAGAGCGAGACGATACCACCTCGCTCAAGGGGCAGGAAGCTCCCAACTTCACCCTGACCGACATGGAGGGTAACGAGGTCTCGCTGAGCAGTCTGCGAGGCAAGGTGGTGTTCCTCGACTTCTGGGCAACGTGGTGCCCACCGTGCCGAAACTCGCTACCCCACACGCAAGCTCTCAGCCAGCACGAGAAGGCGAAATCGGGCGACCTGATGGTCCTGGCGGTGAATGCCAGAGAGGAGCTGGACAAGGTAAAGAAGTTTATGCAGGACAACAACTATAGCTTCCGCGTGCTGATGGACAAAGAGGGCGCGGTGCTCAACGCCTACAAGGTACAGGGCATCCCCACCTTCGTGCTGATTGACCGCGAGGGGAAGATAGCGTGGGTGCAGGTCGGCTTCGGACCGGGCACCGAGAAGCAGATGGAGGAGGCGGTTCAGCACGCGCTGGGGCAGTAGCACTCTGCTTGGAGACACCGAAGAGAGGTGGGTTTGACCTATCCCCCAGCCCCCTTCCCTACAAGGGAAGGGGGAGTTCGACGCGAGGCTCCCCTCTCCTCGCAGGAGAGGGGACGGGGAAGAGGTCTATTTCGAGCACTTCCCCCGGATACTTTATCCCCGCACCTCCTGCCAGGCGGTGCGGGGGTCAGGCAGATGCTCGCCAGTAAACCATTCCCGCTTTAAGCGAAAGCGAGGTAGCACCGTGCTATTCAACCACCCTTCCTCGTCGGCGAGCACAGGGATGTAACTTCCATCCTGTAACGAGAAGATGGTGATACCCTTGTGCCCCTGAAGAGGGTCGATCAACCAGTATTCCCGGATACCTTCCCGTTCGTATTCCAGAAACTCCTCGACGCTATCGCGGTGTACACTGTCCTCGGAAATCACTTCTGCAACCACGTCGATGGCACCTGTGGCGCGGTCCTCCGTGAGGCGCGAAAGGTTCTCGCGAAGCACTACTATCCAGGTCAGGCTCGCGGGAAGTGTTACTCCGTGTCAAGAAAAGTTCAAACGGCGCGAAGAGAAACTCACCCAACCCGGTGTCGTGCAGGTACTCCTCCAGCAGGTAAGAAAGGAAGCGTAAAACCTGCTGATGGGTTCTCTCTGGCGGCATGAACCAGCTGACCTCCCCATCCA
>BEHS01000004.1 GCA_002898895.1 bacterium HR16 | reverse complement strand
GCTTATGAACCGATTAGCCCGATTCAGCTGGGGAGTATTGGCGTATAACGTGGCGGTTATCCTGTGGGGAGCGTATGTGCGGGCGACGGGCAGTGGCGCAGGCTGCGGCAGTCACTGGCCCACCTGCAACGGTGAGGTGATCCCGCGCCCCCGGTCGGTGGAAATGCTCATCGAGTTCACCCATCGCGCCACGAGCGGACTGGCACTGCTGGCGGTGCTGGTGATGTTCATCTGGGCGTTTCGTGCATATCCCCGCAGGCATATCGTGCGTCTCGGCGCGTCGCTGTCGCTGCTTTTCATCGTGACCGAGGCTCTGGTGGGCGCAGGGTTGGTGCTCTTCGAGTGGGTAGCGCGCGACACGTCGGTCGCGCGGGCGATATCGATGGCGGTACATCTGGCGAATACCTTCCTGCTGTTAGCCGCGCTGACGCTCACCGCGTGGTGGGCGTCCGGTGGAGCGGGGTTCCGTCTGCGCGGACAGGGCAGGCTACTGCAGGTGCTGGCAGGCGGAGTGGTAGCAACGCTGGTAACAGGCATGACAGGTGCGGTGATCGCGCTGGGCGACACGCTGACGCTCGGGCTGGGCATCGGTCCCGAGCAGTCCCCGCTGGTGCGTACGCTGGTTGCCCTCCGTCCGATTCATCCTGTTATCGCGGTGCTGGCAGGAGTTTATCTCTCTATGGCCGGTATTTGGGTGCTGAACCATCGTCCCCGCACTCTGGTCGCCCGCTTTGTGATGATGTTAATGATGTTGTATGTGCTTCAGTTGATTGCCGGCGCGACGAACGTGGTGTTAAAAGCTCCTGTGTGGATGCAGCTGATACATCTGCTGTTGTCGGACGTGATATGGATTGTGCTGGTGTTACTTTCCGCCGAGTCGCTTTCTGCAGAGGCATCTGTCCGAGAGATTTCAACAGTAGCCCCAACCGCGCCTGCCCAGTCGTGACTTCCCGGACGAATCTTGGTAAAATGAGGCGGGAGGAAAGGACACCCCAATGACGCAACGAGGTCAGCTGGTCATCGACCAACATATCGACAAGAGCGCCTATTCGGGTTTTGTCGAATCATCTCTGGACAGCGTGTTAAGCGAACTTCTGGAAGGGGATCTGGATTTCGCTCAAGATTCCGACAACACCGGTATACACAACCTGCACGCCTTTCCTGCGAAGTACCCCCCTGCATTGCCCCGCCTCTTCATTCAGCACCTGACCCAGCCCGGCGAGGTAGTACTTGACCCAATGGTCGGCTCCGGCACAACCCTTTTGGAAGCCACACGGATGGAGAGATACGGGATTGGCAGCGATATAGACCCGCTTGCGCTCCTGCTTTCTCAAGTTAAGACCGATCCTCCTGATCCCGCACGAGCGTTTCAGTCTGGTTTGAACGTGTGCAATCGCGCCTATTTCGCCTTAGAAAGAGACCGGTCCGCTGTGTGTCGGGAGATACAGAATCGGTTCGATGACCGAACGCGGCGGTTTCTGGACTACTGGTTCACTCAGGAAACCCAGCAAGAGCTGATGGCTCTGCTCTTACAGATAGAGGCGGAGCCAAGTCCTGCGGTACGGCAGTTCTTGCGTCTGTGCTTCTCCGGCATCATCGTTACCAAATCAGGGGGGGTATCGCTGGCGACGGACCTGGCACACACCCGTCCCCATAAGGTGGCGGGGAAGGTTCCCCGCTCCGCTATCGAGGAGTTTGCCAGGAGGCTACGGAAAAACGTCGCCAGTATCGAGCAAGCAGGTCGTTGTGCTGGACGAGCGGCTGTACTGTGCGCGGATGCTCGTTCACTCCCTCTACGTGACAACAGCGTGCATCTTATCGTGACTTCACCTCCCTACGCCGCAAACGCGATCGATTACATGCGTGCCCACAAGTTCTCCCTGGTATGGTTTGGCTATCCTGTTGATGCTCTTTCCCTCCGAAGAAAAGAGTACGTGGGGCACGAGGTGTTGCAGTATGGGAACGGCATATCACTGCCGAAACCGGTGCAGCAAGTGGTTGACATGGTGGGCAAGCTGGATGCTCGCAAGGCGAAGGTACTGGAGGGGTATTATCAGGACATGACGCAGGTCATGCGTGAAGCCTATCGTGTGCTGCAGCCGGGGCGCTGCGCGGTGTTTGTTGTTGCCAGCTCGAGGCTGAAAGGGGTAGATACTCGCGCTGACTTCTGTCTGGGTGAGGTTGCTCAGGCGGTGGGTTTCCGTGTAGCAGGAGTGGGTACCCGACGCATTCACCGCGACCGACGCATGATGCCTGCCAGCCGTCATGCCGGTAACGGTAGTACTATAGAGCAACGGATGCATCAGGAATACGTCATCGGGTTGGTCAAGTGAGAGGTGAACACGTTCCAAACTTTCGAGAGGACTATCTTGCTGAAATATGCAGGGTTCTCTTGTTTGTGGATAAGCACGGGGTTCCCAACTGGTCAGATAAGGATTCACCGAGCAGTGTGAGCATCGGCAGGGAACTCGCCAAACGTCTGCCAGAACCTCCGACCGCACCGCGCCTGACGCCTCAAGAGATAGGAGCGCAGTTCCAAGAAATTACCAGACGGTTCATAGAGAAGACGTTCACAACACTCCTGCGCGCTCGACCAGGCACGTGGCGGTTCGAGACGGGCGGACGCATCTCCCGGTACTATCAGTATGAACACCTGTCGCGTCTGGACGACTTGGCGAAGCGAGACGCGGACCTTAAAACGATACTGGGTACCGAGTACCTGGTCAAGCCGGACGTTATCGTTGCCCGATACAGTGAAGAGGATGCCTTCTTCGACTCTGAGGGCTCTCTGTTCGCAGAAGAGCGTTTACCGGCTCGGCTGACTCCTGCTCGCCGGGTGAACTACGATGGCTACATCCTGCACGCAATTGTTTCCTGCAAATGGACTATCCGTAGTGACCGTGCGCAGAATACGCGCACTGAAGCGCTGAACATCATCCGTAATCGAAAAGGACATACGCCTCGCATCGTTGCGGTTACTGCGGAGCCTATGCCCACACGTCTTGCGGCGCTGGCATTGGGAACAGGAGACATCGATTGTGTGTATCACATCGCGTTACCGGAACTGCAAGAAGCGGTTGATGCCGTGAAAAATCACGATCAAGCGGATATGCTTCGCACACTTGTAGACGGGCGAAGGCTTCGTGACATCAGCGACCTGCCGTTTGACCTGGTCATCTAGTCATACCTTCCAAGCGCTTTCGCCTTCTGCACAAAGGCGCGGAACTGATCGAGACTCACGCTGTCGGGCACGGAGTGGTCGGAGCTGATGATGTAGCCGCCACCCTGCTTCATCACTGGGATGACGCGCTCCATCTCCGCGAACATGGCGTCCATATCGTAAAATAGCACTGCGTTCAACCCGCCGTGAAAGCCCAGCCTGTCCCCGTATTGCCGTTTGAGGGCGGTCGGTTCCATGCCCGCCTTCACCTCGATCGGGTTAAGCATCTGCACGCCGATTTCGATAAACTCGGAGATGAACGGACGCACGTCGCCGCAGGAATGAAGGCGTACATATACCCCGTGCGCCTGTGCCCACTCGCAGGCTCGTTTGTGAGCGGGTTTCAGCAGGTCGCGGTAGGTTTTCAAGGAAAAGAACTGATGCCCTTTGTAGCCCATATCGTCAGGCCAGGTTACCTCGTCAAAGGTGTAACCTGCCTCCCATATCATATCCAGCAGTGCGAGATTCACATCCAGAAAATGATGGAACATGTCCACCAGCCATTCGGGGTCCTCCACCATCGCCATTAACACGCGCTCTGTGCCCACCACCCACGAGTGGGTGACGTCGAAGCCGAACCACAATCCTGCGCTGATCCAGTAACCCTCTTCGCGCCAGCGACGGTAGTTTTGCCGAAGGGTGTCCCAGGGGATGCGGTCGGGTGTGGGGGTCATGCGTGCCTTCGCTTCCTGCCAGCTGTCGCGGTCTACGATGGTGAAATCGAGGAACTCCGGCACGCCTCCCCGATGCTTCCAGTTCTTCATCGTCACGCCCCAGGGCGAGGTGGTGATGATGTACTCCTCCGTTTCCTCCACTACCCTTCCCGGATAACGCGGGCTGTTGTCCACACCGATATAGGCGAAGCGGTCCAGACCGAAAAACTCCGCAAAGTCAGCCTCTTCGGGCATGCCCTCTCGATGCCAGCGCTCGATGGTTGCTCCCCAGGGACTGTCGGTAATGGGCACGCGGTCTGCCTCACGGTGTTCGTACATCCGCTTGACGCGCTCATGCGTGGTGAGTTCACCCATTTTAGCCCTCCCAGCGCCTGAACACCAGCGTGGCGTTGTGCCCACCGAAACCGAAGGAGTTAGATAGGGCAACGTCTATCCTCATCGGGCGTGCCTCGTTCGGCACGTAGTCCAGGTCGCACTCCGGGTCGGGAACCTGATAGTTGATGGTCGGCGGGGCAATCTGGTGCTGGATGGCAAGCACCGTTGCGATGGCTTCAATTGCCCCTGCTGCGCCCAGCAGGTGTCCTGTCATGGACTTAGTAGAGCTGATAGCCAGTCGGTAGGCGTGGTCACCGAAGGCACGTTTGATAGCCAGCGTTTCCAGCCGGTCGTTGGCGGGGGTAGAGGTGCCATGTGCGTTAATGTAGTCTACCTCGTCGGGGGCGATACCTGCCTTGCGCATTGCCAGCTCCATCACACGCTTTGCGCCGTCGCCCTCCGGGTCGGGAGCGGTGATATGATAGGCGTCGGCAGTCATGGCGTAGCCGGTGATTTCCGCCAGAATGGGAGCACCGCGTTGCAAAGCGTGTTCCAGCTCCTCCAGCACCAGCACGCCTGCGCCTTCACCCATCACGAAGCCATCCCGCTCGGCATCGAAGGGACGACTGGCGTGCTCGGGGTCGTCGTTGCGGGTGGAGAGCGCGCGGGCGTTGGCAAAGCTGGCGAGCGCAAGGGCGGTAATCGCCGCCTCGGTGCCTCCTGCGATCATGACATCGGCGTCGCCACGTCGAATGATCTCCCACGCATCACCGACCGCGTTCGTGCCCGCTGCGCAGGCGGTCACCACTGTTGTACAGGGGCCCTGCAACCCGAACTGAATGGCAACCTGTCCTGATGCCATGTTCGCAATCATCATGGGGATAAGGAAAGGACTCACCCGGTCAGGACCGCGCTCGAGGAACACTTTATGCTGTTCCTCCAAAGTCTGTAGTCCACCGATGCCGCTGGCAATCAGTGTGCCAATGCGTGCGCGGTTTTCGTCGGTGATTTCCAGCCCCGAGCTTGCCAGCGCCTCTTTGGTCGCCGCGATGGCAAACTGCGTGAAGCGGTCCATACGACGCGCTTCCTTGCGCTCGATATAGTTTTCGGGGTTGAAGCCTTTGACTTCCGCCGCGAAACGCACCGGCTGTCCAGAAGGGTCAAACGAGGTAATGGTCGCCACCCCGTTGCGTCCGCTTTTCAGTCCCTCCCAGAAGGAAGGAACGCCCAAGCCCAACGGGGTAATGGCGCCCATGCCGGTCACCACTACCCGCCGCCACATCGTGTCCACCGTCGGTTAGCCCACAGCCAGTTTCTGCTCGATGTAGTTCACCGCATCCTGCACCGTGCGGATACCCTCGGCATCTTCGTCGGGGATTTCGATGTTGAACTCCTCTTCCAGAGCCATGATGAGCTCCACCACGTCGAGCGAGTCCGCCCCGAGGTCCTCTGCAAAGGACGCTTCCGGTGTTACCTCGCCCTCGTCGACGTCCAGCTTGTCCACAATCACTTTTCTGATGCGGTCAAACGTGCTCATTCGTTCCCTCCGTATCGGTAAGTTTTGGTGTTTTCGTGTGATTCGGTAACCGCTTGCTATATCATAACGAGACCGCCGTCTACCGTCAAGACCTGTCCGGTGATGTACGACGCCTCTTCACTGCACAGAAAGACGACTGCTCCTGCAACATCTTCTGCCCTGCCCAAACGCCCCAGCGGAATCTGCTTCAGGATGGCTTCGCGCACCTGGTCGGGCAGGGCGTCGGTCATGGCGGTTTCAATCCAGCCGGGAGCAACTGCGTTGACGCGGATGTTGCGCGAACCCAGTTCTCGCGCCAGCGATTTGGTAAAACCGATTAACCCCGCTTTCGCCGAAGCGTAATTTACCTGTCCGGCGTTGCCCGTCAACCCCATAATGGACGTGATGTTGATAATACACCCCGAGCGTTGTTTCATCATCACCCGTGCCACCGCACGACTGCATAAAAACGCCCCCTTCAGGTTCACGTCCAGCACCGCGTCCCAATCTTCTTCGCGCATACGTACCAGCAGGGCGTCGCGTGTGATGCCCGCGTTGTTTACCAGAATATCTATTCTGCCGAACGCACTCAGCACCTCAGCAACACCGGCTTCTACCGATTCCGCACGGGAGACGTCCATCTCCACCGCCAGCGAACGCCTGCCCAGAGTCTGCACCGCATCGGCGACCCTCAGCGCGTTCGCCAGCGTGTGCGATGCTACCGCCACATCTGCCCCCTCGCGCGCCAGGGCAACGGCGATACCCTGCCCGATGCCCCGACTGTCCTTTCCTGCGCCGGTAACCAGCGCGATTTTGCCTTCGAGCCTCAATCTATCCTCCCACCTTGCCAATCTGTCCATCCGTGCATATCCAAGTCCCTCTTAACCACCTTCTTATGGCGCGTTCTTCAGAACAGGTATGCATCCCCCTCAACTTTTTAACAAATCCGCAGCGCGATGTACGTCCTCGGCGGTATGCACCGCCAGCGTCTGCGCCTCGGCAATTGTTCTCCGTATCAGCCCGCTCAACACGTCGCCGGGACCCAACTCCACGAATAGCCGCGCTCCCAGTTCCCACATCCGGCGCACGCTCTCCTCCCAGCGCACCGAATGGAGCAGCTGCTCGGTGAGCAGAGCCGCAAAGTCGGTTTCCTCTCCCAGCGCGTTCGCTGTGCGATTCGCCACCACCCGTACCTTCGGCGGACGAAACCTCACTTCTTGCAGCGCCCGACGAAACTGCTCGGCGGCGGGTTGCATCAACGGCGAGTGGAACCCTCCGCTGACGCGCAGGGGAATTACCCGTTTTGCCCCTTTCGCCCTGCACAGCTCAGCCGCCCGGTTAACAGCGTCCACCTCGCCTGAAATCACCACCTGCCCGGGACAGTTGTAATTTGCCACGCACACCACTCCGGCAGACGATGCCTCTACACACGCCGTTTCCACCGCCTCCGCATCCAGTCCCAGCACCGCTGCCATTGTGCCCTGTGACCCCTCTGCAGCCGCCTGCATCGCCTCGGCGCGTGCTCGCACCAGCCTCAGTCCATCTTGCCACTCCAGTACGCCTGCCGCCACCAGTGCCGCATATTCGCCCACGCT
Organism: bacterium HR16; assembly: GCA_002898895.1. Taxonomy (GTDB): domain Bacteria; phylum Armatimonadota; class HRBIN16; order HRBIN16; family HRBIN16; genus HRBIN16. The sequence continues at coordinate 31,598 of BEHS01000004.1, read as the reverse complement.
GTGTCCTGCCACGCAGATGGGATGCAGCTCCACCTGCTCGCTCAGGGCGTACCATGTTGCCACGCTTGTCACAAAGAGCGCCGGCTGAGCATGAACCGTCTGGCGCAGCTCCTCTTCGTCTCCCTCAAAGCACAGTGCGCTCAAACGATAGCCCAGTATCTCATCCGCCTCTTCGTAAACCTTCCGCGCCGACGCGAACGCTTCGGCAATCTCTTTGCCCATGCCCCGCGCTTGCGAACCCTGTCCCGGAAATACCAGCGCGTACATTGTCGCCTCCCTAATACATCCACCGTAGCACGCAGGCTCCCCATGTCAAACCCGCGCCGAATCCCACCACCACCGCCACGTCACCCTTCTTCAGACGTCCCTGCGCCCACGCTTCGTAAAGCGCGATGGGTATCGACGCCGCCGAGGTGTTGCCGTAGCGGTCTACGTTGACGAACACCCGTTCCATCGGCAGGTTCAGCCGTTCCGCCGCCGCCTGAATGATGCGAATGTTTGCCTGATGCGGAATGAAGAGGCTTACCTCTTCGGGAGGGATGCCTGCTTTCTCCAAAGCCTGCACCGCCACCTCGCCCATGATGGTCACCGCGAACTTGAACACCTCGCGTCCGCGCATCTGGATGGTATGCCGTTTCCGGGCAATCACTTCGGGGCTGAGCGGTTCGCGCGTGCCACCGGCAGGCACGTTCAGTAAGGGGGCGCCTGTGCCGTCCGCGCCCAGCACGCCCGCAAGCACGCCGTAAGGCTCCTCGACAGGAGCCAGTATCACCGCGCCCGCACCGTCGCCAAAAAGCACGCAGGTAGCGCGGTCCTCCCAGTTCACCTGACGCGACAGGATGTCCGCGCCAATCACCAGCACACAGCGATACGCCCCTGTCTCCACTGCCTGTGCCGCTATCCACAACGCGTACACAAAGCCCGAGCAAACCGCGTTCAGGTCAAACGCCGCCGCTTTTGTCGCTCCGATTTTCGCCTGGACCAGACAGGCGGTAGAGGGCCAGGGCATGTCGGGCGTGGCGGTAGCAACCACAATCAGGTCTATCTCTTCTGCGCTCTTGCCCGCGTTTTGCAGTGCCTGATGCGCCGCCTGCGCGGCGAGGTCGGAGGTAGCAATGTGCGGAGGAGCAACGCGCCGCTCGCGGATGCCTGTGCGGGTGACTATCCATTCATCGGTGGTATCGATGCGTTGTTCCAGGTCGTGATTGGTGATGACCTTTTCGGGAATGCCGACGCCTACCCCGATGATACCCGCACGCACGTTACTGCGCATCGGCTTCGTTCTCCTGCAGGAGGAAGGGTAGAGTGCTGAGCAGGGCGGTTTGCTGGAGCATTGCGCTTTCGATGCGCTCCGCCATCCGCTCCTGTACGGAGCGTACGGTAAGGCGTACGCCGTTAGCGATTGCGCTGGCGTGGGACCGTCCATGCCCGATAACGCACACGCCACGCACGCCCAGCAGATGCGCGCCGCCGTACTCGGCATAATCGGTGCGCTGTTTGAGGCGACGAATCACGCCCTTCATCAAGCCCAGTGGTATCACCAGCAACGGATTGCGCCGTACCTCTTCTTCAATCAGGCTCACCATAAAGCTGGCGGTTCCCTCACCGATTTTGAGCGCAACGTTGCCCACGAACCCATCGCACACCACCACGTCCGCTTTGCCTTCAAAGACATCCTTGCCTTCGATATTGCCTACGAAGGGCAACCCGCTCTGGTGCAGCAGCTTATGCGCCACCTTGACCACCTGATTGCCCTTGCCCTCTTCTTCCCCGTTGCTGAGCAAACCCACAGTAGGGTTGGGGATGTTCAGTATTACCTGTGCGTATACCGACCCCATGATGGCGAACTCCAGCAGGTGCGAAGGGTCGCAATCCACGTTGGCGCCCGCGTCGATCAGCACGAAACGCCCTTTTTTGCTGGGTATCGCCGCGGCGATGGCGGGGCGGTCGATGCCGGGAATGCGCCCAATTTGTAAGGCGGCCACTGCCATCGCCGCACCGCTGTTGCCTGCGGAGAAGAAAGCGTCCGCTTCGCCATCCTGCACCATCTGGGCACAAACCACGATAGAGGCATCACGCTTGCGCCGAATGCCCTGTACCGGGCTTTCACCCATGTCGATAACCTGCGAGGCGTGGCGAAGGTGTACATTGGAGGGCAAGGAGGCTCCCCGCAATTCTGCAGTGATGCGCTCCCGGTCGCCCACCAGCGTGATGTCCACAAAGGGCATTTCGGAGGCGACGGTCAAGCATCCCCGAACCACTTCTTGCGGGGCGTAGTCACCCCCCATGGCGTCTACAGCGATACGTATGGCTGAGGTAGCGTGAGCCATCAGAACAGAGACTATCTCTCGCGCCGACGCTTCTGCTTAATCAGCACCGCTTGTCGCCCCTTGTAGTAACCGCAAACAGGGCAGGCGGTGTGCGACAGATGCGCGCCGGGGCAGTCAGGGTTATTTGTTGGACATCGCCCAATCTTGACCACCGTTGCGGCGTTCAGGATATAGTGGGTGCGCCGCTTTGCTGTTCGCGCATGCGAATGTCGTCTCTTTGGTAAAGCCACCTTTTCACCTCTTTCCGATAAAAATTGCCGATATATTATATCACGAGTCCGCAGCCATTTGGGCTACGGACATATAATCACTGGGATGCTGAAGCAGGGTTCCTGAAGCCCAGAATTGAGCCGATTCCCTCCATCACCAATGTGAAATCGTCGTTGGAGAGCCTGCCAAGCCTTCTTATCACGTCCAATTTGTCCACCGTTGCCAGTACTCCGCGTACAGCAGAAGGTTTCAGTAACCCGGCTTCATTCCAGTCGTTCAGCAGCGTATCGCCTGGGCGAAATGGAGGCGAAATGTTGCTTGTGACGGCAGCAACAATCAGCTTAGTACCTGCCAAGTTGAACGCATCTGTGCTGATAATCACCGCGGGACGCTTTTTATACCCTGTTGCGCCGCTGAAAGCGATGGAAACCAGAATAACATCACCTCTCTGGAAGGTCGTCATATACGGCATCCTCTTCGTTATCCCATACTTCGCGTAGAGCAGACGACGATGCTGCCAGCCAGTCAGCTAGCAAGTCCGCCTCACTCTCTCCTTCAGGGATGGACAGGTTCAGCAGGGCAGAACCCAAAATGCGCCATTGTCTGCCGATTTTCACGCCACGCACTTTGCCGAAGCGCAGCAGGCGCAGCAATGTCTTTGAAGAGACCCGGAGCTTGGCTGCTGCCTCATCTACCGTATAATAGACGTTAGGTTCGATTCTGAGCAGCTCGGTTCGCATCGCTTAAGCCTCTTCCATCTGTGCAAGAAGCTGAGCCAGCGCGGCGAAGGCAGGATGCCCTACCGGTCGTTCGCAGGAGCATTCACCCTCGTTCAGGTCCGCGCCGCAGGTCGGACACAGCCCCTTGCACTCCTCATCATGCAGCGGTTTGATGGGCAGAGAAACCAGCAACATCTGCCGTATCAGCTCCGTCAGGTCCAGGATGTTGTCTTCCAGAAAGAGCGTGTCGCCCTCTTCCGGCACAATGGTGACCTGTGGATGCTCGAACGGGCGTGCTGCGATGGCGCGCAGTTCTACCTGCTCTTCCACCTCGCAGAGCAGAGGCATCTCGAAAAGGCGCAAGCACCGACTGCATTCCAGCTCCACGCTGGTATGCAAAAGTCCGCGCACCAGCAACAGATCGCCGGTGTTGGTAAAGCGCAGATTACCCTGAATCGGAGCCAGCACCCGTACGTCCTCAATGGAGCTTGCCGGCTCATCTACTCTGTAGGATATCTGCTTGCCAACGTGCTGGGCGATCTCGGTTAAATCCAGTCTCACGGGGAACTCCCCCTCTCTATAATGAGATGTTACTTCCGCAATCCCTCCGCCAGTTTGCGTGTCTCCTCGGCGATCACGCGCTCCTCATCTGTTGGCACGACATATACTTTGACCCGCGAGCGGGGCGTGCTGATACACCTTTCTCCTTTGCCCTCGCGGTTGGCGGTTTCATCTATCTCCACTCCCAGATATTCCAGCGAGGCGCATATCTTACTGCGCACTGCCGGGCTGTTCTCGCCGATACCCGCCGTGAAGGCAATGGCATGGACGCCGTTCATTGCGGCGGCGTACGCCCCGATATATTTGATTACCCGATAACAGAATACCTCAAAAGCGACCTGCGCTTTACTATCCCCGGCGGCGGCTCGCGCTTCCACGTCACGCATGTCAGATACCCCAGCCAGCGCAAGCAATCCGCCCTCCTTGTTAATCAGGCGGTCTACCCGGTCGGCGTCCCAGCCGAGGGTGCGCTGCAGGTGCAAGATGATCGCCGGGTCGATATCGCCGGAGCGGGTTCCCATCACCAGTCCCTCGGCGGGGGTCATGCCCATGCTGGTGTCCACGCTTTTGCCGTCCAGCACGGCGGTGATACTGCTGCCGTTGCCCAGATGACAGCATATCACCTTGCTGGGGGGCTGCAGTGCGTTTTGCTGTTTTAACAGCTCGTTTACCCGCTCCGAGACGTAGCGATGCGATGTACCGTGGAAGCCGTATCGGCGGATGCCGTATTTTTCGCGCAGTTCGTAGGGTAGGGCGTACAGGTAGGCATGTTTCGGCAGGGTGTGGTGGAAAGCGGTGTCGAACACCGCCACCTGTATCGCCTGAGGCGCCATCTGCATACAAGCGCGGATGCCCAGCAGGTTCGGCGGATTATGCAGGGGCGCAAGCGTCGCACATGCCTCCACTGCCTCGATCACTTCCGGGGTAATAACCACCGAGCCGGTGAACTTTTCGCCGCCATGCACCACACGGTGCCCGATGGCGTGTATTTGCTCTATCGGCAAGCCATCTTCCATCTCGCTGAGCTGCGCGAACATCTGCTGCACTGCCACCGTGTGATTAGGGGTTTGCTTGCTGCCGACCCGTTCTATCAATCCTCGCGCACGCTCCCGCGAATCACTAAAGAGCCGGTATTTCACCGAAGAGCTACCGCAGTTCACTACCAGTATATTCACCGAATGTGCCTCCGGTTATTTGTCTTCGTTCGCTTCTCGCTGGTTATGTACCTACTGGTATATTTGTAGCGGGAAGGGGTATTCTCCTGCAATCTGTGCACCGTTCGACGCCTCTGGCAACGCGGTTACTGCGAACATATCATTTGAAACGAGGAGGATTGGAAAGCCATCCGCCACTACACCCTGACCAACCCGCTCTGCTGGCAACTGGTGAAAAGCCGCCTCGTAAAGGCGCGGAGCGTGGGGTAGGCAGGCGGTAGGGTGAGGTGGTAGGCGATGATAGAACGTCTCAACGCGAAAGCGGTGACGGTACGCTACCATTTGCGCCAACTGCGTCAGGAGGGGCGAATTGAACCAACCACACAGCAGGTCAGAAGCCCCAATGTGCGGTACCGTCTTATCAAGACAAAAGAGAAATAGCCGCGGCCTGCCCAGGCCCAATGCGGGATTTTCAGCAACATTCGCCTCGAAGAGAGGCTCCATACCCCTTATCCCTTGCCTCTCTGCCAGCGGTCGTAGAACACCGCCACAATCACCATCGCGCCGATTAGCACCTGCTGCCACTCCACCTCCACGTTCAGCAGGTTACAGCCGTTGCGGATGATTGCCATCAGGAACGCGCCCAGCAGTGTGCCTACAATGCTACCCTGTCCTCCCATCAGGCTGGTTCCGCCGATGACCGCAGCGGCAATGGCGTCCAGCTCCCAACCCTTACCGGCGGTTGGTTGTGCCACTGTTGCCCGGCTGGCTTGCAACACCCCGGCCAGCCCCGCGCACAGCCCGCACAGCACAAAATAGGTGCTCTGATAGCGCACCAGCGATACTCCCGACAGGCGCGCCGCCTCCGCGTTACCGCCGATGGCGTAGCAGTAACGCCCCAGCCTGGTGAAACTCAGCAGCAGGTGAAAGAGCACCGCAACAGCCAGCAGCACCCAGAGTGACCACTCTTTACCCAGTCGCTCGAAGCCCGGTGCAATGCCCGTCAGCGACACGCCCCCGCTAATCAACAGCGCAGCGCCGCTCGCCATGCCCAGCATCCCCAGCGTGACCACAAAAGCAGGCATCCGCAGGCGCGTGGTAACCAGTCCGTTAAACAGTCCGCACAGCGCACCGGTTGCCAGCCCAATCAGCACACCTGCCCAGGCGGGAGCACCCATCTCTCTCATCGCATACACCGCCGTTACCCCGCTGAGCGCCAGCACAGCACCGACCGACAGGTCAATTCCACCGGAGATAATTACCACCGTCTCGCCAATCGCCAGTATTGCCACCGCAACGGTTTGTATCGCCACCGTGCGCAGGTTGTCCCAGGTGAGGAAGGCAGGCGTTTGCGTGCTGAGAAAAAGCCCAAGAAGCACCAGAAACGACAGCGGAGCCAGCACCTGACGTGCAGACCGAAGCGTCGCAAACGGTTTGTAACCTTTACTCTCTATCACCTGACATCAAAACCATCTACCGTGGTGGTGCACCGTTAGTATACGCGGATGCCTGTGGCGGTTTCAAGTAGTACCGTACATTGGTCACCACAACCCCGGGGATATTGGCTACGAACAGTTTAATCAGCACAGCAGAGTTCGCATGTAATATACGCTGCCACCAGCGCGTTACCACAAACTCAGGGACCACTACCGTAACGATATGCCGGGGGTGGTCTGCTTTGACCTGTCTGACGTATTCAACGATGGGACCTACCAGTGAGCGATACGGCGACTCAATAATCACCAGAGGTATCCTATCTCCCCACTGCTCCCACCGCATCTTCAGAGTAGGGGTATGCTGTGGGTTTACCTCGATATGCACCGCCCGCACATCTGAGGCGATTTCCCGCGCGTAGTTCAGCGCCGGAATGACGCCGCGGTGCACATCGTGAATGAGAACCAGCACCGTATGCGGGGATGGGGGTTCCGGTTCATAGCCGATCAACGATAACTGAGACCTCATGTACTGATAGTGCTGATACACTTTGTCCATCATCCATATCATGACCGGAATGATAATCACCACAATCCACGCGCCTTCGAGCGTCTTCTCGATCAAAACCACTATAAGCACGATACCCGTAGCGGTTGCCCCAAGTCCGTTGATAACCGCTTTCCAGTGCCAGCCCGACCCGCGCAACTTCAGCCAGTGTCTGACCATGCCCGCCTGCGAAAGCGTAAAAGCGAGAAAGACCCCAACAGCGTAGAGCGGTATTAGCCTGTCAGTTTTACCGTGGAAGGCAACGATGAGCAGCGAGGAGAAGACCCCCAGCAGGATGATGCCGTTAGAATAAACGAGCCGGTCGCCCAGGTTGGAGAGCTGGCGAGGCATAAAGCCATCACGAGCGAGGATAGAGCTCAGACGAGGAAAGTCGGCGAAGGAAGTATTTGCAGCGATGAGCAGTATCAGCGCAGTTGCCACGAGCACCATCCCGCGGAGAGTCTCATTATTGTGAAATACAGCCCGCGCCACCAGAGATATTGCGGACTCCTGGTCATAGCCGTGCGCGTAAACGACATGATTAGCCTGCGCCAGATAAGATATTCCCAGCACCAGACTACCCAGTAGCACCGCCATTGCGGTGAGCGTCTGCGCGGCGTTCTTGCTTTCCGGTGGTCGGAACGCCTGCACACCGTTACTGATGGCTTCCACTCCGGTCAGTGCCGAGCATCCGCTGGCGAAGGCTTTCAATACCAGCGCAACGCTCAGAGCGGTCGTTGCCTGTATCGGCGGTTGGGGTAATCGGTATGGAGGAATACCCAGTATGTGGCGCGATACCACACCCCATACGATCATGCCCAGCACGCTTATCAGGAAGAAATAGGTGGGAAAAGCGAACAACACTCCCGACTCCTTCACCCCGCGCAAGTTAGCGAGGGTGACGAAGAGTATCACAAGGATACAAAGAGGCACGGTGAACTGTGTCAGTTCGGGCAAAAGGGAGGTAACCTGCTGTACACCGGAAGCTACGCTTACAGCTACGGTGAGTATATAGTCGGTGAGCAAAGCGGCTGCTGCCAGCAAGCCCATCTGGCGCGACAGGTTCTCGCTGGCTACGATGTACGCTCCACCCCCTGAAGGGTACGCATGGACGGTCTGAATGTAGGAGATAGTGACCACTGCCAGGAGCATCGCGATGGCTATGGTGATAGGCAACGTCACGTGCAGGGCTACGGTCCCTGCCAGAGCCAGATTCAGCAGTATCTCTTGCGTTGCGTACGCAGAAGAGGAAAGGGCATCTGAGGCAAATACCGGTAACGCCAGTATCTTCGGCAATCTCTGATGCGCCGCCTCCTCAGTAGGCAATGGGGTGCCGAAAATAACGCGACGAGCAGCAGACCAGTTCATTGTAGAGCCCTATCGTTTCCCTGCGATCTACATGATAACATCTATGATACCACTAATCCAGGTAGTATCTGACGTTTGTAATCACCACTCCCCGAATATTTGCCAGCGCCAGCTTGATGAGGAAAGCGGAGTTATTGTGCAGAGCACGCTCCCACCATTTGGTCACCACGAACTCAGGCAGCACTACAGTCACGAGGTGGCGTGGATGGTCTGCCCGTACTTGCTTAACATACTCCACCAGCGGGCCAATCAACGAGCGGTATGGCGACTCGATAATCACCAGTGGCATATCTCCGCCCCATTGCTCCCACCGGTCCTTAAGGCGTTGCGTATCGGCAGGGTTAATCTCGATGTGTACCGCTCTGTGGTCTTTGGAGATTTCGCGGGCGTACTCCAGCGCGGGCACCACCCCACGATGCACATCCGGCACCAGCACCAGCACCGTGTGCGGTGGCAGAGGCTGCGGTTCGTAGTCTTTGAGCGTCAGGCGAGCACGTACCTTCTGGTAGTGCCGGTTCACCTGCGTAAACATCCACATCAGTATCGGGATGACCACCAGCACAACCCATGCCCCTTGTGGTCCCTTTTCCACAATAATGACCAGCAACACGATGCCGGTCGCTATCGCGCCGATGCCGTTTACCATCACCTTCCACTGCCAGCCTTTGCCCCTCTGCTGGAGCCAGTGTTTGACCATACCCGCCTGTGAGAGGGTAAAGGCTGTAAACACGCCCACCGCATACAGCGGGATCAGGCGGTCTACGTTACCACCGAAAGCTACCACCAGCACGGAAACGAACACCGCCAGCAGAATGATGCCGTTCGAGAAGACGAGGCGGTCGCCCAGATTTGCCAGCTGGCGGGGCATATAGCCGTGCCGGGCGAGGATGGAGCTCAGGCGGGGGAAGTCGGCGTAAGCGGTGTTTGCCGCAAGTACCAGAATGATGGCGGTCGCAAAAAGAATCACGCCGCGCAAGATGGGTTCGTCATGGAACACCACCCTCGCCACCATCGAAATGACCGATTCCGCGCCTGCTTCCTCACCATGTGCTCCATGCCCATAGTACACGATGTGATACTTCTGCGCGATGTACGAGATACCCAAAAAGATGGTGCTCAAGATGGCTCCCATGGCGACCAGTGTATGCGCGGCGTTTTTGCTCTCAGGGGGGCGAAACGCCTGCACGCCGTCCGCTACCGCTTCGATACCCGTCATCGCCGCACAACCGGAGGCGAACGCTCGCAGAATCAGCCCCAGAGAGATGGCATGTGCTACCTGTTGAGCGGTTTGCTGTGCTGACGGCTGGTAGGGGCGGGGATGGTAGCCAAATAGCGGTCCCAGTACACCTACCGCCACCGTGCCCAGCATCGTGAGCACAAAGAAGTAGGTGGGGATGGCAAACAGCGCTCCACTCTCTTTCGCTCCGCGCAGATTCGCCAGAGTAAGAAACCATATCGCTGCTATCGCCAGCTCCGTCTGATAGGGCGCGAGGTTCGTGAAGAAGGAGGTGATTTGCTGAACACCGGACGTAATGCTTACCGCCACCGTCAACACATAGTCCGTCAGGATAGCCCCTGCTGCCAACAATCCCCAGTTGATGCCCAGGTTCTCGCGCGAAACGATATAGGTGCCGCCGCCCTGCGAATAGGCGTGTACCGTCTGCGTATAAGAAATCACCACTATCCACAGGAGCACCACGATGGCAACGGAGATGGGCAGGGTCAGGTGCAGAGCGTGCGGTCCGGCAATTAACAGATTGAGCAGTATCGCCTGCGTGGCGTATGCCGTGGAGGACAGAGCGTCCGAGGCAAAGATCGGCAACGCCAGTATCTTGGGCAGACGCTGATGCGCCATCTGCTCGGTGGAGAGCGGCGAGCCGAAAATCAATCGCCTCACCAGCGACCAGTCCAGCCGAACCTGCGAATTCTTTCCCATCGATCCCTCAACCGTCCTGTTTCCCTAAGCCATTTCACAACTGGACAGCGATAATCCTGCTTAGCGAGAGCTAACGGTCATTCGCTTCACGCATCATCCGCACCACCTGCGGGGTACGCTGTGCACTCACATCATACGGGTCTCCGGGACTCATCCAGTTCCATATCAGCGCGAGGGGAATATCCAGCTTTTTGACCTGCTCCAGCACGTTTCGCAGGAAGGGTGCGTCTGGACGGCGGGCATAGTCGTCCCCGGTCTCCCCGATGTACAGCGGTTTGCCGATGCGCTCCGCCGCCCGTTTGAACGCAGCGAGAACCTGCGCGGAGTCTTCCTCTTTGTTGCCGAAGCGCAGGTTGTCGTGCTGGCGATAGAAGTGGACGCTGATCAGGTCTATCGGGTCGGGGTGGGTGTCGCGCAGGTAGGTTTCCATCTCCTGCTCACTGTCCTCCGTCCAGTCGCCTTTACCCATCGCCCGTCTCAGGTGCTGCGCTGCCGGACGCGGTGAGGAAAATCCCGAGCCGATAAGGTGGTTGGGGTCGTTCTGCTTGATGAAGGTTGCCCACTCTTTCAGGAAGGGTATCATCTGTTCGGTGGTGAAGTTATCGCGACGCAGGCGCATAAACGCCGTGCCCTCGTGCACCGGGTTCAGTTCGCTTCTGCCGTAGGGGAACATAAACTCCAGGTCCGCGCCCAGATTCATCTCGTTGGTCAGCTCCCAGAACAGTATCGTCGGCTCGTTCTTGTAGCGCGAGACCAGCTGGTAGGTATACAGCCACAGGTACTGACGCGAGCGTGAGTCGGGATTCGTCAACATGTCCTGCACGCACTCGTTCGCCATGTCGGGGAAGAGGAAGAGGTTCCAGTTGATGACGGGTATCAGGCGCACACCGTGTCGTTTCGCGGTCTGAACCAGCTCGTCAAATGCACCCCAGTATACTTTTTCATTTGCCCAGTTGCGCATGTGCGACGGGTAGAAGCCGACGCCCGCGAAGCGGATAGCGGTAAAGCCTTGTTTTGCCGCCTCTTCGATGGCCTGTACTGCCTGTTGTTTCGCCTCTCCGCCTTCAAGGAAGCGCAGGAAGAGGTCAAACTTGTTTACCGACACCAGACGCAGGGGCTTGCCATCGAGCAGCAGCTGAGTGCCTTTCCGCTGCAAGAAGGCGTTCTCATTTGCCTGTGGAAGTGCCATCGTACCAACGCCGAACAACAGGATACCCACCAGCACAGCGCTTCGCATATCTTCTATTCACCCTGTGGCAGTCTTGTTCTGAACACTCCCTTGTGGGTTTCTCCCCCTAAGGCTTCCTGGCAGCGCATTTATCTCGGTTGAAGCACTATCTCCTCGCATCTCTCCAGTGCATCCATGACGACGGTTGACTCGTGCCTGATCCGCTCGAACTCCTCGGGGTGTAGCAGATATAATCAACGTGCTTCGGGAAACGTATCCGCCGCATTACTGTAGGCATACGCTGAAGAAAAGGCATTCCCCTGAAGTAGGATGACACGACGATAACGTCGATGTCCGAATCTTCGCTGGCGTTACCTGTGACACGGGAGCCGAACAGGATGACGCGCTCTGGCTGAAATATCTCCAGAATACGGGGCACCGCTTCCTGACGAAATCTGTCGAGCCAGTGATCACTCATCGTCGCTACACGGGGCTACACATTCTGAACGCCGGACAAGGCACGGAAGGCTTTACCGTATGCAGACGCAGTATCTCCGCGTCCACGCGCAACATCTTCGCCACATCGTAGATTGCCTGCGCGGTGATGCCTCCCAGCGTTGGCGGGTCAATACCCAGTCGCGCGTTCAGCACCAGCATCGCCTGACGCACGTCGCCCAGCTCCTCTCCCCCGAAAACAGGTTCGGTATCGGTGCTGAGCAGGTTCGCGCCCATAGCACGTCCCTGGCAGTGGATAGCCAGTTTAATGTGCAGCACCTCGCTGCCGCGCGCCAGCGCGGCATCACGCAACCGCCGCAAAAGCAGTTCCGCATACTCTCGTGCGCTGAAGAACGGCTCTCCCACCAGTTGTACCGAGGCGTTCAGCCAGCCCAGTCTCGCACCGCCAATCTCGTAGGCGCTGTAATCCGCTTTTTCCAGCACGCGCGAGCCGGCGGGCGCATCCTGCATCACCATGTTCATCCATTCATCCACACCGTCGCCACGCTTCGCGGAAATGGTAAGCACCAGCTTGCTCGGGTGGTGCTGGCGCAAGGCGTCTACCAACCGCTGTGTCTCTTCGGTGGAGAGTTTGTCCACCTTATTGAGCACCAGAATATCCGCCTCCTCCAGTTGCCGATGGAAAATGGGGGCAAAGCTTCGGGCGAACTCACTGGGATTTTCCTCCAGCAGCATCTCATACAGCCGCATCGGGTCTATCAGCACCGAGAAGGGAGAGAAACGGAAGATACTTCCATAGAATTGCTTCAGGGGATTGATCACCGTTGCCACGGTGTCGGCGCAGCTGGCAACCGGTTCGGCGATGAGCACATCTGGCTCCTGCATGAGTACACGCTCGGTAGCATCCAGCAGGTCGTTAAACTCGCAACCAAAGCAGCCTCCAGACACCTCCGCTACCGGCATGCCGAACTGTCGCACCAGTGCGGCGTCCACCATTTCCTCTGCGTGGTCGTTGGTCACCAGCCCTACGTTCAATCCATCTTGCAGTAGCCGACGCGCCAGCGCACCCATCGCAGTGGTTTTGCCTGCTCCCAGAAAGCCCCCGACGAAAATCAGTCGTACCGGCTTAGCGGTAGCCAGCGGCTTGGGCGTGTATATTTGCTCCGACATGCTGATAGCCCCCTTTCCATCGGTATTTTACCCTTCGCCCTGAGGAGTGAGTACTCCTGCTTCAAAGGGGCAAGAATGCGGTCCCATCCGTGCCTGTCCGTGTCCTTCGGAAAATAGCACACAGATTGACACGGATACAACGGATTTGGTGAATATCTCATACGGTTAGAAGTTGTGAGCAGTTGGGTGCGTTCACACCGTGCCGGTTCGCTTCTTTGACAAGATGGATAAGGTTGTGGTAATATGCTATTCACAAAAGGCGGGTTGCGTCCTCTGCGTAACTCCTAACGGTTATCTAATGGCTGTGTGGTATTATTATGAGTGGTGGCATGGAAGGGAGGTTTCCAACGGTGCTTTATCCTGTTGGACTGCACAAGACAGACGAGGGCTACGCGGTATGGTGTCCTGCTCTGCCAGGCTGCTGGTCGCAAGGGCAAACGGAAGAAGAAGCTATCGAGAACATCCGCGAAGCGATAAAAGAGTACCTTGCTGTGGCACAGGCTCTGGTAGAAGAAAGCGAGAGACGTTACGTGGAGGTTTCCTTTGCCGAGCTTACCGGGCGTTAACCACAAGGCAGCTGTCAGGGCTCTGCAAAAGGCAGGATTTTGGGTGGCAAGAGAGGGGAAGCACATTGTCATGACGAATGGTAGCCGCATCGTAACTATCCCCCGTTCGAACCCAATACATGCTGTCACGATGGGGGGTATTATCAAAGATGCGGGTCTAACCATTGAAGAGTTCAAGGAACTACTTCGATAACCTTCTGGTGAACCGAAGCTGTCCTATCTCTGCTTGTGCGGGGCTGCGAAGGACTAACCGCCCGGCGGATGCCTCGCCCTCTTCGAGAATGAGGTTTAACGAACCATTACCCACCCAGCTGGCTCATCCCTCTGCCTACCGGCACTATTCCCTCAGCCAGGTAATGGCGCTCCGGCTTGTGGGCAACGGTATGCAAGAACAGACGGCGTATCTCCTCCTCCCCCTTGCCCTCGCGCAGAGGGGCACGCAGGTCTACTTCGCCGTCTGCCATCAGACAGGGGCGTAAAAACCCGTCTGCGGTCAGCCGCAAGCGGTTGCAGTTCGCACAGAAGTCATGGGTGACCTGGCTGATGAACCCTACCGTGCCCTGCGCGCCCGGCAGACGGAAGGTACGGGCAGGACCGTTCGTGATCACCTCTGCCGGCTCGAGAGGGGACACTTCCTGTTCGATGCGCTGGCGTATCTCGTGCACCGGTACAAATAACCGGCGCATCTCCTCTGCGCTCAACATGCTGTGTGAGGCATGTTGCGCTTGAATGAGCTGGAACGTCGATTCTTCGGTGTGCGCGAAGATACGGTTCCAGAACCGTTGTTGTAAAAACTCTCCGCTATCGGAGCCGTCGTTCCAGTTGATGGGCATCAGCTCGATGAAGCGCACATGGTAGGGATGGCGCAGGGTAAGGCGAGCGAAATCGGCGACTTCGTCATCGTTGAAGCCGCGCATCACCACCATGTTCAGCTTGATAGGCGATAAGCCCACCTGCCGTGCCGCTTCGATTCCTTCCAGCACCTGCTGCAGAGAGCCGCGCCGGGCAATGCGCACAAACCTTTCGGGATTCAGGGTGTCCAGACTGATGTTGATGCGCGTAAGACCCGCCTCCTTCAGCTCGTGTGCGTAACGCGCCAGCAGGAAACCGTTGGTGGTCATGGAGACTTCGGTAATGCCCGGCGTTTGGGCAATCATTCGCACAAGCTGCACAATGTCCTTACGCACCAGCGGCTCGCCACCGGTCAAGCGCACCTTGCGCACCCCCAGCTCCGCCGCCACCTTCACAATGGTGGCGATTTCCTCATAGCGAAGTATCCACTCCTTCGGGGCAACATCTGCTCCCTCTTCGGGCATGCAGTAGACGCACCGGAAGTTGCATCTATCCGTCACGGAGATGCGCAGGTAATCGATGGTTCGCCCGAAGGAGTCTCTCATCGCATCACTCCAGCAGTTCGTACCGTGTATTCCGCCGGCGAGGTTCGTAGCCTGCGTCGCGTATCAGCCGTTCCATCTCGGCGGCGGTCGGGATGAACTTGCTACCCGCAGCGGACACCACGTTCTCCTCGATCATCGTGGATCCCAGGTCGTTAATGCCGTATCCCAGCGCAATTTGTGTAATCTTCGGTCCCTGCGTGAGGATAGACGCCTGCAGGTTCGGTACGTTATGTAGCATCAATCGGGCAACCGCTACCGTGCGCAGATAGTCGTAGCCGGTCGCCTTTTTAATATGGGGCAGTTCGGTCTCTTCCGGCTGGAAGTTCCATGTGATGAAGGCACGGAAGCCTCCTGTTTGCTCCTGCAGTCCACGGATGCGCAGCAAGTGCTCTACGCGGTCCTCTACGGTCTCCACATGCCCGAACATCATGGTGGCGGTGCTGTAGATGCCCAGTTCGTGCGCAACGCGCATACAGTGCAGCCATTCATCCACCGTATGCTTGTAAGGGGCAATCTGCCGACGCACGCGGTCTACCAGAATCTCGCCGCCGCCGCCCGGAATGGATTGCAAACCTGCCCGCTGTAACCTGCGCAGGGTTTGCTCGACGCTCAGGCGGGAGATGTGGGCGATGTAGATAATCTCCGTCGGGGATAATGCGTGGATGATGACCTGCGGAAATCGCTCACGGATGCTGGCAAACAGGTTCTCATAATAGTCCAGTTTGAGACGAGGGTTTAAGCCACCCTGTATGAGTACCTCCACACCGCCCCTGTCCACCAGCTCCTGAATCTTGGCGAAAATCTCATCCAGCGAGAGCGTGTAGCCCTCGTCGTGCCCCGGCACGCGGTAAAAGGAGCAGAATTTGCACCGCACCCAGCAGACATTGGTGTAGTTGATGATTCGCCCCACCACATAGGTCACAATCCGATGAGGATGAATGCGCTCACGCACGTAGTTGGCAAGCGCCGCGATTTCAGGCAGGCGAGGATACCGGAACAGCCAAACTCCCTCTTCGAAGGAGAGGGGTTCGCCTTCAAATACCTTGTCGGCAATACGCTCTATGGTAATGGTTTCACGCTCGGCTAAGGCACCGCTCATCTTTGCCCTCTCAAGACTATGTACCATCCATTATACCCTGTTGTGTAACGATGCAAAACGACCCCTGCTTCGGTGTACACAAGCGCTTTGCCAATCTGCAGCCTTCTCCTTCCCCTGTGCGGGAAAGAGGATGTTGGGCACGGGTTTGCAGCTAAGCCGCACCCCTTCAAACCAAACCCTGCCTTCGCAAGGTTACACAGCCAGCGCAGGCTGGCTTCGTCTGAAAAGGAACGGCTTCAGCTGTAAAGACTTCTCGATCTGGCGAAGTCGGCTCGGCAGGAGCCTCGCCCTCCCCAGGAAGGAACCTTGCCAGACCGGTAGCACAAACATAACTTTGTTTACTTGTCCAAAGCTCATCAATCGTGAGTTTCGCCTGCACAGGAGTGCTGGGCGACGGAGGAACGCCACAATCCTGAAACTTGCGGTTTCGTTCTCTCCGACACCTTCTGCACATTAACAAAATTTCTACAAAAAAACCAAAAAACCTGTTGACAAAACTCAATATTTTAATTATACTATATGTGTCAAGGTCAATGTATACATGGTGGTTAGCTTGGTGCGCGTAAAGGCACCCTGTTGTATGCGCCACGTGTGCGCGCAAGGTCGACTCAGCATCGGCAGGAGCGACCGGAATGGCCCTGGTCACCATGTTCGGTACAGACACAAAACATAGAGGGAGGATGAGCGTACATGCCTCGCTTGGTAACCATTTCGCTTGCCTCGGCTGTTGTGTTGTTCCTGTTGACCTCTGGAGGCGCAAGGATAGGTGGAGGTGACATTACCTTCAAGGTAAAAGGTGCCGGCAACGTCACTTTCAGCCACGAAAACCATGTGGTGAACTACGAGCTGCGATGTACCCACTGCCACGATTCGCTCTTTCTGACCCGCGCAAAGCACCGCAAGGTCACCATGAAGCAGATGCAGCAAGGACAATCCTGCGGAGCGTGCCATAACGGCAAGCGCGCTTTTAGCGTAAAGGGCAACTGCGTTCTCTGTCACACCAGGTAAGGAGTGCAAAGATGATCAACGCAAGGGATGAACTACAGGTCATTCAGGAGGATATCCGGCGCGCACTGCGCAAGCCCAATCCACAGTGGGCGATGTTGATTGACCTGCGTCGGTGTGTCGGATGCAAAGCGTGTACCGTTGGGTGTATGGCGGAGCAGAAGACGCCGCCCGGAGTCTTCTACCGCCCCGTGTACGAGGAGGAAACCGGGCAGTTCCCCAATGTGCGCAGAAGGTTTACCCCGCGTCCATGTATGCAGTGCGATAGCCCTCCATGCGTTGCCGCCTGCCCCAACAAGGGCGAAAACGGTGCCACATGGAAGTCGCGCGACGGCATCGTGATGATAAACTACGAGCAGTGTATCGGATGCGGACGGTGCGTGATCGCCTGTCCGTACAAGGCGCGCACGCTGGACAGCGGGCGGTTCTTCACCGAGGATACCCCTGCTTTACAGGGCTATGAGCAGGGACCCTCGTGGGAGTACGGCAAGAAATGGGTTCGGGAGAAGCATCATCTGCCTGCAGGCAACGCACGCAAGTGTCATTTTTGCCTGCACCGATTAAAGCAGGGCATGGTACCGATGTGCGTGAGTACCTGCATCGCCCGGGCGAACATCTTCGGTGACCTCAGTGACCCGCAGAGCCTGATTTCGAAGGTGCTGAAAACCCACAGGGTGTACGTGCTCAAAGCGGTAAAGTCGCCCGGCGAAGTGCCCACCACCCCTGCCCATCTGCGTGGTATCAGCGCACAGGCGCTGGCAACACGCATCGGCTACCCGGGGGCAGTGCCCGTGTTTGCCGAATCTGCGCCGACCAAACCGCGAGTCTTCTATATCTTGCCTGAGGAGGCTCAGAAATGACCCGACAAGAGAAAATCTTTCATGCAGAGGACCAGGGCGGCAGCGGGATAAACCGCAGGCAGTTCCTGAAATGCTCGGCTGTGCTGGGTGGCGCGCTGATGGCTTCTCAGCTGGAGTGGGCAAGCGCGCTGATGCGACGAGCGGAGGCGGGCATGTTGTCGCCAGAAGAGGAGTACGAGCTGGCTAAGGCAGAGAACATCCTGTACTCCGTGTGCTTGCAGTGTAACACAGGATGCGGCATCAAGGTCAAACTGTTCCGGCAGGGCGACAAAGCCATCGCGCTCAAGATAGACGGCAACCCCTACAACCCGTTTACCACCCACCCGCATTTACCGTATACCACTTCGCCGCTGACGGTGAGCACTGTAGATGCACCAATATGCCCAAAGGGACAGGCGGGCATCCAAACCGCTTACGACCCGTATCGCATCACAAAGGTACTCAAGCGGGCTGGCAAACGTGGCGAGAATAAGTGGATAACTATCCCCTTTGAGCAGGCGATTGACGAAATCGTCAACGGAGGCAAGCTGTTCGCGCACGTGCCCGGCGAGGAGAACCGGGTGGTCACAGGGCTGAAAGAGCTCTACGTGCTGCGCGACCCTGCGCTTGCCAAGCAGATGGCAGAAGACATTAAAGCCATCGCTCAGGCGAAGGATAAGAAGCAGGCGGTGGAGGAGTTCAAGAGGAAGCACGCAGACCATCTGCACTATCTGATTGACCCCGACCACCCGGACCTGGGACCCAAAAACAACCAGTTCGTATACATGTGGGGGCGCAAGAAGGGTGGGCGGTCCGAGCTTGCGCTGCGCTTCTTCGGCGACTACTTCGGCACGGTGAATACGCACGGGCATACCACCGTGTGCCAGGGCTCGCTCTACTTCTCATGCAAAGCGATGAGCGAGCAATACGAGTATAACAAGTTCACCGGCGGACAGAAGTTCTACTGGCAGGCGGATTTAGAGAACGCTGAATACATCGTCAGCGTGGGAAGCAACCTGTTCGAAGCCAACTACGGTCCCACCAACCAGAGCGCCAGGCTGGCGCCGCGCCTGGCGGATGGACAGGCGAAGCTGGTGGTGGTCAACCCGCGCTTCAGCAAAGCGGCCGCGAAGGCATACCGTTACCTGCCGATTAAGCCCGGCACCGACGCCGCCTTCTTCGCCGGAATCATCCAGTGGCTGATTCGCAACCGGAGGTACGACGCCAAATACCTTGCCTGCGCCAACAAAGCGGCAGCAGTGGAAGCCGGCGAACCCACATGGACGAACGCCACGTGGCTGGTAAAAATCGGTGCGGACGGCACGCCCGGCAAGTTCTTGCGAGCACACGAGGTCGGGCTGGCGCCGGTAGAGAAGCGCGTGGACAAGGAAGGCCAGGAACACGATTTCGAATACCTCGTGGTGATGCGCGAGGGCAAACCTGTGGCAGTAGACCCGAACGACGAGAAGAACGCCGTTACCGGCGACCTGTTTGTGGATACTGAGCTGAACGGGATACGGGTAAAGAGCGCGCTGCAGATTATCGCAGAAGCGGCGAATTCCAGAAGCCTGGAAGAGTGGGCGCAAATCTGCGGCATTCCCGCAAAAGATATTGCAACGGTTGCAGAGGAACTGGCTCAGCACGGCAAGAAGGGCGTTGTGGATGTGCACCGCGGCGTTGCTCAGCACACGAACGGCTTCTACAACGTGGTCTCGGCGATGACGGTGAACCTGCTGCTGGGCAACTTTGACTGGAAGGGTGGAATGATTATCGCGTCCGCGTACAACGCCGCGGGCACCAAGCCGGGGCAGCCGTTCAATCTGGATAGCCTCAAACCGGGCAAACTGACCAGGTTCGGCATCAGCATCATTCGCCACGAGGTGAAATACGAGGATACCACCCTTTTTGAAGGCTACCCGGCAAAGCGCAACTGGTGGCCGCTTTCCAGCGATGTCTATGAGGAGATTATCCCCTCCATCGGCGACGCTTATCCCTACCCCATTAAGGCGCTGTTCCTGTATATGGGAGCACCCACCTACGCGCTGCCCGCAGGGCACACTAACATCGAGGTGCTGACCGACCTGGAGAAGGTACCGCTGTTCTTCTGCAGCGACGTCACCATCGGTCCTGCCTCGCTGTACGCGGATTATATCTTCCCCGACCTCAGCTATCTGGAGCGATGGGAGATGCACGGCTCACATCCCAACATGCCTGCCAAAGTTCAGCCCATACGGCAACCGGTTATCGCTCCACTGACGGAAACGGTGAAGGTATTCGGGGAGGAGCAGCCCTGCAGCTTCGAAGCGGTTCTGCTCGCGCTCGCCGAGAAGCTGGGCATGCCCGGATTCGGACCCAACGGCTTCGGTGAAGGGCAACCTCTTACCCGCCCAGACGACTTCTACATTCGCATGGTGGCGAACGTCGCGCTGGACGGAACTCCGGTACCTGATGCGGACGACCGGGAGGTACAGCTCTTCCTGAACGCTCGCAAGCACCTGCCGAAGACGGTATTTGACCCTGAACGCTGGCGGCGTATCGCCGGACCGCACTGGCGAAAGGTGGTGTACGTACTTAACCGCGGCGGACGATTTCAGGAGTACACCAACGTTTACAAGGGCGAGCAGGTGTCGAACAGGTACGGCAAGCTCATCAACCTGTATCAGGAGAAGACCGCCGGCACCAAAAACGCCTTCACCGGCAAGCCAAACGTGGGTTATGCAACCTATGTCCCCGTCGCGACTACGCTGGGCGATTCACCCTCAAAAGCAGGGATGGAAGATGGCTATCCCTTGCATCTGATTACCCAGCGAGACATCCTGCACACCAAATCGCGCACGGTGGTGGATTACTGGTTGCTGGCTCTGCGCATCGAAAATGAGGTGCTGATTCACCCCGAAGATGCTCGCAAACTGGGGTTGAAGGACGGCGACCGCGTGAAAGTGGTCTCCGCTACCAATCCTTCTGGCGAGTGGAACCTTGGCAACGGCGTGAAGAAGCCGATGGTCGGCAGGGTGAAAACCACCCAGACCATCATGCCGGGAGTGGTCACCTTCACACTGGGACACGGACACTGGGCTACCGGCTCCAGCGACATAACCATTGACGGCACGGTAGTCAAAGGCGACCCGAGACGCGCCAGGGGAATCCATGCGAACGCGGCGATGTGGATAGACCCCTACCTGAAAAACACCTGTATGCTGGACCCGGTAGGGGGAAGCGTCTCCTTCTACGATACGAAGGTCAAGCTCATCAAAGTGTGAGCGCACCCTGTGCAGGATTGCTCCTGCACAGGGAAAACCCAAAAACATTAAATCACATTCAGGAGGTAACCTGATACATGTTTGGGGGAACCTTTAGCAGGTGCGTGCATGTGCAAAGATACCAAATACGTGCACTGAAAACGCTTTTGCCTGCGCTGACGCTGGTATTTGTGCTCAGTGCTGCCGGCTGGGGACAACAGTCGACATCGGTGCAGGACCTGCAGGTGGAGATTGCCCGTCTGCGTGAGCGTGTGGCGGAACTGGAATCGCTGAAAGCGCAGCTGGGCAAACTGGAACAGCAGCTGCAGGAACTGCAGAAGACGCAAAAAGCGCAGGCGCCCACGGTGACTACCGCTAACAAGGAAGCGAAGGTTGCCATCGACGGGCGCACTTTTGCGGGCATTTTCGGCTCGCAGAAAGACGGCAGCTTTGCCAACCGCAGTCTGGACATCCCCGACAGCAAAATCCGTTTTACCTTCAGCCCGCTGCCGTACGTCACGGTGGTCAATCGCTTCAGCACCAACCGCGCCGCTACCGGTGGCTTCGACTACTTCTACATGGACCTGAAGGACTGGGCGGGCGCATGGCGTGGGCATACCCTGCGCATCGGTAAGCACAAACTGGACATCGGGCAGGAAACATGGACAGATAACCCGGTGGAAAGTATCGTGATTACCAATGCCGTATCGCATATCTCCGGCTACGATGAGGGGCTGAACCTGCGCGGGCCGCTTTCCACGGGCGCCCATCCGTGGACGTACTCCATTGAGCTGGTTAACGGTAATCAGGGCTTTGTGGCTGCACCGGCGGAGCTCACGTGGGGCGCAAAGGTTGGTGGGCTGGTCACGGACAAGCTATACCTGTCCCTCAGCTACCTGCGCACCGGTAACCTGGTAAAGCGAGATGGAACGCTGGACAAGCCCGATTTCAACATCGCGGAGGTGTTTGACCCGCCAGCGGGTGCAACAGGCTGGCGTCGTAGCCTGTGGGAGATAGACCTGCGCTACGGATACGGCAAAGAGGGCATCAAATCCATCACGGGAAGCGAGGCGGACGAACCCTGGCAGCTGGCGCTGGCTTACGGTCGCTTCAACGACGATGCCGAGGGCGCGTCGGACCGCAAGGGCAGCTATGG
This sequence comes from bacterium HR16, assembly GCA_002898895.1. Classification (GTDB taxonomy): domain Bacteria; phylum Armatimonadota; class HRBIN16; order HRBIN16; family HRBIN16; genus HRBIN16. The sequence goes on along the minus strand of BEHS01000004.1, from coordinate 9,245 downwards.
CTTCATCGAAGCGCTGTTCAACCTGACCCCCAAAGCGTATCTGGGATTGCGATTCAGCCAGATTCAGCTGGACGACGGCGCCACTGCCAAATTAGGAGGTAGCCCGGTGGCGGTGAACAAATACCGCAGGTACTCTTTCGGGCTGGGCTACCGCTTATCGCGCTTGACGCATCTCAAGACGGAGTACACCGTCAACGATACCAGCGGCGGCGCAACCGACCCCGACCTGAACCAGTTTGCCGTCGGCGTGGCAACGAAGTTCTGACGAATTCCTGTCAGGAGGGCGAACCTCTGGGTAGTATGAACGGCTCGGCGGGAGATTCGCCCTCCACACGCTTATTTTGGATGGTCGTGTTCCGTCGCGACCACAGGGATTGAGTATCTCCATTCCCGCAAACGCTCCCCGCATCGCCAACAATGAGGCACCGGGCAGGAAAGCCCATCTCTCCTCCACGAAGTACAATCTCAACACTGTTGAATCGAGGAGAAAGCCTATGTGGAGAGCTGTTTTGCCGTTCTGTATGATGGGTGCCATGTTAACCGTCGCCAGCGCACAGCCAAAAGCCGATTTCTACGTTGCCACCAACGGCAACGACAGCTGGTCGGGCAGGCTGGCGACGCCGAACCGCCAGCGCACAGATGGCCCCTTTGCGACGTTGAAACGGGCACAACAGGCGGTGCGTGGGTTGCGACGTTCTCAGCGACTGAACCGCCCTGTGGTGGTCATGATACGCAAAGGGACGTACACGCTCAGCGAGCCTCTGGTGTTTACCCCTGAGGATTCCGGCACAGCGCAATCTCCCACCGTGTACACCGCCTATCCGGGCGAGAAGCCGGTTATTAGCGGCGGTGTTGCGTTGAAAGGGTGGGTGGTCACCCCGGACGGACGGTGGCAACTGCAGATACCCGAAGTGCAGCGCGGCGAGTGGAACTTCATCCAGTTATGGGTGAACGGCGAGCGTCGCTACCGCCCTCGCCTGCCCAAGAACGGTTACTACACTATCGCCGAGGAGTTGCCGCCGGCGCAGGGCAAGGGGTCCAACTCCTTCGTGTTTCAACGCGGAGAGGTCCATCCCAACTGGTATCGCCTGAATGATGTGGAGGTCATGGCTACTCAGTTTTGGACTATGGCGAGATTGCGCATTGCGCAGGTGGACGCCGAGAAAAATATCGTCACCTTCACCGGATACACCTCGCATGACCAGTGGTGGTCTACTCTGCATAAGGGGCATCGCTACTTTGTGGAAAACGTCCGGGAAGCGTTAAGCGAGCCCGGCGAGTGGTATCTGGACAGGGGCAGAGGGGTGTTGACCTACCTGCCTAAAGCGGGCGAAACACCGGAAAAAAGCCTTGTGATTGCGCCCAGGGTAGACCGCCTGCTTGTGCTGAAGGGCGATGTAGAGGGGCGCAAGTGGGTGCAGAATCTCATCTTTCGCGGACTGACCTTCGCGCACACCAACTGGGTGACGCCTGACGAGGGTTACAGCTTCCCGCAGGCAGAAGCCATCCTGTGGGCGGCGATTAGCGCGGAGGGGGCGCGCGACTGCGCCTTTGAGGATTGTCGCATCGCGCATACCGGAACCTACGCCATCGAGCTGGGGCGAGGATGCAAGCGCAACCGCGTGGAACGATGTGAGATGACCGACCTCGGCGCAGGGGGCGTGAAAATCGGCGAGATGGTGATTCGGCAGGACGAGGAAGAGGTCGCCAGTCATAACCTTATCCGCGATAACCTGATTGCGCACGGCGGCAGGCTCCACCCCGCGGCGATTGGCGTGTGGATCGGGCAGTCACCCCACAACCGTATCGAGCACAACGAGATCTGTGACCTTTACTACACAGGCGTCTCCATCGGCTGGACATGGGGCTATTCGCAGGCGCTGGCGCACCATAATACCGTCGCCTATAACCACATCCACCATATCGGGCAGGGTGTGCTCAGCGATATGGGCGGCATCTACACGCTGGGCTTCCACGAGGGTACGATACTGCATCACAACCTTATCCACGACATCGAGAGCCTCAGTTACGGTGGGTGGGGCATCTACTTTGATGAGGGAACCACGCACATCCTTGCCGAGAACAACGTGGTGTATCGCACCAAGACGGGTGGTTTCCACCAGCACTACGGTAAGGAGAACGTGGTGCGCAATAACATCTTCGCCTTCGCGCGAGAGGGGCAAATCCAGCGATCACGCATGGAGGAGCATCTCTCCTTTACCTTTGAGCGCAACATCGTGTACTGGCGCGAGGGACCGCTGCTGCACGGCAACTGGGGCGACAACCAGTACAAAATGGACTACAACCTCTACTGGCATGAGGGCGGTGGAGAGATACGCTTCGCGAACCTCTCGCTGGAAGAGTGGCGGGCGAAGGGGCAGGATGTGCATTCGGTGATTGCCGACCCGTTGTTCGTCGCTCCCGACAAGGGCGATTTCCGGCTGAAACCGGGTTCACCTGCTTCCCAAATCGGCTTCCAGCCGATAGACATCTCGGAGGCGGGAAGGCTAACCGCCAAGCGCAAAGGCGGAACACCGTTGGCTCCTCCCGCATTTCCGGTGGGGAAATAGTCGGGCGTTGAACCCACAGGATTTGGACGGCGCGGCGGGAGCCGCGCCGTTTCGATTCACCGCTCTCTAAAACCGGTAGTTTGCCTCGATGAAGAACAATCCGCCGTCATCGCCTGCCGGGTACACCGAGCGGACGACACTACCACCCTGTATCCAGCTCTTGTACAGCGAAATCTGCAGGTTGCTGCTGGCGCGGTAGCTCAGCGAGATATCGAACAGGTGTGCCAGGTCCCGGTTGCCTCCTGATGGGCGCCCGGCAACTCCGTAGGTGGTGTTATCGAAGGGACCTCCACCCGCGTACCACAGGTCTGCCGCCTGGCTCAATCGCAGCCGATGGTAGTCTACTCGCGCCGACCAGCGCGGATGCGGCGTGAACATCACCTGCGCGAAGGCGTCGTCGATGTTCATCGTGTTGTAGAAAGGCGTCATCGCATAGAGGCGCGGGGTGTTCATACCGGCAACGAACGTGCCATGCGTGTCATCGGCGTTGTTATCGTCGCCGGAGCTGAGGTGATAACCCGCCCGCACCCAGGGCTTCCACGGGGTGGGGAACTGGAAGCCCGCTTCCAGCGCCAGCGCGTACGCCGATTGGCGGAGCTGCCCCCATTCACCGCCCTGCAGTGCGCCCCATAACAGCATATCTGCTCGCCCTGCCGTGCTCTTCCACACCTGCGTCCAGTGTCCGCCCAGCGTCCAGACGCGGATGTCTTCGCGGTCTGCCTGCCGTGCCGCGAGGGGACGGTTGTCCACCTTCAGCACGTTGCGGTTATCACGGTACCAACCCCAGAACAGTCGCCATGTGTGGCCGGTGCTCTCCTTCTCCAGAGCGCGGGCGTACGCTACATACAGCTGGTTCACATTGGTCAGAGTGGGATTGCCGTTGAGGTCGAACGCGCCCTGTGTTGGATACGCCGCAAAGAGCACCCATCGCGCGGTGTTGTTGCCCAATTGCAGTAGTGCGCCGTCGAACGAGCGCGTGATTGGCGAGAAGCCAAAGGGACCGATCATCCGGTTACTCAAACGGTTGGCCTGCATCCAGCTGAGACCGGCGTCTTTGACCGTCACCTCGCGCCCATCGGCAAACTCCATTCGTCCGACCTTCAGCGTGCCCCAATCCTGCCTCCACTCCACGTTCAACTGCTTTACGAACAGGCTCGCTTTGTTGTCGCCGTTGACCGCCTTGAGCGTGCCTCCGAAGCCTAACTGCCCCTGGGGAGCAGGAGCCACCGCATCGGGCACGTCGAACAGTCCTGCCTGCGCCAGTTCCGCCGTCCAGCGGGCAGTCCCCGTTTCGCCCGTCAGCGCAAGGCGCAGAAGCGAGTGGGCGTAGGTGTAGTCGGTGTCAAAGCCCGGCACATCAAACCACTGCCAGTCCTCGATGCGGAGCCGCCATGTGCCTTCCACCTTCAGCTGGGCAAACGCGGGGCATGCCACCAGCACCACAGCAAGTAGCAAACAAACTAAAAACCCTCTCGTGCGCATCGTATCCTCCTTCATACGCTGAGACTTCCTTTCTCAGTATTGGCTATCTCTGCGCAGTTCCCTGCTCAGGATATCCGCCAGTCTATACCAGCAGGAGAATCTCCCTGCTCCTCCGAACACAGAACCGGATACCACCGATGGAATAACGGAGAAACCACTTAAGGAATGGACAGAGGCAAACTGCACCGCCTTCTGGAGAAACTGAACGACTATCGCGGCGTCATCGCGCTCGTGGTGGTTTTCGTGCTGGGAATCATCTTCAGCCCGCGTGCACTGGATACGGGTCTGCCGATATTCCTGTCATGGCAAACGCAACTCGCCATCCTGTATGAGTACTCCGAGTACGGCTTACTGGCGACTGGCATGACGCTGGTTATCCTGACCGGCGGGATTGACCTGTCGGTCGGTTCGGTGCTGGGGCTGAGCGCGGTGCTTTTTTCTCTGCTCACCATCGGTTACGGCTGGGGGGTTGCGCCCGCCATCGGCGCAGTGTTGCTAACGGGGCTGGCATGTGGGCTGGTCAACGGCAGTCTCATCGCCCGTTTCAAGATGCAGCCGTTTGTGGCGACGTTGGCGATGATGACCGCTGCGCGCGGTGCAGCGAAGCTGATTGCAGGGGGCATTAAGGTGCAGCCGGGTGGGCAGCCCTGGTACGCCATGCAGGAGGGCACGCCGCCTTTCTTCCTGTGGATGACCTCCGCATTACCGGGCATCGGCGTCCAGCCCTCCACGCTGATTTTTCTGTTTTGTATTCTGGTGATGGCAGCGCTGGTACGCTATACCTCCTACGGCAGGTGGCTCTACGCCATCGGAGGCAACGAGGAGGCGGCGCGGCTCAGCGGTATCCGTGTGGGCGCGGTAAAGGTGCTGACCTACGCGCTGTGCAGTATGTTCGCCGCGATGGCAGGGGTGCTGAACGCCTGTCGGCAGGATCTGGGTGATACCGAGGCGGGTATGACCTACGAGCTGGACGCCATCGCCGCGGTGGTTATCGGAGGTACCAGCCTGATGGGCGGACGCGGTGGCATGATGTTCACCCTCATCGGCGTGCTCATCATGGCGTACATCAATAAAATCCTCAGTCTGAACGCGGTGGAGCTCGCGCCGCGTATGGTCATTCAGGGCATCATCATCACCATCGCCGTACTTATCCAGCAAAAGAGAGGGAGGTCGTCATGAAACGAATCGCACTGGCACTGGCGTTTGCCGCGCTGGTGGTTTGTGCAGGGTGCGGCAAGAAACAACAGCAAACAGGACAGGTGACAGAAGCACCGGGTAAGAAGAAATGGGTCATCGGCATGTCGCAGTGCAATCTGGGCGAGCCATGGCGCGTGCAGATGAACAAAGACATCGAGGAAGCCGCCAAACAACATGCCGACGAGATCGAGGTCATCTTCAAGGACGCGCAGAACAAGACGGAGGTGCAGCAAGCGCAGGTGCGCGAGTTCATCCAGATGGGCGTTGACCTTATCATCATCAGCCCGAAGGAGGCGCGTCCCCTGACGAAACCGGTAGCAGAGGCGTACCAGAAAGGCATCCCCGTCATCGTGCTCGACCGCAAGGTGGAGGGTGACCAGTACACCTGCTTCATCGGCGCGGACAACGTGAAAATCGGACGCGAGGCAGGCAAGTATCTGGTGAAACTGCTGGGTGGCAAAGGCAAAGTGGTGGAGCTGAAGGGCTTGATGACCTCCACCCCCGGACAGGAACGACACAAGGGCTTCATGGAGGGCATCGCCGGCTCGCAGATTGAAATCATCTTCGACGCCGATTGCCAGTGGCTGGAGCCGATTGCCCAGCGCGAAATGCAGTCCGCGTTAGCCCGCTTCCCGCAGATCGACGCGGTGTACGCACACAACGACCCCAGCGCGCACGGAGCGTACCTCGCCGCGCGGCAGGAGGGCAAAGGACGCGAAAAGAGCATCAAGTTCATCGGCATCGACGCTCTGCCGCATGAGGGACAGCGATATGTGAAGGAGGGCATCCTCACCGCCACGTTTGAGTATCCCACCGGCGGTAAAGAGGCGATAGAGACCGCCTTGAAGATACTGAAGGGCGAGCAGGTTCCCAAGAACATCACGCTGGGCACGCGCATCTACACGAAGGAGAACGTAGAGCAGGGCGGCGAGCCGTTGTAACCTTCATCCCCGCTCCCCCTCTTCTGGAGCCTTGAGAGGGGGAGCCTGTGTCTGATAATCATGTTGCGTTTTTGCAGTGAAGGTGCGATGAGACGGCGAAATGAACTTCACACGCAATGCTATCTACAGGAGAGGCGAATGAACAGCAGATTCACCACGTGGTTGACCGTAATCGGTGTGTGGCTGTGTCTGGCGGCGAGCCAGGGCGCCATTGCACAGGACAACACCGTTCCCCATCCCGGCATGTTGCGTTATCCCGACGTAAGCGCGACCCATATCGTCTTCGTCTACGCCAACGACCTGTGGCTGGTGCCGAAGTCGGGTGGACTGGCGGTACCGCTGGCGAACCCGCCAGGGCAGGAAGCCTTCCCCCGGTTCAGCCCGGACGGCAAGACGGTCGCTTTAGTGGGCAACTACGACGGCAACCGCGATATCTACACCGTGTCGGTAGATGGAGGCGTTCCCTACCGGGTGACTCACCACCCGTCCTTCGAGTGGTTGAGCGAGTGGACACCCGACGGCAGGCTGATTTTCTCTGCTTCCAACCTGAGCGGTTTCGGACCGGGGATGAAAATGTATACCGTCTCTGCAAAGGGCGGTCTGCCGGAGAAACTGCCTATCCCCTACGGTGTGAACGGTAGCCTCAGCGCGGACGGCGCGTGGCTTGCCTATACTCCGCACTCCACAGACAACGCTACGTGGAAGCGCTATCGCGGCGGTATGGCAACCGACATCTGGCTGTTTAACCTGCGCACCAAACAGTCCAAACGCATCACCGACTGGGAGGGAACCGATACCCTGCCCATGTGGCACGGCGAGAAGGTGTACTACCTGTCCGATGCGGGACGAGAGCATCGCCTGAATATCTGGGTGTATGACACCCGCACCGGCAAGCGTGAACAGATTACCCACTTCGAAGACTTCGACGTGAAATGGCCCGCCATCGGACCGGGCGAGAAGGGTGAGGGTGAAATCGTCTTCCAGCAGGGTTCCCATCTGTACCTGCTGAACCTCGCTACGCGCAAGGCGCATCCGGTGCAGGTGCGGATTCCGGGCGCGCGCCCCACGCTACGCCCGCGAGCGGTGGATGTGAGCCGATTCATCGCCGGATGGGGCATCTCGCCGACCGGCAAACGTGCGGTAGTCGAGGCGCGAGGCGACATCTGGACGCTTCCTGCCAAGAACGGCTCCCCGCGCAACCTCACCCGCACCAGCGGTATCGCGGAGCGCGACCCCGCCTGGAGCCCCGACGGGCAGTGGATTGCCTACTTCTCCGATGCCACCGGCGAATACGAGCTGTACATCATGCAGTCCGATGGCAAAGGCGAAGCCAAACGCCTCACCACCGACGGCGCGTGCTTCCGCTATAATCCCGTCTGGTCGCCTGACTCCAAGTTCATCGCCTTCTCCGACAAGACAGGCGCACTTTACATCTACGGGATGGACAGCGGCAGAGTGAGGCTGGTGGACAAGGACCCGTGGGCGGAAACACCTTCGCCCAGCTGGTCGTCCGATAGCCGATGGATTGCCTACGCCAAAAACGGCGACCGAAGCCGCACTTCCGCTATCTGGCTGTACAACGTGGATACCGAAGAGAGGGTACAGGTTACCAGTGGTATGTTCAACGACACCTCGCCCGTGTTTGACCGCAAGGGAGACTACCTGTACTTCGTGAGCCATCGTAACTTCCGCCCGTTCTACGAGGATCTGGGTACTACGTGGATATACACGGGCACGCAGGTGCTGCTGGCGGTGCCTTTGCGGGCGGACATCGCCTCGCCTTACCTGCCCAAAACCGATGAGGAGAAATGGGGCGAGAAGGGCAAAGAGCAGCCAAAAGAGCAGCAACCCGAAAAGCGCGAGGAGAAACCCGCCGCACCTGCCCAGCAGCAGGACGAAGTGAGCGGGGAATGGAGCGGCACGGTATCGGGAAGCATGGTGCCGGGAGGTAGCATTAGCATCCGGGCGAAACTGCAGCTACAACCCAACAGCACGGTTACCGGTACGGTGGAAAGCCCGATGGGCAGTGCGACGGTGAACGGAACCTATAACCCCACCACGAAGGAGCTGGTTCTGGTTATCACCCTGCCCGACGGCACCACGCTGAACATGAACGCGAAAGTTTCCGGCAACACGATGGAGGGTACAATCACCGCCCCGACAGGCGAAAAGGTGCAGCTGAAGGCGGAGAAGGTCGGTGGTGGTGGCGCACCGTCTACACCTGTCCAGCCCGAGAAGCCAGAAGGAGCCTCTCCCGCCAAGCCCGATGGAAAGGTGCGCATTGACTTCGAGGGCTTTGAGGCGCGTGCCATCCAGCTGCCGGTCAAACCCGGACGATTCGGCAGGCTGGCAGTGAACGACAGGGGACAACTGATTTTTGCACGATTGCCCGTTGCCGGAAGCGAGGAGCCGCCCGCCATCAAGCTTTTCGACCTCAACGATGAAAAGAGGGAGGAGAAAGTAGTTGCTGGTGGGGCGAGCGCGTTTGACATCTCAGCCGACGGCAAGAAGCTGCTGGTGATTCGCGGCAACACAGCAAGCATTCAAGACGCCGCGGCGGGCGCGTCCGGTGAGGCGGTGGTTACCAGTGGGATGACCGCGATGATCGACCCCCGCGCCGAATGGAAGCAGATATTCATCGACGCCTGGCGCATCCAGCGCGACTTCTTCTACGACCCCAACATGCACGGCGTGGACTGGAAAGCCATGCGCGACCACTATATGCCGATGCTGGAAGACTGCGTCAGTCGTGAGGATGTGAGCTTCGTTATCGGAGAGATGATTGCGGAGCTGAATGTCGGTCACGCCTACTACATGGGAGGCGACACCGAGCAAGCCCCTTCGGTCTCTGTGGGACTGTTGGGTTGCGACTTCGAGCTGCATCGAGGCGCGTACCGCATTAGCAAAATCTATCAGGGTGCGCCGTGGGATTCGGACGCGCGTGGACCGCTCAGCGAGCCCGGCGTGAAAGTGAAAGAAGGCGACTATCTGCTGGCGGTCAACGGTGTGCCGATAGATACCAGCAAGGACCCCTGGGCGGCGTTTCAGGGCATGG
>BEHS01000003.1 GCA_002898895.1 bacterium HR16 | reverse complement strand
CCGGTACCCACTGGGTGTTGTGAAATCGGAAGTTCACCACAATGGTGGAATCGATCACCGCGGCGGTGCCTCCTATTGCCCACCCCATCGTTCCGGCGAACATCAGCACCGAAGCCAGCGTCCAGCGAACTTTCCGATGGTAGACTTGCGCCAGCAGTCCCAGGATAGTGACCACCGCTGCGGGCAACGCGCTGCTATAGGAGGCAATCTGCCCGATGACCTGCACTGCACGGGGCTGAACGAAGTCCATATACAGGTGATGGAAGAAGGCGAACATCACCAGTACCATCACTGCATTCCAGCCGATCACCATGGGCTTAGCCGTCTTCCATGGCAGTCCTGTGTAGCGTGGAAACAGCTCGTAGATGATGGCGACGCCCTGATACATCGCTACGTTAATCAGGGTGTGCCCGAAGTAGAAGGTCAGGTTCTTCATCAACAGGGGGTCGGCGGGAATGCCGAGCAAACGTTCCAGCCCTAAAAACACCAGCAGTATCACCGCCGCCAGCAGAGCGGTCAGGCTGGCGATGCCCGATACTGTGCTCACTAACACAACAGGCGGCACCTCAGGTTGCGTTGCGTTACGCAGGTAGTGCCAGCACAACGCCTGTGACAGGGCGTAGCGATGGGCAATCGCCCATAGCAGATGCAAAATCCAGAGTATCCACGCCACGCCCAGCACCAGCAATGTCGCCAGAAACACGTCCGTTGCCCATGCAGGCCACGTCCCACCGGACTTGAAAGGCAGAGGGTAAAGGAAGTACCACCCCGGTGAAAAGCGAACCGCACAGGCGACCAGCAGTAGCACGACCCCTGCCAGCGTCATCGTAAAACTGAGCCACATCACCCCTGCCTTCATGCGTACGTACCGCGCTACCAGGTACGCCATACCCGCGAAGGATGTAGTGTACCACAGCCCGACCATGCCCAGCCCGTGCAGGGTCATTGCAGTGTAGAACCAGGCGGGGTCCAGGCGAGGAAACAGGTTCGCTTGATAGGCACGCATGAAGAGTCCCAGCGACGCGAGCACAGGAAACAACACGAAAAGCAGACTCGTCCATGCCAGCGTCACACTCTGCCACCGAAGTCGCTCGGCAGGCGTCTGCTCCAGTTGAAGCGATGTGGATACCGCCATTGTGTTTTACCTCCGTGCCAGTTTCTCGGATGCAAGCACCTCAAAGGTGCCCCGCATCGCATGGTGCGCCAGACCGCAATACTCCAGGCACAGCGCATGGTAAGTGCCGGGCTTATCAAACCGCATCAGCAAGCGATTGACGTAGCCGGGCATTGCCTGCGTCTGACCGAGCAGATGACCCTCAGGGTCATAAACCGCGAAGCCGTGATTCACGTCACGGCTGGTTACGCGGAACTCCACCAGCGCGCCCGCGGGCAGACGAACCCTCTCACCAATTGCTCTGGCGAAGTCGGCATCGGTGGTAATGGGCTGTTCGGAAACGGCGAAGGAAAACTGCTTGCCCACTACATGCACCACCCTGTCGGGCACGATGTCCCTGCGTGGATACGGTATTCGCGGTAGCGTCAGGGCGAGAGTCGCCGCCAGCAGAAGGACCAGCACGATGAACAGCGGTCGCCGGAGGCGAGCGACGGCTTTGTAGTACTCTTCCCCATCCAGTGGGGTACGTGCACTCCAGGCGAAATAGCCGTATGTTGCCAGTATCGCGAGCACAATAACTGCCCAGATGGCGAAGGCTATTGTTTGTACCATGTTCATTCGTCCCCACTTTCTCGTGCGTAGTTAGGCAGCCTACGGCTGCTTGAATACGAAGTTAACTTCCTTCGTCTCGCCCTCTGCTATGGTCACCTGCTGCGTTTGGGTTCCCAGCTTCTCGTGCCACACCTCCAGCACGTAGGTGCCTGCGGGCAGATTCCGGATCTGGAAGCTACCGTCTTCACCCGTGACCGCAAAAAATGGGTGCGCCACTACCCCGATGTACGAAGACATCCAGGGATGCACGTCGCACTTCATCTGCACCATGATTTCGGGGTTCTTGAACACTTTGCGGTCTACTGCCCCTTTGGTCACCTGCGCGAAGTTAAACGCCTCGTTGTTCTTCGTGACAGCGTGCACGTTGTGAAGCAGGTCGTCGCTGTTCTTGAAATCTACTGGTTGCCCCGCCTGTACACCGATGACGTGTGGCGTGTACATGCAGTTATGCTGGTCTACCTCTGCTGGCTCCGAAGGAGGAGGATAGTTGCCCTGTACTCCTTCCTTAACGTACACGAAGGCGTAGCGCAGCGTGCCGTTGGGGTTCAAAACGAAAGACTCGTCTTTCGCCGGGGCATTCGGGTGCAGAGCCTGGCATTCTGCGTTCATCTTGATAGTCGCCGTGCTTATGGGCTTCCCCTCGTAGATCACCTTGCCTGTAATGGTCGCCGTGCCTTTGGGAGCGGTTTGGGCAGGAGCGGTAGAGGTCTGCTGTTTGCCGCAGCCGACGAGTATGCCCACACCGAGCAGGGCAGCGAGCAGAACACGGTTTCTCGAAGCCATGCGAATACCTCCATAATAGGATATTTTCATCTTTTCATCTTATTTTCATTATATAAGATTTTTTCCTGCTATTGCAAGAGGTTGCTGGATGTAAAATCTGAAAAAGGGGTTCTTCTTTGTCCCTTCTCCCCGACCGCAGTTCGTGCGACAGTGCCTTCACCCGTGCTCGATACGACGTTCGGCTGGACTACTCGCCGCCGCTGTAGTCACATAATCTGCACATCGTGGCCACCGCGCTGTACCTCGCCGATCAATGTGGCGCCTTCGCCCTGCATCTGCAGGAACTCTACCAGCGCCAGACTCTGCTCGCGCGGCACAATCACCACCATGCCGATGCCCATATTGAAGGTGCGGAACATCTCCGGGTCGGGCACGTTGCCCTTCTCCTGTATCAGCCGAAAGATGGGGGGTACTTCCCACGAGCGGCGGTCGATAATCACCCGGCAGTCGCTGGGTAGAACTCGCGGGATATTATCGTAGAAACCACCGCCGGTGATGTGCGCTATTGCATGGATATCAAACTGCTGCATCGCCGCCGTCAAAGGGTGCAGATAGCATCGATGCGGGCGCAGCAGCTCCTCACCCAGCGATGTGCCCAGTTCCGGCACATAGCTGTCCACACGCATCCCTGCCAGCTCGAACAACACATACCGCGCCAGCGAGTAGCCGTTCGTGTGCAAGCCGCTGGAAGCCAGCCCTACTACCGCATCGCCCGGCTCCACGCGACTGCCGTCGATAATCGCATCCCGTTCCACAACGCCCACGATGGTTCCGGCAAGGTCGTATTCGCCCTCAGCGTACATGCCGGGCATCTCGGCGGTCTCACCGCCCAGCAGGGCACAACCTGTCTCCTGACACGCCTCCGACAATCCCTTCACGACCTCTACCAGCACCTCCGGCTGCAGCTTGCCGGTAGCGAAATAGTCCAGAAAGAAAAGCGGGCGCGCACCCTGTACCAGGATGTCGTTCACGCAGTGGTTCACCAGGTCGTGCCCGACGGTATCGTGGCGTCCCATCATGAACGCTACCTTCAGCTTGGTGCCCACACCGTCGATGCTGGAAACCAGCACCGGCTGCCGGTAGCGGCTGAGGTCCAGCTGAAACATCCCACCAAACGCGCCCAGGTTCGCCAGCACTTCCGGCGTTTGTGTGGCGCGAATCAGCTCCTTCATGCGCAGGAGCGCGGTATGTGCTGCATCGATATCCACTCCAGCCTGTCGGTAAGTTACCGGTTCCTCTGGCATCCCTTTCGCCTCCGTGCAATTTGCTACGGGCACATTATAACCTGTGATGCGCGAGGCGTCAAACCGGAGGGTGGTGTAGGACATTCCGGGCGTACCAATGAATAGAACCGTTAAGCGAGTAAGAGGAGGTTTGATGCATGGCGCTGTGTCAACTGCGGTTTTTCAGCCAGTCTTTAGGAAAAGCATCGGAGATGCTCGTGGTACTGCCGGACAGCGGTGAGGGACCGTTCCCGGTGCTTTATCTGCTGCATGGGCTGTCCGACGACGCTTCAATATGGCTTCGGCGCAGCCGGATTGAGTGGTACGTGCGCGATTTACCGCTGATTGTGGTCATGCCCGATGGAGGCAGGGGATGGTACACCAACGGGGTGAACGGTGAGGCATACAAAGACCACATCATGAAGGACGTGCTAGGGCAAACAGAACGACTCTTTCCCGCTGCCCGAGACCGCCGGCACCGCGCGATAGCGGGGCTGTCGATGGGTGGTTACGGCGCGATAAGCCTCGCCCTGCATCATCCCGACCGTTTTGTGGCGGCAGCCAGTCTGTCGGGGGCGGTAGCCGTCGGGCATAAGCCTGTATCCGATGAGATGCCTCCTGACTTCAAGCGCATTTTCGGGGAGAACCCACAAGGCTCCGATAAAGACCTGTTCGCGCTGGTACAGAAAGTGGACAGGGCGCAATTGCCCGGGCTGTGGCTGGATTGCGGCGTGGAAGACTTTCTGATTGAGGACAACCGGGCGTTCCATGCACATCTGGAGTCGCTGGGCATCCCGCATATCTACCATGAGTTCCCGGGCGCGCACACATGGGACTACTGGGATGAGCATATCCAGCAGGTGTTGCAGTTCGTGATGGAAGCCATGGGGCAGTGAACCTTTCACCGATACCACCAGACGTTCGACGGGAACTTCTCGCGCTCACCGCAGGGGTGGAGGGGTGGCTCACCGTGGAAGAGGGAGAGTTGCTCTACCGGGTGGCGTGGGCGTGCACAGGCAGGGGAGCCATCGTGGAGATAGGCTCTTTCAAGGGCAAATCCACCATCTGGCTGGCAAAGGGTTCGCTGGCGGGCGCGGGCGCGAAAGTGGTTGCCATTGACCCGCACACCGGTTCGGCTGAGCACCGGCAGGGCGACCAGCCGGTATGGACATACGACGAATTCCTTGCTAATCTGCGCCGGGCGGGGGTGGAGGAGATGGTGACGCCCGTGGTGGCGACCTCTGCAGAGGCAGCAGCACGCTTCGACCAGCCGGTGGAGCTGCTCTTCATCGACGGCGACCACCGCTACGAGATGGTGCGTCAGGATTTTGACCTGTGGTTCCCCAAATTGTTAGAGGGTGGTTACCTGCTGATGCACGATACCATTCGGTGGGAAGGTCCCCGGCGCGTGGCGAGGGAATCCATTTACCGCTCGCGGAGTTTTCGCAACGTGGGTTTTGTGCACTCTATCACCTTCGGGCAAAAGGTGGCACAGAACACTGCTGCCGACCGCCGACGCAACCGCTATCTGTTGCTGTTGCACATCGTGTATGACCACCTGAGCACCGTGCGCGTGCCACCCGCCCTCAAGCGCGTCGCCAAGGCGATTTTCACGCGATTACAGTAGCGCTATTGCCCTTCCTTCAGACGGCGTAGCTCCTCTTCCAGCTCGCGCACCCGCTCCTCCAGTTGGGCACGTGCTTGCGCTTCCTGGGCGAATCGCCGTTCCAGTTCTCGCACCTGGTGTTGAGCCAGCTCGTACTGCTCCACGACTTCCACTGGATTGGGCAGCCACCGCTCGCGCTGCGGTTCCCACAGGCGCACCTGATAGCCACTCTCACCGGGCACCAGCACAAATGTCAATCCCAATAGCTCGCTATGTACTCGCCACTCTCCGCTATAGGGGTGTTCGTTGGGCACGCGCTGATACGCGTTACTCTCCAGCCGATACAGGTTCAGAGGTTCCTTCAGGTACTCATGCTTCACGTCAATCAGAACGTACTCGCCTACCTTCAGGCGTTGATACAGCTGGTATTTTCGTCCCAGGTCCTCCGACGCGGTAGAGGGGGAGGTGAGTTCGATAATCAGGTCGGGCGCTTTGCCGGTCTCCCATACCTTCCATGTGGCGCGCCACGGGCGCCGAGGCACACCGAATACCACATACACATCGGGAGCCACACGCTGTCTGGGATTACCCTCTACCCAGTACAGGAACTGATTTCCTGCCACGTAAACGTCCTGCCTATCGGCAAAATATGCCTGCAAAGAAACAATCAGAGATAACATCACTTCAAGATGTTCGGGAGATTCTGCCATTGGTTTACCGTCCGACTCCGGGTAGTGAACGACCCCCGATTTCGCCTGGACTACTGCCATTGCTATCACCTCTCGTTCTATTATAGCGTACACCCAGCACCGTTTGCGCTATCGCTGCACCCAGCCCCGCCAGCCATGACGGGAGGAAAAGGATGAGCGAGAGCATATAGCTCACATGATAGAAACGTGGGTATATTATCAGCCACGCCGCAACGGCGAAGCCGATAACCCAGCACCATAACAGCAGGTAGTACACCTTCCCAATAGGTGGCTTCTCCCTCTTTTGCATCGGGTGCCCCACATATATCCACCAGTTCGAAAACAGCCATGCAGCTGGCGCCAGGCTGATGAGCCATATCCATAACCCAAACGCGAGCGGAGCCCCAGCGAAACGCAGAAGTATCTGTTTGCGTTGTTCCCGCACGTTATAATCCAGCAGGCGGTAGCGTCCACCTTTCCAGACGTAAGCTTTGTTCTGCCACACCGTGCGCCGATTGATGAAGGCATACGTTCCATCCTTCGTCTTGACCGGCTCCAACGGGTCCGCCTCACCGTGAACGGCGAGTAGCAGAACAGGAGTATTATCGGCTACTGTGTAAAGGTAGCAGATATGCGCGGTGGGTTCCACAAGGGTGTCAAAATCATACTGAAACAACACATCCAGCTGACCGTCGGCGTTGGCATCCAGCACGCGCACCTCTACGAAGTTCTCGCCACCGTATGTCCAGAACTCTTTGTCCGCTTGAGGCAAAGCCTTTTGCACATCAGCGGGGTCGAAAGACACCTCCTTACGCTTCACTACAGTGGCAAAGGGATGGCCCAGGTTCAGGTTCTCCGCGTTAGAGAGATGGAGCATGGCGATAACAGGCTTGCCCGTGCGGCGCATCACACCCACTGCCTCGAACGCCTGTTCCTTAGCGCGCAGCATTCCCGGCTTGTCGATGTACGCGCCGGCACTGAGCAGGATTGCAGTCGCCACAAAAGCCCACGGTAGAGAAAGCGCAGCGAACAGAATATGCAGTACACGCCATGGCATTCCCGGTCACCACCTCGGCAGGTAACGGGCAGGAGTAAGTATAACATAAAGCCGCTCCTGCTGCCGAGTATTATAGTGCGGAGTACGAAAGCACACAATCCCTGCGACTCTGAACGAGGTGAAACATGGTCTTTGACGTTTTCGGTATGTGCAACGCGCTGGTAGATGTTCAGGCGAAGGTGGATGAAACGATTATTCAGGAGCTGGGGCTGCAGAAAGGCGGCATGTTCCTGATAGACGAGCTGCAACGCTGCTTTCTGATAGAACACCTTGCCGAGAGAGTAGTGCACTCCGAAGCGGGTGGTTCGGGTGCGAATACCATGATCGGCGTGTCGTTGCTGGGCGGCAAGGCGTGTTACACCAGCAAGGTAGCAGACGACGAATACGGCAGGCTCTACCGACGCAGCCTCAGCGAGAAGGGCGTAAAGCCGAACCTTGCCGTCGGCGAGGGGAGTACAGGCGTCTCGTTCATCCTGCTCACCCCCGATGTCCAGCGCACCATGTGCACCTATCTGGGTGCAAGCCAGCAACTGCGCCCCGATGAGGTGAACATCGACGACCTGCGCCAGAGCCGTTATCTGTACATCACCGGTTACATGTGGGATACCGAGTCGCAAAAGCAGGCGGTGCTCCATGCCATGCAAGAAGCGAACCGGGCAGGAGTGCGTGTGGCGTTCAGCCTGTCAGACATCTTCTGCGTGCGTCGCCACAAAGCGGATTTCCAGCGGTTACTGGAGCAACATGTGGACGTGCTCATCGGCAACGCTACCGAAGCACAGGAGCTGAGTGGAGCGGATAATCCCCACCGCGCCGCGCAACTGCTGGCGGATTACTGCGATGTAGCGGTGGTGACGATGGACAGCCGGGGTGCGCTGATTCGGCGGGGGGACGTTGTGCACGAGATTCCGGCATTCCGCGTGGAAGCGATAGATGCCACCGGTGCCGGCGACATGTACGCAGCGGGGCTGTTGTACGGGCTATGCGCAGGGTTATCGCTGGAGGTAGCGGGCAGGCTGGCGGCATACACCGCGGCGCAGGTGGTGACCAAAATGGGCGCACGGCTGGATAGTATCGAGATACCGGAGCACATTCTGCAATGAAGATATGCAGTGTGCTATAATCGAGGCAGAGGTGATGGCGATGATGACGCAGGCGCCCGCAAACCAGATGGCGGACGACGGCGTGTATCGGGCGGTGCTCATGGCGTCGCAGGGGGTCTATCACAGTAAAGTGCTGAAGGGCTGTGGCTGCAAGTGGAATGGTTGTGGCAACAGCCAAAGCCCATGATTACAGATGTATTACGCCGGTGGGGCGTGCTACCTTGAGAACCAGTCTACTCGACCTGTACACCAAGTTGCTCGGCGATGAGGCGACGCACCTCGTTGGGGTTGGCACGTCCACGGCTGAGCTTCATCACCTGACCCACCAGAAACTGCAAGGTTTGTAGTTTGCCGTTACGCACCTTCTCCGCCGCATCGGGGTTTTCGGCAATTGCCTGCTGCACCCACGCTATGAGCTGGTCGGTGTCGCTGACCTGTGTCAAGCCCTTCGCCTGTACCACCTGAGCAGGCTCTGCGCCCGTATGGAACACCTCTTCCAGCACCTGCTTGGCGACGCTTCCGGTGATAGTGCCCTTCTGCACCAGCCCGATGAGGTCGCGCAGGTGTTTCGGCTGCACTTTGCAATCGCGGATGTGCTCGATACCTGCTGCGTTCATCAGGCGGGCGAGGTCGCCGTTCATCCAGTTTGCGACCGCTTTCGGTTCCGCACCGAGCTGTACCACCTCCTCAAAGTAATCGGCGGTGGCGCGGTCTTCCACCAGCAGGGTGGCGTCGTATTCGGGCAGGGCGTACTGTTCTATGAAGCGCTGGCGTTTTGCCAGAGGCAACTCCGGCAGAGAGGCGCGTACCTGCTCTATCCATTCCTCCGTAAACTGCACCGGCACGAGGTCAGGCTCGGGGAAGTAGCGGTAGTCCTGCTCGTACTCCTTGGTGCGCATCGGGAAGCTCTCGCCGCGCTCGTCGTTCCAGCCTCGCGTTTCCTGAATCACCTTGCCCCCCGATTCCAGCACGGCAATATGTCGCTGTATCTCGTACTCAATGCCTCGTTGCACCGCGCGGAAGGAGTTCAGGTTCTTCAGCTCGGTCTTGACGCCGAAGGTATCGCTGCCCTTCGGGCGCACCGAGAGGTTGGGTTCACAGCGCAGACTTCCCTGCTCCATTCGCCCGTCACACACGCCGAGATACACCAGCACGCTGCGCAGGGTCTGAAGGTAGGCACGCGCCTCCTCGGCGGTGTGCATGTCGGGCGGAAACTCGGTCACAATCTCCATGAGCGGCACTCCGCTGCGGTTGTAGTCCACCGCGCTCTCGCCCGTCGGCAGGTGGAAGAGCTTGCCGGTGTCCTCCTCCAGATGCACACGGCGGATATGCACGCGCACGATACGCCCGTTTACCGGCACATCCAGCCAGCCTCGCTTGCCGATGGGTGTATCTCCGTACTGGGAAATCTGATAGTTCTTGGGCAGGTCGGGATAGAAGTAGTTTTTACGATGAAAGATGGAGGTCATGGAGATTTCGCAGTTGAGCGCAAGGGCGGTGCGCAGCACCATCTCCACTGCCTTCTTGTTCATCACCGGCAGGGAGCCGGGCATCCCTGTACACACCGGGCAGCAACGGGTGTTCGGCTCGCCGCCAAAAGCGTTGGCGCAGGAACAGAACATCTTGCTATCGGTCAACAGTTCGGCATGTACCTCCATGCCGATGCAGGCTTCCCACTCCGTCATCCACAGACCTCCATCCTTAAAGCTGGCGTCGTTCTTATTTTATCACAGGCAGGGTCAGATTGAACAGGTTGGAGGGCGAGGCTCCTGCCGAGCCGTTATGGGGACGGTAGTGCTTTCTCAGGATAAAAAGCGTCACATCCACTTGCGCTCTCCAGCGGGAACGCGGTATTATGTGATTGATGGTCTTGGTCACACCCGTTTGCTCCTTGACAGTTCGGGCAGTATGCTCCCCGCACCGCCCGGTGGCTGCAGAAAGACCCGATAGGTGTCGCCTCCGGCGACCCGAACCTGTATCGTTACTGCGGAAGTGACCCGGTCAATGCGGTAGACCCAACGGGCTATGCCCCGCGGTGGATACACGGCGGATTAGACCTGATTGGGGCTGTACCCGGGTGTTGGCGAGCTGGCAGACCTGCTAAACGCAGGGCTGTATGCGTTAGAAGGCGACTGGGCGAACGCAGCGATCTCCGGTTTGGGTGTTGTGCCTATTCTGGGGGATGTTGCCAAAACGGGGCGCTGGGTCAGGCGAGTCCGAGATGCTTCTGCGGTTGTGCTGTATGAGCGAGCTGGCAGCAAGGTCTTAAGAGCAGCGCGTCCTTCAGAAGAGGTTGTCTGCGAGAGTTTGCGAGCAGCGAGGCGTGAGGCGATGAGACGGGCAGGGATACCCACATGTCGGCAGCCTATTGCCCGGCGAGGAACGGCAAACAACCGGCAGTACGAGTATGCGGTACCTTTGCCAGGAGGCGGTATGGGTAGGAAGGTTGTTACTCACCACCCTGCGGATACGAATCATCCATATCCACATTGGGAAGCTTCTACCCCGAAGCGGGGAGGGGGAATTGACCCATTAGGACACCTTCGCTATGACAATACTGACCGAATTTCACACAAGCCCAAAGTGAATGTTCCATACAGGAGATGATTCATCGGGGTTACAAGGAGGGACAGTAGTGCAAGTTGATGATGCTCTGAGCAAAGCCTTGCGCAGGAACCGTTTAAAACGCCATTTGCCATCTGAGATGAAAAGGTTGTCCACCATTTTAGGGAGAACTGTGGATATCGCCACAGAAGTGGAAACAGCCGAATCGGAGGAATGGTTTAAAAAGTATTTGCTGCATCTCGCGGAATGCAGAGAGGGTAAACGCTATCATTTTTACCTAAAAGTACCAGCAAAGCTTCAGCGTGCACTCAAGCGAGTTCTGGCTCAGTTGACGGCGAATATGTCTGAGGTGCCGATGTGGTTGTATTGGCGTGTGGGAATAGATACTGTTGCTGTGCGGATTACGAGTGGGGATGTGCTCAACCATGCGTTAGCTCTGGTTAGCCTTGATGGGGATGATGTGTATATCTCTGATGCGGATGTCAGTGCTGGCATATACCTGACCTACTACTTAGAGCGCGTTCCTGGTGCATCTCGTAGTGAGTATGAGATGATCATCTGGGGTAACCAGTTCACCGCGTTGCTGTTACCACTCTGGAGGCAGGGTATCGGAGATATCGGTCTAGTGACCCCTGCACTTGGGTTCATACGGCAAAAGGGTGAATCTCTTGAACAATAAATCCAACCTCCGGCGACCCGAACCTGTATCGGTACTGCGGGAATGAGCCGATCAACTATGCCAATGTGGCTGCAACACAGAAGCGCGAGAAACAGCCTGTTAAGTCTGCGCGTCAAGCAGCGACAGTAGGGGCACGGAAGCGGGCAACAATCATTGTTGTTGGTGATATCAGCTACAGATGGTTTCGCCTATCGTTTCCTTTGCTGCATCTTCGCATGAGAGGGTTGTGTAGTCCTGTGTTTAGTATCGGTTACGGACGTTCATCCTTGGGGAATCTACTGAAACGACATGGTAGTAAGAAAGCTATTAGATAGCCTGCATAGGTTTTCAGTTCGAAACCGCCGCACAATGACGGAACTGCTAGGGTGGGGGCTTGTGGTTCTCGCTGCAGCCTCTATCGTCTTCTATCCTGCTTGTTACCATCGAAAATGGCTGACTGCGCGCACTTGCCAACAGATAGAGTACTATCACATGGTGATGTGTTGCGACCTCTCCCGCTATGTTTACGAGCGAACCGGTATCATCATTTCTGACCTTGCGACATTGCATGGCACAGCTTTTTATCCCTTCAGGCAACCCTTGAGAGGATGCGGTATGGTACAACGGAGACTACTGGTTGTGTACCGAACAAGGATGCTTGAGTGGAGGGGGATGTGGCAATACGGTAGCAAAATACCTGTGGATGGCAAGCATGAGGTGCGGGTGCAATCAACAGCACTACCGCAAGGGGAGCGTACCAAATTCCTGCTAAAAGCGTATTCACGTGGTAGCGTGTGGTGGCGGCAGTTAGTAATATCCTCATATAGAAGAGAGAATGATCGGATAAAGACCCTTTCGATGCTATGCGCAAGACGCTGTGCAGATAGCTTGCTTATAAAGAACCTGCCTCCATCGTTGGCTTTCGACTTACCAAGGGATAAAGGGGAACTGCGCGAGTATGTCGAGTGGTTACGCAGGATTTTGGGTTTTGCTTTGGTAGATGAGTGGCAGCGTGCGGTGCAAATCAATCAAGAAGGGAAAAGGGTTATTTTTCGCAGCGCGGGAAGTGATGGCATTTTTGGTAATAGGGACGATATTTCTGTTGTTATATCTGCGGGTACTCGTTTTGTTGAGTAAGAACCCAAAATCAGGGATATGCTGGAACAGGGAGGAATCAGAATGAAGTGGATGCAGTGGTATGTAGTCACCTCTGACACAATGGACTGGAAGTTTGAGGTTAGGCGGAAGGAAGACCTCTACCTACCAGGCGTATACTGTCCTACCTGTGATCAAAGCGGATTTTTGATTGCGGCTGCCGAAGTGCCAGAACCTGTGTTACCAGAAGTTCGCAAGCTGCTTGAGCCTTATCCGCATGAGATTCCTCGCGAGATGATGGAGAGATTGTGGTATGCGATGGAATCGGATGCCTCCACAGGCAAAGATGAGGCTAAGCAAGTGGACAAGGAGATAGAGCTGTTCCTCAGTGTTACGCCTGAGCAATTTTTTGCCATCGAGCAGACTATACGACGGATATATAATTTTTCGCCGAAGCGTTTGGTGTCGCCGAACGCGGGTGTTGGCCCCCTCGTGGTGCGTAAAGGTTTCAAGCCAAAGTGGGATGTTCTGTGTCACGGGGTGCTGGGGGATAGCCTGTACTTCTCCAGAAGGGCGGGGGATGAATTGTTAGAAGCGGGCGTGACAGGCTTGGAACTTTTTCCTGTCTACACTCGTGATGGCAAGCCAAGCGAGGTATACGAAGCGGTGGTGACAGGCTACGCCGGATTACCCTCTCTTGTGAGCCCGGGCGGCGAGTATTTCCAGTGCCCGGAGTGTAAGCGATGGTATCTGCGCGGGGATCACCCCCTGAAGATACGATTGGACGAGTCGCAGTGGGACGGGTCGGACTTTTTCCACGTGTCTTCGTACAGCGGCGTTTACATTTCGCAACGAGCCTATGAGATACTCAACTCACCCTTTTTCTCGACGGAGGTATGGGTCTCATTGAAGCCGATGGACGGAACGTGGGTGCACCCTGATTTTGATTTGGCGGGCAACCTCTTTTCATAGCGCGGGTGTTCCTCCTCTCTGCGCAGTGCATCTGGATACGCTGTGATAAGAAGCAAAGGAGGTCAACTCGGATGGCAACCATTCGCGTGCGGTTTCGGGGCGGAGTGTTCATTCCCGAAGAGCCTGTAGCCGTGCCTGGGAGCCGCCTGACGGTAGCGTAGAGCGTGAGGACATCCGTAAGGGATTTACAGCGGACCACCATTTCCGGCAGGCAGGCTTTGTGACAGTGTTCTGGAACTCTCAGTTACACCCGCTTGCCCCTTGACAGTTCGGGCAGTGTCACCGACCGCTATAGCCGACTTGACGCACGGTGCGCAGCTTGCGCCAGATACGTTGTGTCTCTTATGCATACCCGGACCCTACTTATCGACTGCACGAATGCTCCTTCTCTGTGCTAACCGCTCCCCAAAAGGGAATCGAACCGCCCCCATCGAATCTGCGAATAACAACCCTTCGAACAGATAGTCTGACATGAACATCTCTCGTTCGCATCCCATAGTGGCGGTGATACTGGCGGCGGGGCGGGGCACGCGCATGAAAGCAACCCACCTGCCGAAGGTGTGTTTCCCCATCGCTGGCACGCCCGCTATTGCCCGCGCCGTAGGGTCGTACGTGCGCTGTGGGATTCACACGCACTGTGTCGTCGTCGGACAGGGTGCGGAAGCCATTATGGGAGTGCTGAAGGACCTGCCGGGGCAACGCCTCTACGCTCACCAGCCGGAACCGCGTGGCACGGGTCATGCTACCCGCGTGGCGGCAGACCTGTTGCAGTCGCTGAGCTATGAAGGCGACGTGCTGGTGGTTGCAGGCGACAAGGTGATTGAAGAGGCGTTCCTCGCTCGCTTGATAGATACCTTCTACTCCACCCGAAGCGACCTTGCTTTTGCAGTAGGCAGTGTGGAGCACTTTCCCACCTCCGGGCGCGTGGTGCGCGATGCGACGGGTAAGGTGTGCGCTATTGTGGAGGTGTTTGACCTGGCGCGGGCACAGGTTCTGCACGCCCTGCGACAGATGGCGCATTCTGCCCCCTTGCCCGCCGAAGAAGCCAGACGCCTTGTCGTCAGAACCTTTCCGCAGGAGAAAAAGGCGGCGCGTGCGCTGGGCGACCTGTGGCAAGCGATAGAACGCGGTGAGCCGGTGTCTGCCGAAAGCACTCCTCCTCTTGACGGCGTCCGTGTGGGCAACAGCGTATTGCCCCTCTCGCAAGTGGAGCAGGCGCAGGAGGCGAATCTCTCGGTCTACCTGTTCCGTGCGCCCGTCCTGTACGACGCGCTGGCAAAACTGAGCGCAGACAACGCGCAGGGGGAGGAATACCTCACCGACATCGTCGCACTGCTATCGCAGCGCGGGGCGGTTATTCACACCGTGCCTGTCGCTTACCCCGAAGAGGCGATGGCGTTCAACACCCCGGAGGAACTGCAGGCAATTGAGGAATACCTCCTCTCCCGTCGGCGGGTGCAGGTACAGCAACTGCCGCAGGGTATGCGCACGGTCAGTCAATGGCTGCGTGCTATCGAGGCACGCGATGATGCCTTCCTGAACCATCTGCGCAACACCTACGGCGGCGATGAAGCGATTGTGGAACGCAAGCGGGAACGTCTGCTGTCACTGCTCACCCTGCATCTGCAGCGATTCGGCGACCAGCAGGTGGTTATCGCACGCGCACCCGGCAGGGTGAATATCATGGGCAGGCACATCGACCACCAGGGCGGACACGTCAACATGATTGCCGTCGACCGTGACGTGCACGCGGTGGTCGGGTTGCGCGATGACCGACGTGTGCAGCTGCAGAACCTTCGGTCACAGGCGTTCCCGCCTTGTGAGTTTACACTGGACGATTTGCTGTCGGGCTATCAGCCGGGCGCGTGGGTGGAGTTCGTGAACAGCGCGCCGATACTGGAGGCGGCTGCTGCCGCGCGCGGTGAGTGGTCGCAATACGTGAAAGCCGCCTGCGCTCGCCTGCAAGCGCATTTCGCCGACTACGTGCTGCCGGGTTTTAATCTGACCGCCGACGGCAACGTGCCCATCGGTGCGGGACTGAGCTCCTCTTCAGCGGTGGTAGTCGCGACGATGGAGGCATTACTGCATCTGAACCGCTTTGAATTGCCTCCTGAGCAGTTCGTGGACCTGTGCGGTGAGGCAGAGTGGTATGTGGGCACGCGCGGCGGGGCAGGCGACCACGCGGCGATGAAGTTCGCGCGGCGAGACGCGGTAGTCGCCATGAGCTTCTTCCCCTTCCGCGTGGTGGGCACTGTGCCTTTCCCGCAGGGGTATCGGTTTCTGGTGTGCCACTCGCACCAGCAGGCGAAGAAGACCGCCGGCGCGCGCGACCAGTTCAACCACCGGGTAGCGTGTTATCATCTGGGCAGGGAATGGCTCAAACACACCTTTCCGCACCTCTCCCCGTACATCGAGCACCTGCGTGATGTGAATACCGGGCGACTGGGCATCTCGCTCGCCGAGCTGTACCGCCTGCTTGCGCATCTGCCCGAGGTTGTGGAACGCCAGCACCTGCTGGAACGGCTGCCTGCCGAACGGATAATGTCCTACCTCAGCACGCACGACGAGAAGCTGAACCGCTATCCCATACGTCCGGTGGTGGTTTTCGGGCTGGCAGAGTGTGAGCGCAGCCGCCGAACCGCAGCGCTGTTGCACGAGGGTCACATCGATACTTTCGGGCAGTGGATGAACCGTTCGCATGACGGCGACCGTGTTGCCCGCTGGAACACCGACGGCGATGATTTCCAGCCCTTTGCGGTGGACTATTCTGACACCGTCTTACAACATCTTGCCCAACAAGCGGAGCACAATCTCCCGGACGCCGACCTTGTATGGCAGCCGGGCGCATACGCCTGTAGCACACCGGAAATCGACTGGATGGTGGATGTGGCGTTGCGCGTGCCGGGTGTGCTGGGGGCGCAGATACTGGGGGCAGGGTTGGGTGGCTGTATCCTGGTGCTGGTGCGCGAGGACGCCTGCGACGCGGTGCAGCGCGCCCTGACCGATCACTACTACGCCCCGCGCAACCTGGAGCCGGAGATGTTCGTATGCTCACCGGTAGCAGGAAGTGGGATTATGGTGGTTTAAACCTTTTGCCCTTCCATCCACGTCCAGCATTTTGCGCAGGAACTGTCCTGTATAGCTCGCTTCTACCTGCGCAACATCCTCGGGTGTGCCTTCTGCCACCACGTAGCCGCCCTCTGCGCCCCCTTCAGGACCGAGGTCGATAATCCAGTCGGCGGTCTTAATCACGTCCAGATTATGCTCAATCACGATAACCGTGTTGCCGTTGTCCACCAGGCGGTGTAGTACGTTGAGCAGTTTCTCGATGTCTGCGAAGTGCAAACCGGTGGTAGGCTCGTCCAGAATGTACAGCGTCCTGCCCGTGCCTCGCTTGGACAGCTCGGTAGCCAGTTTCACCCGTTGCGCCTCACCGCCCGACAGGGTAGTAGCGGGTTGCCCCAGCTTCATGTAGTCCAGCCCCACGTCGTGCAGGGTCTGCAGTTTGCGGGCAATGGGTGGAATGGCTTTGAAGAAGTCCAGCGCCTCTTCCACCGTCATATCCAGCACATCGGCGATGGACTTGCCTTTATACTTCACTTCGAGCGTTTCGCGGTTGTAACGCTTGCCTTTACACACCTCGCAGGGCACGTACACGTCGGGCAGGAAGTGCATCTCTATCTTGATGATACCGTCGCCTCTGCACGCCTCACAACGTCCGCCTTTCACGTTGAAGCTGAACCGCCCCGGCTTGTAACCGCGCACCCGTGCGTCCTGCGTGCTGGCGAACAGTTCCCGAATCATGTCGAACACGCCCGTGTAAGTAGCGGGGTTCGATCGCGGTGTGCGCCCGATAGGCGACTGGTCGATGTCTACCACTTTATCGATGTATTCGATGCCGTCCACGCCGTCGTGTTCGCCCCACAGCGGGTGTGAGCCGTACACGTGATACATCAGGCGCGGATAGAGGGTTTCCTGAATCAGCGTGGACTTGCCGGAGCCGGAAACGCCCGTCACGCACACGAACAGCCCCAGCGGGATGCGCACGGTGATGTTCTTCAAGTTATGCTGGCGCGCGCCGCGAATGGTCAACCAGCGGTCGCCCGGTTGCCTGCGGATGAGCGGCACCGGAATCCGTCGCTTACCGCTGAGGTACTGCCCCGTAATGGACTGCTCGCAGGCGATAATATCCTCCACCGTGCCCTGCGCCACAATATATCCGCCGTGCTCTCCTGCACCCGGACCGATGTCGATGATGTGGTCGGCGGTACGGATGGTCTCCTCGTCGTGCTCCACCACGATAATCGTATTGCCCAGGTCGCGCAGGTGCAACAGGGTATGAATCAGCTTCTGGTTATCGCGCTGATGCAAGCCGATGCTGGGCTCGTCCAGAATGTACAGCACGCCCATCAGCCCACTGCCGATTTGCGTGGCGAGGCGGATGCGCTGCGCTTCGCCGCCTGCCAGCGTCGCTGCAGGACGGTCCAGAGTAAGGTAGCCCAGCCCTACGTCCAGCAAGAAGCCCAGTCGCGTCTGGATTTCGCGCAGCAACTGGTGAGCGATGTGCCGTTGGCGCTCACTGAGATGCAAAGGCAGTTCGTCGAAGAACCTCTGTGCCTCCTCCACCGATAGCGCGGTCAGCTGCGCGATGTTTAATCCGCCTACCGTTACAGCCAGACTCTCGTCCTTCAGACGCAACCCCTTGCACTTGGGGCAGGGTTTGTCGGACATGTACCGCTGTAGCCACTCGCGTACGTTTTCGGACTCTGTTTCGTTGTAACGGCGCTGCAGCATGGCGATAATGCCTTCGAACTCGCTGTCGAAGTAGCGGGTGCGTCCCCAGCGGTTGCGGAAGGTGACGGTGACGTTGCCTTCCACGCCGTAGAAGAGGTCGTGCCATTGCTTTTCGTTCAGTCGGTTGAGGGGTGTGTGGATGGTGAAGCCCAGTTTCTGTGCTACCCCGCGCAGTAGCCCCTCGTAGTAGGGCATCAAGCCGTCCTTACCGGCGAAGGGTTCTATCGCGCCCTCGGCGATGCTCTTGCTGGGGTCAGGCACGATGAGCGCGGGGTCAAACTCGGTTTTGAAGCCCAAACCGTGACATTCAGGACAAGCCCCATATGGACTGTTGAACGAGAAACTGCGCGGCTCGATCTCCGGCAGGCTGATGCCGCACTCCGCGCAGGCGAAGTTCTCCGAAAAGACCAGCTCCTCGCCGTCCACAATCTGCGCGATGACCACGCCCTGTCCCATGCGCATGGCGGTCTCTACCGAGTCGGCGAGCCGCTTCTCGATACCCGCACGCACTACGATACGGTCTACCACCACCTCGATATGGTGAATCTTATATCGGTCAAGCGTCGGGATGGGCTGTTCACTGAGGTCTACCGGTTCGCCGTCCACGCGCAGGCGGTTGTAGCCTGCCTTGCGGGCATCCTCCATCTCCTTGCGGTATTCGCCTTTGCGTCCGCGCACGATGGGGGCGAGAATCTGCAGGCGCGTGCCCTCCGGCAGGGCGAGGATGGTGTCCACCACCTGTTCCACCGTCTGCTGGGTGATTTCGCGCCCGCACTGAGGGCAGTGCGGGATGCCGATTCGGGCATAGAGCAGGCGCAGGTGGTCGTAAATCTCGGTGACGGTGGCTACCGTCGAGCGCGGGTTTCTGCTGGTGGACTTCTGGTCAATCGAAACCGCCGGCGAGAGGCCGATGATGTCGTCCACGTCTGGCTTGTCCATCTGACCGAGGAACTGCCTGGCGTAGGCGGAAAGCGACTCGACATACCGTCGCTGACCCTCGGCGTAGATGGTGTCGAACGCCAGACTGGACTTGCCCGACCCCGAGATGCCGGTGATGACCACCAGCTTATCGCGCGGGATTTCGACGGTAATGTTTTTCAGGTTATGCTGACGCGCGCCGCGAACGATAATCTTGTCCTGAGGCATAGCGAACCTTCGTCCATCGGGGATTTGCCGTCAAGGATTGTAGCATATCGAGGGGCAGGGAAGCAACCTGCGGTGAGAAAGGTTCAGAATCCAAAAGCCAGCGTATCCAGAATATACTTCGCTCGCGCCTGCCCAACTTGTTGATAGATTTCCAGCAGCTCTTCATAAACGCCTTCTACACCAACCAGCGACCAGAACTCTTTGCCTATTAACACAGCGTCCTCGAAAGGCATGTAGTTTCTCGCGTACGTCCAGCGATAGTCGGCTCGGCTTGCTCCATAGGGGTTGTACGCCATTGCGAAGTAACCTGCTACCTGCGGACGCTTTTCCCCTGTGACAAGGTGTACCCTTAACAGTCTCTGGGTAACCTCCAGACACTGCCCCTTATTGGGTACGGGCGATTTGATTTCGAAGAACAGCTGCGTTCCGTCGTGACGCTGTACCCACAGGTCGGCGATAAGACGCAGAGGGATGAGGTCATCGATACGCCGCGCACCGAGTACAGCTTCTACCATCTCTTGCATCGACAGGCGTGAAGAGGAGGCGTGCTCGAAGAGGCTTACCTGTCGCTCTATCTCCTGCAGCGCCGATCGGCTGACCTTGCCGCTCAGCCGATAGCTGCGCTGAGCATCTCGATGAAACTGCAAGGCGATGAGACGGGCGCATTCCTCAAAGGTGGAACCCAAACGGGTGCTGAAACTCCTTTCAAACGCGCTCAGGCGCATCAGCTCCGCAGGGATAATCGCCTGGTGAAACGGCTTGAGCCTGCCGTCAGACGATCTCTGCTCCAGGTACTGACGCACGGACATCGAAGCAGGCAGAAGCCTCTCCTTTACCTCTGCGACTGTGTTCGCCACAAACGCTTCCAGGTATCCCTGTATCCGTGAGCGAGTTACGTCACTGAGAATAGCCATTGTGTTACGGCGTGCGCCAAATGAAAATGGATTCGAAAAACTCACTCGATCTTCGTCCTGTACGGCGGTTGACGTGCCGGTGCAGCACTGCCTCTACCCGCACCCCGACCATTTCGGCAATTCGCCCATACAGGTTGTGCTTGTCATTCGCCACCACCACCACCGGCGCGCCAGAGGGCATGACCGCTGCGATTCGCCGGAAGACGGTGGCAATGTCCACCATGTACTGTTGCTTTGCCTTCTCCGACGCGCCGTTCGATGCCGCGCCGATCTCGCAATCGCGCAGGTCATGCAAGCCTAACAGGTGATAGGCGTAGGCGTGTTGCTCATGGTAGTCGATCAATCCGACGTAGGGAGGGCTGGTAATCACACCATCTACTGGCGGAAAGTCCGCCTTACGACTGTCCGCGTGATACACGGTCACCTCGGCATCGGTTCGTACCAGTGCATACTGCTTTACCCGATGAATGGTGTCGATGCTGTAGCGCTTCAAAAACTTGAACGCCTCGGTGGTCGGCTCGCAGATACGACCGTGCTTGTGACACCAGTAAGGCTCCGTAATCGGTTGCTTGGGGAAGTCTAAATCGTAATGGGTGGTTAGTCTTGCCGAGCGCGCGGAGCGGGAAAGAATGATGCGCAACAGGTCCTTGTACTCATAGTCTCCTCGCTCTACAATATCACGATAGGTTAGCAACTCGTGCAAAGCTTGTGGTGCATACCACTTGCGCAGATATTCGCTACTGGACATCCCTTCTGCATCGTAGACGACATCCTGCGTCTCCATCAGCAGGGAGAGTTGTCCCGCATCCCGTGATGCCATACGACGATGCACCTTTTCCAGTACGTCCATCACCTCTTTTTGCATCTTATCGAGGTCGTATCGCGCCGTCTTCGCCCGGCATAGCAGCACGTTAAACGCAGAAACATCGTAGCCGACGGCGTGAACGCCCATCTCGTTTGCCTGTACCAGAGTGGTGCCCGAGCCACAGAAGGGGTCCATCACCGTTTGCCCTGCCCGGAAGAACTTTCGTAGAAACACCTCTACCAGCTGAGGGATGAACTTACCCAAATAGGGGTGCAAACGGTGCACATGTTTGGTGCGGATTCGTTCTGGCAGGTCGCGCTCCCGCCAGTTCAGGTTGAGCTTTTCCAGAGGGGTCTCCGGCGTTACCGTCTCCGGGCGAGTTGGCTCGGCATCCATCTGGTAGACCGCTACCCGCTTCTCCTCGTTGGTTAGCATATCTTCTCCTTGCGAAACCTTGTTGCGCTTTTATTCTAACACGGAGAGGTATCTTTGGGCAAACATGTTTCACCTGATGGGGGTACAATGTAAAACACGGGTTTATTAACAGGTGCGGGGCAATGAACGAGGCAATCTACCGACAGAAACGTGAAGCGATGTACGGGGCGGCGAAGGAGTTCGCAGACAGGGTGCGAGATCTCCCATTCGTTGACGAGGTAGTGTTGTTTGGCTCGCTGGCTTCGGATGACCCTTACCCCGCTGACATCGACCTCGCCGTGTTCTTGAACGATACGGACGATGTCTCCACTCTGGCGAAGTACGCCCGAAAAATGTCGTCCGTGACCCATGCATGGGAGGTGCTGGTGTTTAGTAGTCAGCAGAAGCATCTGGGGCACATCTGCTATCGCAAGGAATGCCCGGTGCACAGCCGGGATTGTCTGGTGCCCGGCTGTGGTGATATTTCCTTCGTGCAGGTACTGCGCGGATACACCTTCTGTCCCGAAGTTTTCCTCTCCTCGCCTTATCAGGTGCTCTGGAGCCGTCACCAGCCCAGCCTGTTCGACGCCTGGCGTGAGCGTATGGGAATCACCCAGCAGCGTTCTCCGGAACCGCTGGAGCCTATCATGCTTACCTGCATCGAGTGTGGCAGGGAGTTCGAGTTCTCGGTGCCGCAGCAGAAATATTTCCGCGAGATGGGTTTTGTACCTCCCAAGCGGTGCGAGGACTGCCTCATTGCGAGGGATGAGAGGAGATTGCTGGAGGAGGGGTGGTTGTAATCTCCTGTCTGTAGGCGCAGATGTCCGCCAGCGGGCACTGCTCACAACGGGGGCGTTGTGCTTTACACACCTGCCTGCCGTGCCGGATGAGGTGCACGTGAAAGGGGTAGATGTCCTCTTCGGGAACGATTTGCTGTAGCAGGTCGTGCGCTTTTGCCTCGCCTACCTTGCGGTCGAAGAAGCCCAGACGCCAGGAGACGCGAAACACGTGCGTATCCACCGGTATTACCGGTCTGCCCAGCGAGAAGCACAGCACAATTGCCGCCGTTTTCGGACCGACGCCCGGCAGGCTGAGCAGATAGCGCCGAGCGGATTCGGTGTCCATGTTCTGCAGGAAGTCCAGGTTCAGCCTGCCCTCGTTATGCTCCGCGACCGCACGCAGTACCGCCTGAATACGCGGTGCCTTACTGCTCGCCAGTCCGCCCGGACGGATAGCCTCCTCCACCTCCTCGACAGGAGCCTTCATCACCGCTTCCCAGGTGGGGAAACGCTCGCGCAACCGCTGGTAGGCACGCCACGAGTTGTTGTCCGAGGTGTGTTGCGACAGAATGCAGGCGATGAGCTCCTCCAGTGGAGGCATACGCTGTTGCCATACAGGGCGACCGTGCAGGGCATCCAGCCTTCGAACCACCTCTCGCGCCAGTTCGGAAGGGGATAGCATTGCCGACACTATCCTCGCATCTGCGCCACTTCGTCTACGTTGACCGTGTGTAACGTCCGGTAGATAGAAAGCACCACCGCCATGCCTACCGCTACTTCTGCCGCCGCTACTGTGATGGTCACCAGCACGAACACCACACCCTCCAGCGACTGCGGGTGCAGGTAACGCCAGAAGGCGACGAAGTTCAGGTTCGCTGCGTTCATTACAATCTCAATGGACATCAGCACCGCAATAGCGTTGCGACGGGAAATCAAGCCGTACAGCCCGATGGCGAACAACACCGTGCTGAGCAGCACAAAGAAGTGAAGGGGTAGATGGTTCAGGTTCATTCCCCGCTCTCCTCTTCCATCTCGATTCTGGGGTTGCGCGCGAGGAAAATCGCTCCCAGCATCGCGCTGAGCAACAGTGCAGAGGTCAGTTCGAAAGGCAGCACGTACTCGTTCAGCAGCATCGTGCCCAGCCTGCGGGTAATAGCATCCGAATCCACCAGACCGGGCGGAACGGACAGCGCGCCCAGATGCCGGTAGATGAGCACTACCAGCAGGGTCATCATGCTTGCGCTGGCGGCTATCGCTGCCACGTACAGGCGGTTCGTCTGGCGAATCTGCGGGTTCATTACGTCGCGCGTGAGCATAAGCGCAAACAGCACCACCACCATCACCGCCCCGGCGTACAGTAACAGCTGCAAGGCGAACAGGAACTCTACGGAGAGGATGAGGTAAAAACCACCGATACCCAGAAAGAAGGGCAGCAGCCAGAAGCCCGCATGAATCAGGTTGCGCACCGCCACCACCATCAGCGCAGAGAATACCGTCACTGCGGTAAGAAAGATAAGCAACGCGAGTTCCAGCACGCTCATTCCGATTCTCCCCCTGCTGCGTGTACCGCATGAGCCGGTTTCGCCTTCTCTTCTTCCGCCAGCAGCCGCTCTATCGTTTCGATATTCTTGCGCACCGCTTCCTCGCCACCCTGTGCCAAATCCGCAATACGGAAGAGCGAGGCATCGCGCCGCTCGCTGGCGAGCTCATAGTTGGGTCCCATATAGATGGCGTCGAAGGGACACGCCTCCACACACAGATTGCAGAACATGCATCGCCCGAGGTCCATTGTGAACTCGCTGACCCCCGCGTGTGTTCCCTTGCCCAGCTTCACCATCGAAATCACGTCGGTGGGGCAGGCTTGCGCGCACAGTGTGCAGCCAACGCAGTTGAGCCGTTGCTTCTCCTCGTTCCACTTCAGATAGAACAACCCACGATAGCGCGGCGGCACCGGACGACGCTGATAGGGGTAACGCACAGTGACTTTCGGACGCCACAAGTTGCGCCAGGTCACCACCATCCCGTTAAACAGCGTGACCAGCCCATCGATGAAGTAAACCAGCGGATTGTATTCTGTATCTCTCATCGTCCGTTGACGGCTCATGTTATCTCACCCCCAGAGCGATGGCGAACAGCAGGTTCGCCAGGCTGATCGGCACCAGAAGTTGCCAGGCAAAGCGTAGAATCTGGTCTATCCGCAAGCGCGGGGGCGTCCACCGCACCCACATGAAGACGAAAATCATCACGAACACCTTCAGGAACGTCCACACAATCGGCGGTAGAACGGGACCGTCCCATCCGCCGAAGAAGAGCGCGGCGGCAAACGCGGTAATGAAGAAGTTGTTGGCGAACTCCGACGCAAAGAAGAAGGCGAAGCGCATCCCCGAGTACTCGGTGTTGAACCCGCTGACCAGCTCCGACTCCGCCTCCGGCAGGTCGAACGGGGTGCGGTTGATTTCCGCCAGCGCACAGATGAAGTAGATGAGGGCGGCAATCATAATCGGTGGATGCCAGATGTTCCACCCATGCTTCACCTGATACTCGATGATGCCGGTGAGGCTGAGCGAGCCGGTGTAAAACACCACCGCCAGCACCGAAAGCACCATCGGGATTTCGTAGGAGAGCAGCTGCGCCACCGCCCGCAAGCCGCCCAGCAGGGAGTACTTGTTATTGGATGACCAGCCCGCCATCAGGATGCTCACCACGTTGAACAACGACACCCCGATAATGAACAACACCGCCACGTTCATCTCCAGCGCCACCCAGCCGGGCGCAAACGGAAGCACCATGAAGCACAGCACGGTGGAGATGAACGCAATGTACGGGGCGAGGTAGAAGAAGCGTTTGTCCGCCCCCTCAGGCACGATGTCCTCTTTCAAGAGCAGCTTCAGCGCATCCGCCGCTGTTTGAAACGCACCCTGCGGTCCCACATGCAGGGGTCCCAGGCGGCTCTGGATGAAGCCTGCTATCTTCCGCTCCACATAGATAACCGCCAGCGGGATAACCAGCGTGAAGCTCGCCAGTACCACCGCCTTGACAAACGTCCACAACAGCGGATATTGCTTGAAAAACTGTGTGATCGCCTCAATCACCGGTCTATCTCCCCTAAAACCACGTCGATGCTGCCCAGTATGGCTACGAGGTCCGCCACCTTCGCCCCTTCCAGCAGGCGCGGTAGCACACTCAGGTTGACGAACGACGGCGCGCGAATGTGCACACGCACCGGATTGGGACTACCGTCGCTGACCATCATAAAGCTCAGTTCACCGCGCGGACTTTCTACGCGCGAGTATGCGATGCCAGCCGGCGGTTTGAATATCTTGGGCAGTTTGGTCTGCACCGGACCGTCCGGCATATCACGCAGCACCTGCTCGATGATGCGCAGGCTCTGGCGCAGCTCCTCCATGCGCACCAGATAACGTGCCCATACGTCGCCGTCCTCAAACACCGGCACGTCGAACTCCACCCGATCGTACACCTCGTACGGGGCGACCTTGCGGATGTCGTAAGGTATGCCGGACGCTCGCGCGACGGGACCGCTGCACCCGTACGCCAGCGCGGTCTCCTTCGGTAAGACGCCGACGCCCTGCGTGCGCGAACGGAAGATGCGGTTGCGCGTTAGCAGCATGTCGTACTCCTCGATGCGCTGGCGAAAGAGTTTGGCGAAGTCCAGCACCTTTTGCCCAAAGCCCTCCGGCAGGTCATCCGGCACGCCGCCCACCCGCACCCAGTTGTAGGTCAACCTCGCGCCGGTACACTCCTCCAGCAGGTCCAGCACCATCTCGCGCTCGCGGAAGGCGTAGAGGAACATGGTCGTAGCGCCCAGGTCGGTGCCGAACGTGCCCAGAAACACCAGATGGCTGGCGATACGCTGGAGTTCCATGAGCAGCACGCGGATATACTGGGCGCGTTCGGGAACCTCTACCCCTCCCAGCCGTTCGATGCACTGGCAGATGCCCAAGTTATTGGACAGCGCGGCGAGGTAGTCCAGTCGGTCGGTGAAGGGGATGTTGTGGCGATAGGGGCGACGCTCCATCATCTTCTCCAGCCCGCGATGCAGGTAACCGATGACAGGCTCGCACGCCACAATCTGCTCGCCGTCCAGTGTCAATATCAGTCGCAACACTCCATGCGTGGAGGGGTGCTGCGGCCCGACATTAATCACCATCCCCTGAGAGAGGATTTCTACTGTGTTCAGCGACGATGGCGTTTGTGACGAAACAGGTACACTCATCTCAGTTCACCGGTTGCGGCCCATGCAAAGGATTTCCACTGGGCTCCGCCACATAGTCCTTGCGGAAGGGGAAGCCCTCCCAATCGTCAGGCAACAGGATGCGCTTCAGGTTGGGGTGACCTTCGAAAATTACCCCGTACATGTCGTACATTTCGCGCTCGTGCCAGTCCACGCCCGGGTAGAGCGTCGCCAGCGAGGCGATGCGCGCCTCCTCACGCGAGATAGAGGTCAACACTACCACGTTGTGGTTGTACACCGAGGACCACAGGCGCAAATAGACGCCAAACTCGTTGCCGGTATCCCACACGGTGAGGTCAGCAGGGTAGTCCATTTGCCACAGGGGGTCGTCGTGCAGGTACTGCGCGATG
Source organism: bacterium HR16 (assembly GCA_002898895.1). Classification (GTDB taxonomy): domain Bacteria; phylum Armatimonadota; class HRBIN16; order HRBIN16; family HRBIN16; genus HRBIN16. The sequence continues at coordinate 20,416 of BEHS01000003.1, read as the reverse complement.
TCTCGCCAGTGTGATGCTGAGACCGTCAGGCGCACCTCGTTGGGGCTAACCTGTGTCCATTCGATAACCGCCTCGCCAAAGCGTTGCAACAGGTTCTCTATCGCCTGATTCATCCGGTTGCTCCCGTGTCGGGGATAATAATCGGCTCGCGCACCGGTTTGGGCAAGCCGTTCTTTTCCGCCAGATGCTCGCGGCGGATTCGCTCTTGCAGTTTCAGGATGCCCAGAATCAGGTTTTCGGGGCGAGGCGGGCAACCGTATACATACACATCCACCGGCACGAACTGGTCCACACCCTTCACGATGGTGATGGAGTCGCGGTAGGGTCCTCCTGCGCTGGCGCAGCCGCCCATGGCAATCACGTATTTGGGCTCAGGCATCTGCTCGTAGAGGCGTTTGATGAAGGGCGCCATCTTCACCGACACCCAGCCTGCTACGATCATCACGTCTGCCTGGCGTGGTGTGGCGCGGAAGAACATGCCGAAGCGGTCTAAATCGTAGCGTGAGGCGGCGGTCGCCATCATCTCAATTGCACAGCAAGACAGCCCGAAGGTCAGTGACCACATGGACGATTTTCGCGCCCACGCCATCAGGTCTGCCAGTTTGGCAACGAGGATGGTTCCGCCCGGAACCTTAATCAGCCCTTTTTCCAGTCGCTCTTTTACTCCCATGTCAGCGCCCCCCTTCGCCAGGCGTACAGCAACCCCGCACCCAGAATAGCGATAAACAGGGCGACCTCAGTAAACACCAGCCATGGCGCGTTCAGGCTCTTTGCCACCAGAGCCACCGGCGCCAGCAACGCCAGCTCCACATCGAACACCACGAACAGCAGGGCGAAAATGTATATGTGCAGGTTTTGCTGGCGCCAGGCGTCCGAGAACACCTCGGCACCGCATTCATAGGTCTCACCCTTCACCGGCGTAGGCATTCGGGGAGCAACCGCATGAGAGAGTGCCAGCGTGACACCCACTATCAGGATAGCAACGAACGTAAATACTCCGATAACGATGAGCGTACTCACTCCACCACCTCACAACACTACTACAGTATGATGATTCAATAAATCTGCCGTTACTAATAGTACTTGTTTTGCGGAAAAAAATCAAGGGTAGCAACCTGCCCCGCCGAGCCATATTGGTGCAGATGGCTTCCTCCCAGCAGCTACGCAATACCCGCCTCTCGTGGGTCGAGAAGCAACGGGAAAAATTGTCCACCCATCTTTTCGCCTGCGGGGATGACCGGAACCCCCTCCAGCAGCGGCTCGTTAGAGGCGGACCTCACTCCGTCGCGGAAGACGTTAATCACTGTGGCGCGGCGCGGTCGCTCCGAGCGGTTCACTCCTGAACCATGCACCACCAGCGCGTGGTGAAAGGAGCATTCCCCCTTCTTCAGCTCCACCGTAACGGGATGGAACTGTGCTCTTTGCTCGTCGGTCAGCACGCTCATAATCGCCTCCATGTCGCCTGCCAGTCCGGTGATAGGCAACAGGTTCCAGCGGTGCGAGCCGGGGATATACATCAGCGCACCGTTCTCCTGTGTAGCATCATCCAGCCCAATCCAGCAGGTAAGGTGCGCCTGCGGCTGCGTGCGCGTCCAGTACGAGTAATCCTGATGCCACGCCACCACGCCGCCCTGTTTCGGCGGTTTGCAAAACAGCTGGTCGTGCCAGAATCGCACCGCTCCGCCCAGCAGTTGCGCCGCCGGCACGGTGAACGCCGGATGCCACAGGATGTCATGAAAGCCCGGTGTGATGCGCCATGCGCCCAGCGCGTGGAACAGGATGGTGTTCGGGTCCTTGCTCTCGTTGGAGTGGTACTCATAGAACAGATGATGCCCGGGGTGAGAGGGGTCCATCAGGGTGTCCAGCTCCTCGCGCAGCTGCTCCACCTGCTCATCGGTAAGGATACGGATGCCGGGCAGGTAGCCGTTCTCGTGAAAGAAGGCAATCTGTTCATCGCTCAGGCGGTACTGCTGCCACTCCTCCCGCGTACCCGGCAGGCGAAACAGGCTCCCAATCGGGTGGTGATACACGGACAGGTCCTCTATCATAGCACGCCTCCACAGGTGTTTGGAGATATTTTACATGGCTAGGGGAAGGGGAGTCAATACGAATCCCTCCCCCTCTTCACCGAGTCCATATCCTTGAAAGCGCTGGAGGTAAAGAGGTATGTCCAGACGATTTGTGGTCATTGGTAGTGGCTCGGTAGGGGTGCACGCCGCGGTGGAGGCGGCAAGGCTGGGGGCGGATGTTACCCTTATCGGCGAGGGCGAAATCGGTGGACGCACCACGTGGGATAGCCTTGTGCCCAGCAAGGTGCTGTTGACGGCGGCGGATACCGTTCTGGACGCCCGCTATGCACTGCATCGTGGGGTAAAGCTTGCCACGCCCGAAGTGCATGTTGCTGACCTGATGGAGCGCATCCGTCAGCGCACCCGCCAGTGGGGTGAGGTGCAAAAGGGCGCACTGCAGAGGGCGGGAGTAAAGGTAGTGCATGGTGTGGCGTCTTTCGTCGATGCGCATACGGTGAAAGTGCAGACAGAAGAGGGTGGAGAGCAACAGCTCTCTTTTGACCTCGCGCTGATTGCTACCGGCTCCGTGCCCATCTTTCCGCCCGGTATGAAGCCCGACGGCAAGCGTATCCTCGCGCCGCGCTTCGCCAGCAGCCTGCAATCGCTCCCCGAACATCTGGTGATGGTGGGTGGAGGCGTCACGGGCAGCGAGTTTGCTTACCTGTTCCGCGTGCTGGGTTCGCGAGTGACTGTGGTTACCGATATGCCGCGCCTGCTACCCCGCGCGGATGGAGAGGTATCGCAGTTGCTGGAGCACGCTTTCCGGCAGATGGGTATCGAAGTGCTGCTCTCCTCGCCGGTGGAAAGCGTTACCGCAACCGACAGCGGCGTGCAGGTGCGACTGGCGGATGGCAGAACGCTGGAGGGCAGTCATGCCTTTATCGCCATCGGCAGGCGGGCGGACCTGACGCGGTTGAACCTGGAGGCGACGGGTGTGCAGCCCTCACCGCAGGGTTTGTCCCTCAACGAGTACCTGCAGTCATCCGTTCCGCACATCTACGCGGTGGGAGACGCGGCGGGACCGCCTTTCACCCTCAATCGCGGCTGGGCACAGGCGCAGGTGGCGGTACGACATGCGCTGGGATTGCCCACACCGCCCTTCCGCGCCGAGCTGGTGGTGGAGGCGGTGTACACCCAACCGCAGGTGGCGCAGGTAGGCATCACCGAGGCGCAGGCACGCCAGCAGGGAATAAGCGTAAAGGTGCTTCGCGCCGGGTACGCCGACAACCTGAAGGCGCAACTGCTGGGTGAGACCGAGGGCTTGGTGAAACTGGTGGTGGAGGAGAGCACCGGCAAGCTGCTGGGCGGCTCGGCGGCAGGCCCACACGCGGCGGATATACTGGCTCCGCTGGCGGTAGCGATGTCGCTGGGAGGAACGGCAGAGACGCTGGCGTCCCTGTATCCCGCTCATCCCACACTGGTGGAACTACTGCACGAGGCGGCGCGCGGGTAGCCTACTCGACTACCGCGATTGCCTCTATCTCCACCTGCACACCGCGCGGCAGGGCGGCTACCTGCACTGTAGAGCGTGCGGGCGGGTCGTGTGGGAAGAATTCGGCGTAGACCGCGTTCACCGCCGCGAACTGCCCGAGGTCGGTGAGGAAGATGGTGGTTTTGACCACGTTCTGTAACGACACGCCCGCCGCCTGCAGCACCGCCTGCAGGTTTTGCAGCACCTGTCGCGCCTGTTCGGCAGCGGTATCACCGACGATTTCGCCCGTCTGCGGATGCAACGGTATCTGACCCGATGTAAAGACCAGATTGCCCACCCGAATCGCCTGCGAGTAGGGTCCAATCGCCGCCGGGGCGTCGTGTGTGGTGATGACCTGTTTGGGCATGGTGTCTCCTCCTCGTTGCGAAATGGCTGATACCGATTCACGATACCTTGCCTCTTCTCCTGCTTGCACAAGGCTGGTATAATCCAGATATGCACGCGATTTTCCACCATGCACAGGCGGTGCTGTTCGACCTCGACGGCACGCTCGTCGAGACGGGCATCGACTTCTCCAGACTGCGTGCAGCGACCCTGCAGTTGATTGCGGAGTACGGTGTAGACACCCTTCCCCTGCAGGATTTGGATGCGCTGGGCGCGGTGGAGAAGGCAGTTGAGGTGTTGCGTTCTGCGGGCAGAGCGGAGGAGAGCACAGACCTGCGCACGCGCGCCTTCGCCCGCCTGCAAGCAATGGAGATGGCGTACTGCGCTGCGCCCCGCCCTGTACCCGGTGTGTACGACCTGCTGAACGCGCTGAAGGAGCAAAACGCGCGCATCGGCATCATCACCCGCAACGACCGCCGGGTTTCACTCAACACGCTGGAGCAGTTGCAAATACCGTACGACCTGCTGGTGAGCAGGGATGATGTCGAGAAGGTGAAACCTCATCCCCAGCACGTGACGGTAGCACTGGAGAGGTGGGAGATTGCCCCGGAGCGGTGCGTGGTGGTGGGCGACTACTGGATGGATGTGGAAGCGGGCAGGGCGGCGGGTTGTTGCACAGTGGGTATCTGGCGTCTGGATGTGCCCATCAACCCCTTCCGCAATCATCCGCCCGACCTGCTGGTGAGGGAATTGAGGGAGCTGCTATGACCCTCTCCGTGCTCATCGTTAACTGGAACACGCGCGAGCTGCTGCGGGCGTGCCTTCAGTCATTGCAACGCTACCCCCTCTCCGAGCCAATGGAGGTGTGGGTGCTGGATAACGCCTCACAGGACGGCAGCGCGGAGATGGTGCACTCCGAGTTCCCCGAAGTGCAGCTGATGGCCTCCGAGCGCAATCTGGGCTACGCAGCGGGCAATAACTTGCTTCTGCAGAAGGCGCAGGGCGATTACCTGCTACTGCTCAACCCCGATACGGAGGTGACGGAGGGCGCGCTGGATACCGCCGTGCAGTACATGCGCGAGAATCCCGACGTTGCCGCGCTCGGCGCGAAGCTAATATACCCCGACGGGCGCGTGCAGATGTCGGTGCGGGGCTTTCCGGAACCCGAAGCGGTGATGTGGGAGTATTTGGGATTGGCGAGGCTGTTCCCCCGCTCGCGCCGGTTCGGTGCGTATCGCATGACGTGGTTCACCTACGACCAGATTGCGGAGGTAGACCAGCCGATGGGAACCTTCCTGATGCTCTCCCGACGGGCGGTGAGGGCGGTAGGGCTCATGGATGAGCGGTTCCCCATCTTTTTCAACGAGGTGGACTGGTGCTACCGGGCGAAAAGGCAGGGGCTGAAGATTGTGTTTCACCCCGGCGTGGTTATTATCCATCACGGTGGGGCAAGCACGCGGCAGGTACGCCCACAAATGATATGGGAATCGCACCGCTCACTGCAGAAGTTCTACCAGAAGCACTATCGGCGACGCCTGCCGAAGCCGATATACTGGTTGATTACGGGAAGCATTATCCTGAACGCCTGGCTGAGGACGCTGGGTAAGGGACGCGAGGGCTGGCAGAGTGAATGAAAAACCTGATGTAAGCGTGATTGTGGTCAACTGGAACACGCGCGATGAGCTGCGCGAGTGCCTTCGCTCGCTGCACCCTTCGCATCATCCGGGCGTACAGGTGGAGATTATTGTGGTGGATAACGCCTCGTGGGACGACAGCGTGGCGATGGTCAAACGTGAGTTTCCCGAGGTAAAGCTGATTGAGAACCGCCTGAACGAGGGCTTCGGCAAGGCGCATAACCGTGCCGCATACATCGCACAGGGCAGGTATCTGATGCTGCTCAACTCGGATGCTCAGGCGCACCCCGGCTCGCTCAAAGCGCTGGTAGATTATGCGGACGCGCATCCCAATGTGGGCGTTATCGCCCCGAAGGTGCTGAACCCCGACGGGTCGTTGCAGTACTCCTGTCGGCGTTTCCCCGTCTATGAGGCAGGGCTGTTCCGCAACACCTTTCTGGGAAGGCTGTTTCCGCAGAACCGCTTCGTGCGCGACTACCTGATGACCGATTTTGACCACGCGCGCACGATAGAGGTGGACTGGGTATCCGGCTGTGCGATGATGGTACGGCGCGAGGCGTGGCAGCAGCTGGGCGGGTTTGACGAGCGGTTCTTCATGTACTGCGAAGATGTGGACCTGTGCTGGCGGGCGCACGAGGCAGGCTGGAAGGTGGTTTATCACCCCGAAGCGCTGGTCACACACGCCATCGGGCGCAGTAGCGACAAGGCGGTAAACGCGATGATTCGGCAGTTCCACCGTAGTCACCGCCTGTTTTTCCAGAAGCACTATGCTCACCGCCTGCCTGTCTGGAGCAGGTTGCTCATCCCTCTGGGGCTGTGGCTGCGGGCAAACCTGCTGGTGGTGCGTAACTATCTGATTGCGCTTCGGCTGAAGGTGTTGGGGAGGTAGTGGTTTGGGATGCGACGGAGCGCATCCCTCCAAAGGGCTGGGTGGAAGGTCACGCTCCGTCGTAACTGACCTGTTCGTCGTAGCGCACTTCAGCGCGCCTTTTCCCTCTTCCATAGCGCTGAGGAGGATTGGAGGTGGGGGCAACCTCTCGGCAGGAGCCTCGCCCTTCGCCGGTGAACCCCAAAAACATGAAGAAGAATCGAGCGAGCAAAAAGCCAGCCGAATCCCTACCACCCTCGCGCCGGGAAATCGGTGTCTCCACATGGCTGCTCAGTGTGGCGGTGGTGCTGGCGCCGTTAACCGCCGGTCGGCTGGAGGTGGGTAGCGAGCCGGTGGAGCCATCTCTGCGCGGGGTGGTAACCGCTCTGTTTACCACCGGAACGCTGCTGCCGGTTGCTATCTGGGTAATTACTCTGCTCGCGCTTGCTGCCGCCATCTGGGAGTGGACACAACGTCCCGTTGGCGATGATGCGGTCCCGCGTCCCGCGCGCGTGCTGGCGAGCCTGTTCCTGCTGTGGATGCTGGTATCGGTAGCGGTTTCGGTGTATCGGTGGGGCACGGTGGTTGCATGGAGCCACTGGGCGATAGCCATCGCCGCGGCATGGCTTTTCTCGCGAAGGCGTGGAGAACAGGCGTTGACGGTTGCCCTTGCGCTGGCGTTAGCGGGTACCCTTGCTGCCGCCTTCGCCATGCGTGAGTACGCGGAGAACGCGCGCATCGTGCCCAACTGGCGTGTGTTCGGCACCTTCTTCAATCCCAACTTTCTGGCGGGCTACCTCTGCCTCACCATGCCCGTCACGCTGGGTTTGGCTCTGGCTTTCTGCCCCACGCAAACCCTGTCCTCTCCCAAAGGAGGGGGGGAACTGCGCTGGCTGTTGGGCTTCGGCGCATGGATGCAGATGGCGGCGATACTGCTCACGGGTTCCCGCTTTGGTACGGCGAGCGCCGTGCTCGCGCTGGTGGTGCTGGCGGGATGGATGGCGTTCAACAGGTCATGGAATCGCCAGCGTGCGTTGTTGTTCGGAATCGTCTGCCTGCTGGTGCTGGGTACGGCGTTCGTTACTGCCCGCTCACTCGCCGCGCGCGTGACGACTCAAGCGGTACAGGAAGGCGAACACTCAGGCGGCTTCCGCGTATGGACATGGCGAGGCACGCTCCGCATGACAAAGGCGCATCCCTTGCTGGGCACAGGGCTGGGAACCTACGAGATAGCCTACCCGCGCTACGCCTACGTGGGCTTCACTCGTCTGGCGCACAACTCTTACCTGCAGCTCGCGGCGGAGGCGGGGGTGCCTGCTCTGGTGTTGCTGTTGGGCACGCTCGGCGTGCTGGCGTGGGCGGTAGTGCGCACCGAGGTGCGCACGGCGAACGGGATGGCGGAGAGATGGGACGCTCGCGTGCTCCGCGCAGGGCTGGCGGGAGCTATCGCCGCCGGGCTCGCGCGCAACCTGATAGACTCCGACTGGTATATCTTTGCCTGTCTGTTCACCTTCTGGGCGATAGTGGGACTGATGCTCTCCCCCATCCCTCTCCCCTCAGGAGAGAGGCTGGGGGCGAGGGTAAACCGTCTCTACCTCGCCCACACCACCCTGCTGGCTATCGCCTGGGTTGTGCTGACCCTGCGCATGGGCGGCGCGCTCAACGCCAATAGCGCGAACTGGAATCTGTCCCGCGGCGTCCCCGATGAAGAAGGCTATCGGCGTGCGCTGCACTGGGAACCTTTCAACGGCGACCACTACCTGAGTTTGGGCATGTTCTCTATGAGCATGGCGCGTGCGGGCGACCTCTCGCGTGCAGAGGAAGCCGAAAAGGCACTGCGCCGCTCGGCAGAGCTGACGCCGCTCTCCAAAACGTGGTATCATCTGGGCAACCTGTATCGGGACATACTGGGCGACCGCGCCCGAGCCGTCGAAGCCTACCGCCATGCGCTGGAACTGGACCCATACGCTCTGCGTGTGATGGCGGAGCTGGGCAAAACGCTGGAGCAACAGGGTAAACTGGGAGATGCGGAGGCGGTGTACCGGCGAATGCTGGAGATAGAATCGAGCGTATACAATCAGGTGCGCGCGGTGCCCGAGCTGCCCGAGGTGGACTATGCGTTCGCCTACGCGGGTCTGGCGCGAATCGCGAAGCAACAGGGCAAACCGGAGAGCGAGGTACGTGAGCTGTACTCTCGCGCCTTGCGGATTCTGGACGCCGACCGCGCTGCCAGGGAAAACAGGGTCATGTTGTGGTCACTGATGCGTGCTCCGGAACGACAGCGCGCACTGGATGAGTTACGGCAGGAGTGTGAACGCGCCCTGCGGTGAGCCGATATGCCTGTAGAGTTCGCACGCCCGTGGATGTTGCTCTTGCTGGCGATGTTGCCTGCCTTCTGGTGGGTACACCGGCACAGCCTGGCAGCTCTGCCCCGCTGGCAGAAGCAAGCTTCGCTGTGGCTGCGTTTACTGCTAGTGACGCTGATTGTGTTCGCACTGGCGGGGGTGCGCTGGGTGCGCACCACGACCGCGCAAGCGGTGTTCTTCGTGGTAGATGGCAGTGCGAGCGTGGAACCACAGCAACGCGAGACCGCACTGCAGTTCATCCGCGAGGCGGTGCGCCATATCCGCGAGGACGACCTGGCGGGCGTCATCGTCTTCGGTAGTGACCCGCAGGTTATCACCCCGCTGAGCCCGCGCCCCGACCTCAGCCGAATACCTGCCAGCAGCTCGCCAGAAATGACCGACATCGGGCGTGCCATCAGCCTGGCACTCGCTGCCTTCCCCGAAAACGCAGGCAAGCAGATTGTGCTCTTCTCCGACGGTAACGCCAATGCGGGCGACGCGGTGGCACAGGCGTTGCAGGCAGCCAGCCGCGGGGTGAAGGTGCATGTGGTTCCCTTCCCGCGAGAGGTGCGCACCGAGGCGCTGGTGGAGCGAGTGCAAACTCCCATGCTGGTCAAAGAGGGCGAGCCATTTGACCTGCGCCTGTGGATACAGTCCACCCACGCACAATCGGCGGAGCTTACCCTGCTGCGGGACGGACAGCCTGTGAAGACGCAGGCGGTAGCGCTGAAGCCCGGCAAGAATCTGGTGCGTTTGACACACCGCGAGGACACCGCAGGGCAATACCGCTACCAGGTGTCTCTGCTGGCTTCTACAGATACCTATCCCCAGAACAATCGCGGCGCGGGCTATGTGCGTGTACAGGGCACACCCCGTGTGCTGTACGTTACCGGTAGCGGAAAGCCAACCCCGTTGTCCACTGCTGCGCAGTCACAGCGCATTCGCGTGGAGGTGGTCAATCCACAGGGCATGAAAACACAGCCGGCGCAGCTGCAGGCGTATGATGCGGTGGTTCTGCACAATGTGCCTGCCTACGAGCTGGGCATCCCCGCCATGCGCGCCCTGCAAACCGCCACGCGCGAGCTGGGTGTGGGGTTGGGTATGGTGGGTGGCGAGGACAGCTTTGGCGCAGGCGGCTACTTTGAGACGCCTGTGGAGGAGACCCTGCCCGTGTCGATGGACGTGCGCAAATACCACTCATTCCCCAGCGTGGGCATTGTGCTGGTGGTGGACGATTCGGGTAGTATGGCGATGCCGGAAGGCGGAACCACCAAGATGGAGCTGGCAAACCGCGCCGCGGCGACGGTGGTACGCTTTCTGACGGCGCAGGATGAGGTAGGCGTTATCGCCGCCGGCTCCGACTGCCGGGCGGTTGTGCCGATGTGGCGTGTGGGCGAGAAGAAGGAGGAGATACTGCGCTCGCTGGCGGCGTTCCAGCCGGGCGGAGGCGGTATCTATGTGCGCCCCGGTATGGAGGCGGGCGCAAAGCTCATGCAGCTCAGCCGCGCTAAGATGAAGCACATGATTGTGCTTGCGGACGGCGCGGACTGCGACGACCAGGAAGGCGCCATTCCGCTCGCAGCGAAGCTGCGCCGGGCGGGTATCACTGTGACCGTCGTGTGTTTCGGGCACGGCAAGGACGAAGCGTTCCTGCAGCAGCTGGCGAAGGCTGGGGGCGGACGCTACTACTTCACCGACCGCATGGCGAACCTGCCCCAGATTTTCACCAAAGAGGCGATGATTGCCAGCAAAGCGCAGTACGTCGAGGAGCCATTCTACGTGCGCTACACCGGCGATGAAATCGTTTCGGGCTTGAACTGGGAGAGTTCACCCCCATTGCTGGGCTACAACACCACCACCGCCAAGCCGGGGGCGCAGGTCGGCTTGCTCTCGCACAAAGACGACCCTGTGTTCGCGGTGTGGCAGTACGGTGTGGGGCGCAGTATGGCGTTTACCTCGGACGGACGCGCCAAATGGTGTGCGCAGTGGGTGAAATGGGCGGACTTTCCTGCCTTCGCGGCACGTACTATGCGCACTATCCTGCGCAGTCTGCCCGCCGAAGACGTGCGCACGCAGGTGAATATTTCGGGCGGTAAAGGGTACGTGAGCGTAGACCTCCTGCGACAGCCCGCGAACGAAGATACCGGCTCGCGTTCGCTAACCGCCAAACTGATTTCCCCAACCGGTCAGGTGATACCGCTGGTGCTCTCGCAGACAGGAGCCACCCGCTACGAAGCCGCGTTTGACGCGCGGGGCTACGGAACCTACGTGGTCGCCGTGCAGTATCGCCGCCCCAACGGCACGACAGCAGTGAGCACCGGCACAGACACCGTTGCTTACTCGCCTGAATACCGTGACCTGAAGAGCAACAGAGCGCTTCTGGAACAGATTGCACGTCTCACCGGCGGGAGGCAACAGCCGTCGCCTCAGGACATCTTTGGCGCTCAGCGCGCTCCGGTGCGGGTGCCATCGGAAGCGAGTGTTCCCCTGTTGTTTGTGGTGCTGTTCCTGTTGCCGGTAGACGTTGCGCTGAGGCGCATCGTGTGGCAGACGGAGGCACTTCCCGAATGGCAGCAGGCGTGGGCACGTGCGCTAGCGCACCTGCATCTGAGACACAGGGTGACCGCCTCCGCTTCCGCAACTTCACGGCTTCTTCAGCGCAAAGAGCGTTTGCGCGAGAAGTATGCACCCACCGGAACAACTCCGCCACCATCTGCCTCTACCTCTGAGGAGCCAGTGATGCCCACAGAGCCGACATCCGCTCGCTCCGCCGCTCCACAACCTTCCACCTCAAAAGAGCAAATCGGCAGGTTGCTGGATGCCAAGAAGCGGGCGAGGAAGAGGGAGGACTGATACTGGAGGGCGAACCTCCCGGTGAGCCGAAACGCCACATACGGCTTGGCAGGAGCCTCGCCCTCCCCAAGAATGCGGTTCAACAGACTACTTGTATTCTGCCGCCACCAGAATGGATGCTACAGCGCGGCAGGATGCGGCATCGCTCACCGCGCCGACACGTACGCAGTAAGCCGGGTCGAAGTCCTGCACCCCTGGCGGCTGGAAGGTCTTCTCGCCCGGGCGCTGGAAGCAATGCCACTTCCACAGGTTATTGGCGATAGCCATCTGGATGCGCGTCCACTTCACGTGCCCGTCCGCGAAGATGAAGTTCGCTCCCTTGAGGTGGTTGATGAGCCAGCCGTACTGGCGCACATACCCGCAGGGTGATTCAGGAGTGGGCACGTCGCCACCCAGAGGGTCACCCGGAGGAGCGCACCAGCAGCGCACCAGCGCCCATGGTCCGGTGTCCGGCTCATAGTTGCGCCCATCCTGCAGCCAGATGGTCTCCGCCGGCATATCGAGGTCGGCAAGCTTGCGTGGGGGTGTTGCGCCACTGGTGCCGTCCGCGTTCAACCATGCAGAGAGGTTGAATACCGCTCCGTTCACCGTGTAACCACGCGGAAACCACAGGTTCTGGCTTTGCGGGATGCTGCACAGCGGGTCGTTCTTGTACCACGGCGATTCCGGATTGCAGTGCGCCCACGTTTCGTCCATCTTGGAGCCACGCCACGGGCGTTCGTTATCTCCCATCAGCCGTGCAATCTGCGGGCGTGCGTTGGGACATTCGTACACCTGCAGGTTCTTGATGTAGGGTAACACAGTGTACTTCCAGTTGGACCACGTGGCGCCTCCGGGACCGATGAATCGGTTGTAGGGGAAGCACTCGTCGTAGTCCTGTGTGTACATCATCACGCCGGTGCCCACCTGCTTGAAGTTGCTCAGGCAGGATGCCTGCCGCGCCTTCTCGCGCGCCTGGGCGAACACGGGGAAGAGGATGGCTGCCAGTATCGCGATAATCGCGATGACCACCAGCAGCTCAATGAGCGTAAAGCCACGCTTCATGACTGTGCACACCTCCCACTGGTGATTTTGCCCGGTAGATTAAGGGCATAACTGTACTTCCTATTATATGTTGCTATGACAAACCTGTCAATCGTTCGAGGCTCGTGCGGAGGAAAAATTCTGTGAGAGAATATAGCCGCAACCTGATGAACTTTGAAAAAATAGTCGCATCTATGCGACGAGCACTTCCTGCTCCTCCCCCTGTGCGGGCAAGGGAATGCTGGGCACGGGTTTGCGGCTAAAGCCGCACCCTTTCAAACCAGACCCTGCCTTCGCAGGGTTGTAGCTGCAACCTTCAGGTTGCGCTTCCCTTACGCAGGCTGGCTTCGGCGGGGGGCGCGCTCCGTCGTGACCGGAAAGGACGGCTCGGACGGAGCCTCGCCCTCCAGAGGGATTGCTGCATTGCCATACCTGGAGGGCGAACCTCCGGGTGAGCCGATTCGCCCCACCCCACCTCCCCGCACGCGGGGAGGAGTATTGTGTCCCCCTGCTTGCGGGGGGACTACAGGGGGGCTAACCGCTCGGACGGAGCCTCGCCCTCCCCGGGAAGGAACCCTGGCAGACCAGTAGCACAACATCGCTTTAGTTACTTTTTCAAAGTTCATTAGCCTGCAGCTACAGGGTTCTTCCATCATAGCACATAGCATAAGTTCATCGTGAAAATCATAGCACACATCAGTTAAATTCCTCTCGTGATTAGAGAGTGTGCGAAGAGGAGAGAAGATGCCACATCGCGCCGAGTCGAAAAGGATGTGTATTACTCACAATTTAACGACTATAAACAGGTATATCATGCCATAAATCTGCTCAATAAAACGCGATGACCTCTATCTTTTGCTTTTTCCCAAAACCCAGCACAAAAAAGGGGGAAAACCCCTTGACAAACGGCTTAACATAGTGTAGAGTATAAGCAATGAAGTAATCATAGCAGTCATAGCAAAGGACTGGGAAAAGATGATACCGTTACATCTGAACCCGCATCTGCGCACACCGCTCTACGTGCAAATTGTAGAGCAAGTGGAGGCAGCGGTCAGCTCGGGGCAGTTAACGCCGGGCACCCCGCTCTGGTCTGCTCGCGCCATCGCCCGACACTACGGTATCAGCTACCAGACCGCCGAGCGTGCGTTGACCCTGCTGGCGCAGAGAGGGGTGGTGGAACGGACTCGACGGGGAACTGTCATCGCCGCCAGTCGTCCGAAACAGCCGGTGCAACAGCACCTGGTTGCCCTCATCTACACCTGGCAGATACCGGGCGCGCGTCCCTCCTACTCGGTGGGCGAGATGCGCATGTTGCACGCTGCTGCAGAGGAGTGCGCCCGGCATCTGTGGGGGAGCCTGCTACTCCATTTCCCCGACAAAAGCGCGTCCGCCAGCTACCTGCAGGAATGGGAACGACATCACCGTTTCGACGCCGCACTGGTGTTCGGTCCCCTGCACGATGAAGGTCTGCTGTGGATGCAGCGGCGGGGTTACCCGGTGGTGGTGGTAGATGCCGAGCCCGAGGTTCCGGTTCCCCGCGTGGTGCAGGCGAACCGTGAGGGCACCTATCTGGCGGTGCGTGAGCTGATTCGGTTGGGACATCGACGCATCGGCTTCTTCACCGGTCACTACATGCCTCACTACGCCCAGCGTTTCGAGGGCTACATGCAGGCACTGCAAGAAGCGGGCATCATCCCCGAGGCAAACTGGGTGATGCAGCACGGTCAGCCTCGCCCAACGGTTCAGGAGGCGTTGAAGCGGCTGCTGGAAGTACGTCCACCCCTGACGGCTATCGTGGGAGCGTCGGACATCCTGCTGGCGTTCGCCTATCCCGCGATTACGGAGATGAACGTACGGGTGCCGGAAGAGCTCTCGCTCATCGGTTTCGATGACGAGCCTTTCTGCACCACCATGCAGCCGCCTCTGTCGTCGGTGCGTGTAGACCTCGAGCAGATGGCGCGCACCGGCGTGCGCCTGCTGATGGACATGATGGAGGGCAAACCGGTTCCACAGCGGGTAGAGATACCCGCTCAGGTGGTGCTGCGCGATTCGTGCGCACCGCCGCGCTCAGACAGATTGACAACCTGAAAACCATATGGAGGGTCTCACGATGAAATCACGTCGCGGTTTTACGCTCATTGAGCTGCTGGTGGTTATCGCGATTATCGCGATACTGGCAGCGATTCTGTTCCCGGTCTTCGCACAGGCTCGGGAGAAGGCACGACAGGCGTCATGCTTGTCCAACATGAAGCAAATCGGTCTCGCCATGATGATGTACCTGCAGGATTACGACTACACTTCCATGCGAGACACCTTCTGGACGTTCGACCGTTTCGGATACTGCTGGAACGGTATGCTCTACCCGTACGTGAAGAACAAAGGCATTTTCAAGTGCCCCAGCCATGGACTGCCTTCGACCGCTTTGGACTGGGATAATACCCAGAACTACGACCCATGGCTGGAGTACCGTGGCAAATCGTACGGCATCAGCGTCTACGGTATCGTGCAGTGTGTGGTCTCACCGGATGGCACGTGGAACACGGAGACGCTTAAATACCCCGCCGAGCGCATCGCCTTCTATGAAGTGAAAGCGAACGACGGCTCCGGTTGGGGAGATAACGCCTGGTGGGTGTACGGCAGCGGACAGCCCGACGGCGGCCCCGAAGGACAGCGACTTGCTTTCCGCCATAACGACGGCATGAACTGCATCCACATGGACGGGCACGTCAAGTACTACACCAAGCAGTTCCTGCAGAACCTGATGGACATCACCAAGACCCCGCGCCAGCGCGGACCGGGCGAGAGCCAGTATCTGTTCTACCGGATGATTTACTATCCGTGGAGCGCAGACATGAGTCCGCAGCAGTAAGAAGCATCAAAGCAGGGTTGTCGGGGAGAGGCTTCGACAACCCTGCGCAGCAATGCGCGTCATCAACAGAGGAGGATGCGATGAAGAAAGAGATCAACCCGATAGTGGCTATCGTGGTGGTTGTGGTCGTCGTGGCGGCGGTCATCTTCTTCTACTTTCGGGCTACTGCACCAGAAGGTGTGCGCACCGCCAAACCACCTGCTCCTAATCCGCCCGGAGGCATACCCGTGCCGACTCAGTAGATTGGAGGTGGCAAGCGCCCAAAACATCGTATGCCCCTCCCTTCGGTGGGTTCACATAAAGCAAGGGCGGTCTGTAGCCGCCCTTGCGGTGCTTTGCGCCTCGACAAGTTCCCACAAGGCATGTATAATGTTTAACGGTTGCTCTATGGTAGAGGAGGAAGGATGCCGCCAACAACATTTCCACGTCGCATCACTGACTTTCGTGGCAAAACGTTGACCCTGAAATCACCGCCCAGGCGCGTCGTGTCGCTCACGCCCGGCACCACCGAGGTGCTCTTTGCAGTCGGCGCGGGCAAGCAGGTGGTGGGCGTTACCAGCTACTGTGACTATCCACCCGAAGCGAAGCGACTTCCTAAGGTGGGCGACATGCGCACCAACGTGGAGGCGGTAGTTGCCCTGCGCCCGGACCTGGTGGTGGCGGACGGCGTGCTCAACCGTCGCTTCATCCCCACGCTGGAGCGACTGAAGCTTCCCCTGCTGGTAATCGCCCCCAAAACGTGGCTGGATGTTGCGCGCGTCATCCGTTTGCTGGGCGCGGCGACAGGACACGACAGACAAGCCGAATCCCTGGCGCAGCGGTTTCATCAGGCGGAAAGAGAGGCGCGCTCGCGCTCCGCATCGGCGACAAAGCCCGGCGTGCTGTTCACGCTGAACGTGGAGCCTCTGCCGATGTGGGTGGCGGGGCGCGACCTGTTTGTGGACGATATGATTCGCCTGGCTGGTGGGCGCAACGTCGCAGCGGATGGCGGAACGAACTACTACCCCCTCTCTGCGGAGGCGCTGCTGGTGCGCAACCCCGACATCATCATCACCACCGTACCCGAAAACCGTCTGTCTCCGCTATACGAGCACCCCGTGCTAAAGCGTCTCAAAGCGGTGCAAAATAAGCAGGTGTACAGCGTGGACTCCAACCTGTTCGTGCGCCCCACGCCCCGCCTGCTGAGGGGACTGGAGCTGCTGAAGACCATCATCTCCAAAGCACAGAGGGGTTGAGCCGATGCCATCGGGTTCGCGCAGGCGTTACGGGGCGGTCGGCGTGTTACTGATTGTGCTCGCGGTAATGACGGCAGTAGCGGCGCTATGCCTCGGCAGTGAGATTTTGCTGCCTCAGCAGGTATGGCGTATCCTGCGGGAAGGCAGTTCCTCCAGTGATAGTGTGAGTGTGATAGTGTGGCAGTTACGCCTGCCCCGCATGACGATGGCGGCGATGGTGGGCGTGTTGCTCAGCGTGGCGGGCGTGATTCTGCAGGGCTTACTGCGCAACGACCTCGCCGACCCCTACACGATTGGCGTCTCCTCCGGTGCGGCGATGGGTGCGTCGGCGGCGGTGCTGGCAGGATGGGAGGCGAGATGGCACGGTTTCGGCGTGCCGCTGGCCGCTTTTGTGTGCGCGATTGCTGCCACAGCGCTGGTGCTGATGGTAGCACGGCGGGAGGGGGTGTTGCGCGTATCGGTGTTCCTGCTGGCAGGGATTGTGGTGGGTTCGTTCATGTGGTCGGTGGTGACGCTGATGCTCACGCTGGCGGGGGCGGATGTGGGACGTGTGCTGTTCTGGCTGATGGGCAGCTTCGCCGATGCCGAGTGGACGCGCGTGCGATTGCTCCTGCCGTTTGTGGTGCTGGGCTTTGTGGGATTACGCGCGATGGCTTATGGGTTGAACGCCTTCGCGCTGGGCGAAGAGAGCGCGGCGCACCTGGGCTTTGAGGTAGAGAAGCTGAAGCGGTGGGCGATTGTGCTGGCGGCGTTGTGCACCGCAGCGGCGGTGTCGGTCAGCGGTATCATCGGATTCGTGGGGCTGGTGGTTCCGCACATCGCGCGACGGCTGTTCGGTGCCGACCATCGGCAGCTGTTCTGGAGCGCGGCGGTGCTGGGCGCAGTGCTGATGGTGTGGGCGGATACGCTGGCGCGGAGCATTGCACGCCCGGCGGAGATACCTGTAGGGGTGATCACTGCTCTACTGGGCGCGCCGTTCTTTATCGCTCTGCTCAGGCGTGAAAGACTGGTGTGAGGATAACTATGGCACGGAAAGCAGACGGTGAACGCAAACCTGCCACCGAGCAGGCGATTATCGAACAGGCACAGCGCGAGCTGCGCCTGATATGGTGGCGATACACACTGTGGATAACCATCCTGATGTTCGTGGCGCCGCTGGTGATGACCGTTCTGGCGGCGCTGTTGAGGATAGGACAGGTGAGTTTTTTGATACTGAACTTTATTGTGGTGTTCGTGCTGGTGCAGATGATGCTATACCATGTACGCCAATCGTACAACCGCCTGAAGCAGCTGGGGCGGACGGCGGTGCAGAAACACCTGTGGCATGCGGCGCGAGCGGCGCTCGAGCCTTTCTCGCGCTTCGGCAATCGGGGTTTTGACTGGGATGGGGAGGCGCACTACCTGCTGATGCGCACTTACCTGTCCTTGGGTGAGGTGCAGCGGGCGGCGAAAGTGCGCGACTTCCTCTTGCGCTATCGACGGGGCAAATGGGTGGAGCGTGCCCGCAAGGTTACTGCTTCGGGTGAGGACGGCTAGTCCTCTTCCTCCTCGTCCTCGTCTTCGAAGTCGAAGCCTTCGATATCTTCCATGTCCATGCCGGGGTCGGTATAGCGTCCGATCTCCTCGGCGCGGAAGACGTGCACCACGAAGTCTTCCCGCTCGAAGCGAGGCATATAGCTTGACACGATGTCCTCGTCGATCATTGCCACCAGAGTCTCTTCCTGCTCCGGGGCGAAATCATCCTCCAGTAGCAAGGTGGCGTAGATGGTGCCAGCAGCATAGTGGATGTCTACTTGCCCTACTCGCTCGTTGTTGCGCCATATCAGATAGATTTCCGAGCTTTCGGTACGAACTAAACGGTTCAGACGCACGTTGTTCATGCCTCTTCTCCTAGAGTTTGTCCAGTGGTCTCATCTGCACTCGCGCCTCGCCACGCACGACGAAGAAGCGAACCGCTCGTAAATCGCTTTCTACCAGATAACTGTACTTGCCGATGGTCACCTTCACGCCCGGGTAAATCGTGCCTCGCACCACCACCTCCGCCCGGGTGGGTGCATTGACCTGTATGGTGATAGCGCGCTTCTCATGTTGCAGTTCCTTCAGCTTTGCCTCCAGGCGGCGGCGGTGCGTCATCAGTCGCTGGATAGCCTCTTTCTTTTCGGAGGAAGCGACCTCTACGGTGACCGACACGTACGGGCGCAGGGCGGCGTTGATTTTCTGTATATTATCCTCACATTGGCGTATCTCCTCTGCAATCTCAAAGAGCCGTTCATCGCCCAGAGTGTCTACCCCCACTACCACTTCGGTGGGCGTCCACGCAGGCGTACCTATAGTATACGCCTCTATGCCCTCAAATGCCACTATGCGCCCACCTGCAATCTGCGCGTTTGCGTTCAACGCAATCACCTGATGGCGGGTGCTGAGGGTGCAATCCGTGACGCTTGCACCCAGCAGGATGTTCCCGTCAGCTGCTATGTTCGAACGCTGCGCTCCGCCGCGCAGGTAGCAGGTGCCTCTGGCGTTGAGAGAAGCCTCTTCGCATCGCCCGCTGATTGCCACGTCTCCATGAACGCGCACCTGCGCACCCGGCAGGAGATTGCCTTTTAGCACCAGCGACTCGTTAAACTCCTGCACTCCCTGCAGGTCGCCCGTTATCGGTTGCGCCGGTAGCAAGATCAGCTTGTCGCCGGAGAGGTGTACATAGCCTGACTTCTGCGCGGTGAACTGCAGGTTGTCGTCGGAGGCGAGCACGTTCTCTCCCGCACGCAAGTTAGCATCTCTACCGGGGCGTTGAGGCACGTTTTGCGGAGGAAAGGTCAACGTGCGTCCCGGGCGCCCATGCTGTGCCGGTACAACGGTGGCAATCAGCTGTCCCGCCTGAACGTAGCGCGCCGGGTCCAGCTGCAGATAGTCGATGCTACCATCGGGCAGCAGGGGCAACGGACGCAGCACCACCTCCTCCGGTAAACGGTAATTCACTTTTGCATCCGTTCCGTGAACAGGTGGTACGCCCTGCGCAACGACCGCCTGCACCTTGCTCGCAAGGTTTGAGGCGCGCTCTATCGTGTCGCGGATAGCCTGCTCGTCGATGCCGTAAGCAACCCCCATCTCTTCCAGAGCGTGGACGACCTCTGCCACCCGCACGGGGTTGCCGTCACCCTGAGGCGGTGCAACCAGCAGTATCGCTTGAGTTTTGTCTTCGTTAAAGAACACCCAGAAGCTGCCGTCCACAGAAGCCCGCAACGAAGGCTTCAGTGCCATGAGTGACCTCCCTATTCCGGTTCCAGAGAAAAGTCGTCGGCACAGCGCCAGAGGAGTTATTCTGCGAAACCACTCGACGCGAGGAACGCTGTCCGCTTTTATTATCGGAAGGGGATGCACCGTTGCTAAGGCAGAAGGAGATTTCGCTCAGAAAGGGCAATTAAACGGTTAAGAAATCTGGCGAACCAGGGGTCGCTCTATGCTCTCGTGGCGCAAATGGACGGTACCCTACTCGCCCAGCGTAGCGCAAGCGCGTGTACAGGAGCCTGTTGCTGCAGCGACCACGACGGGGCGTGCGCTCACCGCGCGCGCCTGGATTATCGGTATCATCTGCGTGACACTGGTAGACCTGTGGATACACTGGGCGGAGCTGGTGCTGGGCGGACGCGGGCATACCGCGCTGGCGAATACCCCGATCCCCGTTGGGGCGTTCAACGCGCTGG
>BEHS01000002.1 GCA_002898895.1 bacterium HR16 | reverse complement strand
CCAAAAGACGATACGCCCGGCTGCACAAAGGAAGCCTGCTCGTTCCGCGATAATTTAGGGGTATTGCAGAGCATGGGCGTGGTGGTGCTGGGCATCAGCCCGGATAGCGTTGCTTCGCACCAGAGGTTCGCGCAGAAATACGGGCTGAGTTTTCCCCTGCTGGCGGACGAAGGAGCTCAGGTCGCCACCCTGTACGGCGTGTGGAAGGAGAAGCAGCAATACGGCAGAACATATATGGGCATCGAACGCACCACCTTCCTCATTGACGAGAACGGAATCGTCCGTCGCGTCTTCCCCAAAGTGAAAGTGGACGGCCACGTCGAAGAGGTCATCGAGGCGATTCGCTCTCTGGAGGCGCAGAAATGAAGGGCAACAGCATCACGGTATCTCTCCTGCTGGCGCTATATCTGGTGCCGATGGCGTGGGCGCAGACACCGAAGGTACCGGAGTCGGTGCAGAAGGCAAACGAGGTGCTCACTGCGCTGGCGGATATCGACCTGCTGCTGGTGTTGACCCCGCTCAAGCTGAACAAGGAGCAGATAGGCAAAATCAAGCCTCTGCTGGAGCAAGCGCAAGCCGACCTGATGCGTATGGAGGAACGCAACGCACAGGCTCTGCTGCAGATGCGCGAGGAGATACTGGCAGCGAGGAACGAAGCGCTGAAGGGCAAGACCCCCTCTGACGAACTGCGCAAGAAGCTGCGGGAAGCAGACAACGCCGCCGTGCAATTGCGCATCAAGACGGTGGACCAGGTGGTGCGCACCCTCTGGGCAAAGCTGGACGGCATTCTTTCCGACACGCAGAAGCAGACCATCCAGAACTGGGCACGAGAGCAGATGCGCGCCGCGCGCCGCCCGGACGTGGACAAGGTGAGTAAACGCGAACTGAGCGAATTCTTCACGCAGGAGGTGTTGCTCGCTTCACGCACATTGCCGCTGCTGGAGGAGTTGCAAAAAGCCGCTGAATGAGCCACCTTGCTGCTGCCCCATCGGTTGTACGGCGGAACATCATCGCCATCATCGGCGATGTGGCGTTCTTCATGGTGGGGTTCTCGTGTTTTGACCCCACTACCGTCATGCCACAATTCCTGCGCGAGCTGGGAGCCTCGCCCAAACTGATCGGATTGATTAGCGGGCTGCGATTGCTGGTACTGTTCGCACCTCAGCCATACGTCGCCCACCGCGTGCACGGCAAAAGGCGAGTGAAACCGTTCCTTGTCACCGCCTGCCTTATCGGCAGGTTGCCCATGTTCCTGCTGTTTCTGCTGGTATGGTTCTATGGGAAAAACTATGCGCTGGCTTTGTGGGCGTTCGTCTTCTTCAGCCTGCTGTTCATCTTCACCGACGGATTCAGCATCGTGCCGTGGACGGAGATTATCGGCAAGTCGGTGCCGGAGACGATACGCGGACGGTTCTTCGGAGCGATGCAGACCGTTTCCTCACTGGCTGCGCTGGTTGCGCCGGTGCTGGTCAGCAAGGTGCTGAGCCTGCGCTCGCTGGAGTTCCCCCGGAACTACGCCCTGCTTCTCTTGCTGATGGCGACAGGGCTGCTTCTCTCGCTCCTCATGCTGTTGTTGATACACGAACCGGATACCCCTCCGCAGGAGGACCCGGATCGCACCTTCTGGGAGCACCTTCGCCGCATCCCTGCCCTCTGGCGCGATGACCCCGCTTTGCGCTGGGTGCTCACCACACAGTTTCTGCTGGCAGGTGGGGGTGTCGCATCCAGTTTCTATGTGCTGTATGCCCGAGAGCGGTTCGGCTTGCCCGAATCGTATGTGGCGATTTACCTCACCGCGCAAACGGTCGGCGCCGTAATTACCGGGCCGCTCTGGGGATGGATGGCAGACCGCTTCGGCGCGGTGCGTGCTCTGCAAGCGGTAGTGTCGCTCGCGCTGGTTCCGCCTCTGGCCGCTCTGGTCATGCCGGTTGCGTGGGGGTTCGTACTGGTATTTGGCTGTCTGGGCGCGCTGGCGTGGAGCCTGTGGACCGCCTTCACCAACACCATTCTCTCTATCGCGCCGCCTGCCGAGCGCCCCACATATATCGCCCTGCAGAACTTCATGAACCTGCCTGCTGCCACCGCACCTTTCATCGGCGGGCTTATTGTGAGCTGGGCTGGCTACCCGGCGGCGTTTATCACCACCGCGGTGATGGTGGCTCTGGGCACGTGGAGCGCACGCCGGATACCGTCAAAGAGCTGTTGACAACGATGCTGTAGTATTGTATGATACCTTGCAGAGCTGTAAAGCAATTGAGAGGTTCAGATACAGGTGAACCCGGTTCGCAAGAAAGCATTACTCTGGAATTGTCTGCTCATTCTCAAGGGGGTACTGTTCCTCGTCGGGCTGGCGGCAGCGGGTGGAAAGGACACTGAACCCGGCGTCGCCGTTATACCGGCACAGCAGCTGTCGCGTCCACCTACCATCGACGGCGTTCTCTCCCCCGGGGAATGGGACGGTGCAGCCCGAATCGCCCCCTTCTGGTATCTGAAAGAACAGCGCGAGGCAGACCTGCCCACCACCGTCTTCCTTGCCTACACCTCTGACGGCATTTACGCCGCGTTCGATTGCTATGACCCGGAGCCGGAAAAGATTCAGGCGCAGGAGGTTCGCCGAAACGCCGACCTCTCTAAGGACGACTACGTGGAGCTGGCTATCGAGCCTACCGGACTGGACGTAGCCCCCTATATCTTCCGTGTCAACGCACGCGGCACGCAGTATGATGAAATCCCCGGAGGCAGCGTCAGCAACGTACAGTGGCGGGGAGACTGGAAGGCGGCAGCGGTGCGCCATGAGCGCGGCTGGAGCGCGGAGATGTTCATCCCGTTTCGGATGCTGCGCATTCCGCAGGGACAACAAACTTTTGGGGTGGTGCTGCTCCGGTTCGTGCCGCGACTGGGAACCACTTACTACTACCCCAACACAGGCACGGCGTACGACCCGCTCAAACGAGCTCGCTGGAAGGGTCTGCAGTTACCCGAAGCGGTGCCTGCCCCTGTTATCCTGCCCTACATCCAGCTGGATAGTACCTCAGGAAACGCTGAGTGGCGCAGTGGACTGGATGTGAAACTCACCTCGCGTGGAGGGATTGCTACCCTGCTGACGCTCAATCCCGACTTCAAAAACATTGCGCGCGAGGTGGACAGCGTCTCCTTCAGCTACGTGCCGCGTATCGTGCCGGAGACACGTCCTTTCTTCATCGAGGGAGACGCCTTCTTCCCCGATACCACGCTCTTTTACAGCGGGAACCTGCAGATGGTAGATGCCGCGTTGAAATCCTTCGGTGCGCTGGGCAGGTGGAGCTACGGCGCGCTTGCCACCACAGGCGGCAACCAGAAGGCGGTTGTTGGAAGACTGGGCTACCAGATAACCGACCGCTCCCGCACGGAGGTGCAAATCGTGCGCGACGACCGCCCCGGCGTCCACGCCACCGCATTTGGTGCGGGCGCAGTTGCCTCGCCCGCTTTTCCGGACGGATACGCCATCATCGCCGCGCTCTACTTCCGCACCTCGGGACAGAACATGCCCGTCGGCGAGAAGATGGCTCTCAGCTTCTGGCGGTACCGGGGGGATGGGCGCATCAGCTTCGGCGGGCAGATACAACAGATTTCTCGTGCCTTTAACCCCACGCTGGGCTACGCGCCAGAAGTGGGCATTCGAGGTTACAATACAGCTGTCATCTACGAAAACCACTGGCAGAACCGTCCACTCCAGGAGCTAAGCGCCAGTATATCTGTTCTCCAACGATGGAAGCTGGACGGGGGAGTATTTGACGAAGCCGTCGGTGTATGGGGTTCCGCCGTGCTACGCAACGACATCGCTCTCTCGGTATTTGGGCAGCTGTATCACCGCCCACCCTACCGCGACCGCATTCTGGAGGCCAGCACGTCATGGAACTACCGCAAGCTGTACAATTCCGGCGGGGTGATGGTATCGTTCGGCAAGGAGGCAGGTGGAGACAGCCTCTTCTGGCGGTTCTCACAGGGCATTCCCTTCACCAGCCGGTTGCGTCTGAAGATGGAGTACGAACGGAGCCAGATTCTCTACCACGACCCCGTCACCCCTGACCGCAATCTGCACCAGCTGATTGTCACGCTGAACTACGACATCGACGCCGAACGCAGTATCGGCGGACGCTACATCGGCAGGGGGAGCCGATTCGGGGGCTTCGAGCAGATGAACACCTTCTATCTCACCTACCGCCAGCAAGTGCGCCGAGGCACAGACATCTTCCTCATCTTCGGCGACCCAAACGCCTCCAGCACGCAGACCCGCTTCGCGGTGAAGGTGATGACGCCGTGGTAGACACCGCAGGCGTGCTGTACGTGGTGGCAACGCCTATCGGCAACCTGGAGGACATTACTCTGCGTGCTTTGCGCGTTCTGCGGGGAGTGAACCTCATCGCAGCGGAGGACACCCGCGTGACGCGAAAACTGCTGAGCCATTACGACATCCACACACCGCTCACCAGCCTGCATGAATACTCGCCTCCTGCCAAAATCGAGCAACTGCTACAGCGATTGCACGCGGGCGAGAGCATCGCGCTGGTAACCGATGCGGGCACGCCCACGCTCAGCGACCCGGGCAGTGTATTGATTCGCCGCGCGCGTGAGGAAGGGTACCCGGTGGTGTGTGTGCCCGGCGCATCCGCAGTGACGGCGGCGGTGAGCCTCGCGGGTCTGCCTGAAGGACGGTTTGTGTTCGACGGCTTCCCCCCACGTAAGGCGAAGGAGCGACGTGTGTACCTGCACTCGCTGGCGGGTGAGCACAGGGCAGTGGTGTGGTTCGAGGCGCCCCATCGCCTGCGCGACCTGCTGAAGGATGTGCTGGAAGTGCTGGGCGACCGCGAGCTGTTCATCGCCCGCGAGCTGACCAAGCAGTTCGAGGAGGCGCGTTCGGCAAAGGTCACCGAATGGCTGGCACACTTCGAGCAGGTGCCTCCTCGCGGCGAGTTCACACTGGTTCTGCTCCCCCGGCAGGAGGAACCGATGCCTCCCGCAGAAGACCCGCTACAGACGGTTGCAGAGCTGATGGCGCAAGGCATGACCGAGAAGGAGGCACTGAAGGAAGCGGCAAAGCGCAGTGGCATATCCAGAAGGGAGCTGTATACCCTCTGGGTGGCAAAGAAGAAGGGATAACGCCTTCTCCTCGTTTGTTCCCGGCAGGAGAACCTCTTTACGGGAGTAAATTACTACTGCGGAGTGCGGCAGGTGTGTAGGATAGATGCCCGCGCTGCAGTGGAAACTTGCACAGATACTTAGCACGAGGAGGGCAACCGGTTTGAAAATCCATGAATATCAGGCGAAAGAGGTGCTGGCGCGCTACGGTGTAGCGGTTCCGCGTGGGCGCGTGGCTTCTACTCCCGAGGAAGCGCGAGCAATCGCGCAGGAGCTGGGCGGGCGCGTGGTCGTTAAGGCGCAGGTACACGCGGGAGGGCGAGGCAAAGCGGGCGGCATCCGTCTGGCAGACACGCCGGAGCAGGCGGAGCAACATGCCCGCGCCCTCATCGGCTCACGCCTGGTTACTCCACAGGCGCCTCAGGGCGTGCCGGTGCACAAAGTGCTGGTGGAAGAAGCCATCTCTATCGCGCAGGAGTACTATCTGGGCATCACCTTAGACCGCGCCAGGCAACGTGATGTGGTGATGGTGAGCGCGATGGGCGGGATGGACATCGAGCAGGTCGCGGAAGAGCATCCCGACGCCATCGTGAAGGTGTGGGTGGAACCCTGGCAGGGACTGATGCCCTATCAGGCGCGGCAGGCGCTATACGATGCGGGCATCGCACGAGAGGCTGTATCCACCGCCACAAGGTTCCTGCTTGCGCTGTACAAAGCGTACGTGGGCAGTGACGCCTCGCTGGCGGAGATTAACCCCTTCGTGCTGACCACCGACGGACAGTGCCTTGCCGCCGACGCGAAACTGAACATCGACGACAACGCCCTCTTCCGGCATCCCGAGTTCGGCGAGTACAAAGAGGAAAGCGAGGAAGACCCCATTGAAGCCGAAGCGCACCGGCGAGGCATCCAGTACGTGCGGCTGGGCGGCGACATCGGTATCATCGGCAACGGCGCGGGACTGGTGATGAGCACGTTAGATGAGGTAAGCCGCGCCGGGGGTAAGCCTGCTAACTTCTTGGACATCGGCGGCGGTGCGAAGGCAGACCTGGTGCGCAATGCGCTGGAGATTGTGCTGATGGATCCCAACGTAAAGGGTGTGCTGTTCAACGTGTTTGGCGGTATCACGCGCGGCGACGAGGTGGCGAAGGGCATCCTGGAGGGCATCCACAGCCTGCAGGTGCAAGTGCCCATTGTCATCCGGCTAGCAGGCACACGAGCCGAAGAGGGGCTGGCGCTGCTGCAGGGCACGGGGCTGATCCCGGCGGTGACGATGCAGGAGGCGGCACGCAAAATCGTGGAGGTGACGCGCTGATGGCAGTGCTGATTGACAAAAACACGCGCGTGCTGGTGCAGGGCATCACCGGACGCGAAGGTGAGTTCCACACCCGGCAGATGCTGGACTACGGCACGCAGGTTGTAGCAGGAGTAACCCCGGGCAAGGGGGGGCAGGAGGTGCTGGGCGTGCCCGTGTTCGACACGGTGAAACAGGCAGTGTCGGCAACGGGTGCAGATGCCTCCGTGATTTTTGTGCCAGCCCCCTTCGCGGCAGACGCGGTATTAGAGGCAGCGGATGCCGGTATTCGCCTCATCGTGTGTATTACCGAAGGCATCCCTGTGCAGGACATGGTCAAAACGGTGGCTCTTGTTCGTCAGAAGGGAGTGCGCCTCATCGGTCCCAACTGTCCGGGCATGATGACCGCCGGGCAGTGCAAAATCGGCATTATGCCGGGCAACATCTTCACGCCCGGGCCGGTTGGGCTTATCTCACGCAGTGGCACGCTCACCTACGAAATCGTAGACCTGCTAACTAAAGCAGGACTGGGACAGTCTACCTGTATAGGAATAGGCGGTGACCCGGTGCTTGGTAGCACGTTTGTGGACCTGCTTCCGCTGTTCGAAGAGGACCCGGACACGCAGGCGGTGGTGCTGGTGGGTGAAATCGGTGGCTCGGATGAGGAGATTGCGGCGGAGTACATCCGCACGATGCGCAAGCCGGTCATCGGCTTTATCTCCGGACGCACCGCACCACCGGGTAAGCGTATGGGGCACGCGGGAGCGATTATCTCGGGGCGCACCGGCACTCCACAGGCGAAAGTGGATGCCCTGCGTTCGGCAGGCGTGCCGGTTGCAGATGCGCTCTATGAGATACCGGCGCTGGTCAAACAGGCACTGACGAACCGCACCTGACAGGAGGTGTCCCGATGAAACGCGTACTGGTACTCGTGACAGCGATGGTCTTCTTACTGACCGTCAACCTGTCGGAGTGGAGCAGCGCACAGGACCTGGGCAAGATCCTGCGAGGCGGACTGAAGCTGGTGGGTATTGGCTACCTGGTCAAGCAGAACGCTAAAGCGCTGGATAAGTTCATCAACGAAATCACCATCCGCCACAACGTGCCGGTGAACCAGGCGACGAAGGTGGTGCCGATACTCAGCATTGGCGACAAGGGCTATGTCGGCGCGGCACAGGTGATGGGTCCGAAAGCGGCGGTGAACAAGGTGCAGGCGGTGTTTCAGCTTGAGGAGTCGCTGGACCGGTTCCGCATCAAGGTACTGGTTCCCAGTGACAGCCTGACTGGCTTGCGCCGCGTGGAGAAGGTGGGTATCTCCGCGCTGATTGACGTGGCGTTAGAGGGCGGCTTCAAGGTCACCCACCCGAAGGGGCTGGGGGGCAAGGAGGTCATCGCTGCCGCGGCGGTGGCGGTCGCGGTCAAGAACGCAGGCAACCAGCTGAACGAGCTGATTAACAAGCTGAGCCTGCGCAAGAACGCCGAGGAGTTCACGAAGGTTATCCCAATGGCGACGCTGGGCGAAAACGCCTACATCGGCGGGGCACAAATTTCGGGAGCTTCTGCCGATGTGAACAAGGTGGCCGGCGTGTGGCAGTATGAGGACCTCTTCTCCAACGGCATGTTCCGCGTGAAGATCCTCATCCCCACCGACGACCTCAACCCGCTGAAGCTGCGTCGTGTAAACGGCGTGGGCTTAACGGCGGTGATCGATATGCGCGTGATGAGCTAGCGAATCCAGCACTGGAGGGCGCGGCTCCGCCTGAGCCGGTTAGGTTTTCGGTGGCGACGGAGTGCGACCCTCCAGTGGGACTGGTGTTTGCTTGGAGGAATGCGCTCTGTCGCATCCTGAATGTGGTGGTCGCGACGGAGCGCGACCCTCCAATCCAATTGCGTGGAGGGCGAGGCTCCGTCCGAGCCGAGTTGGATATGGTGTCTAGCCGTTCCCCTACAAACGAAGCCAGCCTGCGCTGGCTACAGTAACCCTGCGAAGGTGGACGAAGGAGCAATCCCTATAACTCTTCCCACTCTTGCCGGGTGATACCTGCTTGCTTCAGTATTCGAGAAAGCAGACCTGCGCTGATGTCACCTTTGGATTGGGTAAACGCACCGTACGCCCGCCCCGTTGCATGAACTGGTGTTTGCCGCCTGAAAACGGTCCGTCGAACCCCAATCGGCGCAAGTAGTGGATCAGGTCATTTCGGCTGGTGGCATCGAAACGCGGCATTAACTGACCTCAGACAACTGTAAACGAATGTCTCCCACAAAAGGAAGAGGCAGGTGGCGAGCAACCCTTAGCAGAATCCATTCCTCCAGTACTTCCTGCAGCTCATTACGACATGCCTCTAACGTTGTTCCCGTCGCCCAAACTCCATCGAAGCCCGGAATCTCGCCGTAGTACAGCTTATCTTCTGGCAATAGTTCGTAATGAGCCTGTTCCATCGCTTTTTGAATGTATCGTGTTAACATAGGAGATTCACCCGTGAAGATTATACCACAGCGTCCAAGACAAGCGTCTGAAGGGCTAAACCGGCTTACCCGGAGGTTCGCCATCCAGAGTGACGATGCTGAGATAAACGCCTGACACCCCACCAATACCGCAATATCATGCAATATTCTCCTCTGCTCTCCAGTTTTTTTACCAGTTTCACGATAATTCAGCATGAGGGTCGTCCTGTCCACCCGTCCAAGTGTGGAAGGATTCCTCACACGCACCCGGGGCGTTGCCCGGGGTAGAAGAGGTGGCAGCCAATGGCTCGTTGGAAGGGAGTTTTCAACAAACAGAGCGTCATCGGGCTGGACCTGGGCAGTTACGCAATCAAGGCGGTGCAGGTGGAACCTACCCGCACCGGATGGAGGCTTTTGCAAATCGCGCAGTGCCCTACTCCAGCCGATGCCATCCGTGACGGCGTTATCGTGCAGCCGCAAGAGGTAGCAGAGGCTATTAAACGGCTTCTGCGCGAAAACGCTTTCCGTGCCTCTGCCGCCATTACCGCTATCGCCGGTGCGTCGGTCATTGTCCGACAGGTCACCCTGCCCAAAATGACCGAAGCGATGCTGCGCAAAACGATTCGGTATGAAGCAAGCAAATATGTTTCCACCTCTATCGAGGACAGCTACGTCGGTTTTGAAATCCTCGGCGATATGGAGCATGTTCCTGCAGAGGGCGAACAGGAAGAGAACGCGGAGAAGCAGATGCAGGTACTGCTGGTAGTAGCACCGCGTGAGATGGTAGATGCGCAGATTCGCACCATGGAGCTGGCAGGTCTGGAGGCGCTGGCAATCGAGGTAGAAGCTTTCGCGCTGTATCGCGCCCTGTTCGAAATCAACAAGGTGGCGATCGCAAAGCTGGAAGGACATCCCGCAGCCATCATAGACATCGGCGCGTCATATACCAACCTGTACATTGCATCTGGAGACGGATTTTTCCTGACGCGCAACATTCCCATCGCGGGTGATGCCTTTACCCAGACCACACAAAATGTGCTGCGCTGCAGCTGGGCAGAGGCAGAGCGTTTCAAGAGAACGGTAGATTTCCGACAGTTGTTGAAACGGCGTAGCACTCGCTCGCGCGCGTCCGCCGGCGATGAAGAGAGCGCTCAGGAGCACGTAAGTAACGAGCAGGAAGAGGCGGTGTTGCGGGCGTTGCAGGCACAGACAGACGAACTGCTGCGCGAGGTCCGCCGTTCACTGCACTACTATCAATCACAGTTTCCAGAGGGCAGTCCCCAAGGGCAGGTTAGCAGTCTCGTTATCACCGGGGGCAGCTCTCAACTCGGCGGTTTTGCGGAGTATGCTTCAGCGCGGCTGGGCCTGGAGGTCGAGCCAGGCGACCCGTTCAACAACCCCGATTTCGACACCGCGCATATCTCCGCCGAAGCACTGCAGATGTTTACCCCTGTGCTGGGTATTGCAGTAGGGCTGGCAGTGCGAGAGGCTTTCGCGGAGCGACAACGTCAGGCTGCATAACCGCACGGGGAGAGGAGGTACCGCTATGCCACTCATCAATATGATATCGGAGCGCAGAGAACAGCAGGCGCGCCTGATTCGCAATCGCAAACGACTGTTGACCGTTCTACTTGCAGAAGTATCGGTGCTGGCAGGCATCTTCTCGTTTCTGGGGGTGGGAACGATGTCCCTGCAGACACGCCTGGAGCGTGCACAACGGGAGATTAAACGGCTACAGCCCACCCTGGACCTGATAGCCAAAACCGAGCGCGATACTCAGGCGCTGATGCCAAGACTGCGCACTCTCACCGAGGCACAACAACACACCCAGCGCTGGTACGCGACCATCAACGGCATCGCCCGCTGCCTGCCCGCCGATGTGTGGCTGACGGGTATCAGCAGCTCGCAGGTACAGGACAGCGAAAAGAAGGGACAGACCACGCTGATAACCCTTACCGGCTCTACCCTTACCCAACAGCAGGTTGGGGAGATGATGCTCCGTCTGAACACCATCCCCACCTTCGAGAAGGTCGACCTGCACTTCACTCAGCAGCGCAGCTACAACAACTTCGAGACGGTGGACTTCGAGGTGGCGGCACGGATGCAGACGCCCGAAGGAGAGGAGGGCAAGGATGAAACTGGCAGCTCGTAACTCAGACGGTACTGCGGTTCTGCGTGGTCTAATAACCATCTGCGTTGTGGTATTACTGCTGGGGGCGGGCATCGTGTACTGGCAATATACCGGCTACATCGCCCTGCAAAGTCGGGTGCTGGCTGCGGAAAAGCAGGTGGAAGAGGGCAGAACTATCGCCCAACGGCTCGAGCAGACCCAGCAACAGTATCAAAATATCTCGCAAAAGCTGCAACACCTGGAGATGTCGGTCAGCGAACGCGCATACATCCCCACCCTGCTGAAGCAGCTCGAGTCCAGCGCGAAGTCGTACCAGCTAACGGTGCTGTCGGTGCGCCCCGCTAATGAGCAACCCGCTCAAAAGGCTCAACAGGAAGATGGTGAACAGAAACGGAGCGAGAAGAAGAAGCCTGCCGAGCCTTACGAGAAACAGGTTATCGACGTTTCCGTGCGGGGGCAGTTCTGGAACGTCATGCGTTTTACAGAAGGGCTGACCCGCTTCCCCAAGATTCTGGCGGTGGAGCGTGTGCAGTTTCGACCGCGTCAGCGCAAGGACCCGACAGACCCCTTTGAGGTAGAGGCTCAGTTCACGCTGAGTGCTTTCATCTTCCGTACCTCGGAAGGAGGTGCGCAGCCATGAAAACACTTGACCGCAAGCAGTTACAGCAGGTTACCGTGCTGGGCGTTCTGTTCCTGGCAGCCATCGGCTATGCAGTCTACCAGATGTTCTTCGCCGGTTCCACCGGCGCCAGCACTAAGAGCTCGGCAACGACCGCCTCCGCTCAATCGGCAAAAGAGGCGGAGCAACAGACAACCGCGCCGCCCTGGCTCAGTTCGTCCGAACCGGCGCGCGACCCCTTTGTGATACCGCCGCAGTTCGATAACCTGAAGCGGTCACAGGCACAGACCGCGCGCCCTGCGCCTCCACGAATGGCGTCGGCACCAAACATCAGCGCATTACCACCGATGCCGGTCGGTGCTGTGTCGGCAGGATCGGGCAACGCAAGCCCATCTGTAAACACTCAGCCCGTGCCTGCACCTCAGCCCGAATCGGAACCGAGCATTTCGGTAACCGGCGTGGTGGTGGGCGAGTATCCGGTGGCGATACTGCGCCAGGAGAATGGCAGCCAGCGCATCGCACAGCCGGGCAGTCAGCTGGAAGGCGGCTATGTGTTGCGTACGGTGTTGCGCGAAGGAATCGTTCTCGAAAAAGACGGCAAAATAGTGACCTTGCGTCCGGGAGGTAATCCGAATGCGAAGTAGATATTCCCTTCTGTTTACAGCACTGCTGCTCGTGCTGGGAGCATCCATCATCGCACAGGGCGCGCCCAGCAGCAAAAGCGTGCAGATACAGTTCAACCAGACTGACGCCACTTTCCAGGTGGTGATGCGTCTTAGCGCTCCTGTTACCACGCCGAACCTGCATTTCTACGGCAGGCGCGGCTGGGTGTACGTGGACGTGCCTGCCGGTCTGATAGGCAAGGCGAAAATCCAGAGAGTGCGCAGCGGTGGCATCCTCTGGGCACGCTATGGGTGGTATAAGGCTCGCCCACCTATCACACGCATCTGGATAGCCACCAGCGAAAAGCGACCGGCGCAACTGACCAGGCAGGACGATGGACAGACGTTGATACTGACCGTATGGAAAACAGGATATTCGCCGGAAACTGCCCCTGCACAGAGCGACATGCCCGCACAACCCGCGGTGTCCACTCAGCAGACCACCCCGGCACAGGAGCGTCCCACACCCAGGCTAAGCCGAGCGACACCTATTGAGGAGGAAAAGCCTGCAGAGCAGACCAGCCCTGCCGCAACAAAGCCCGAATCACAGCCACCGGCGAAAGAAGAACCATCCGCTCCCGCTCAGGTGGAGAAACCCGAGGAGAAGCCGGCACAGCCTCCCGCAGAGGGCGTGCAGGTGGCACAGCTGCCGGAAACCAAGCCGGTACTTCCGCAGAAACCCGCCGCGGAGACCCGTATCGCAGCTGCCCCGCCACGCCCCGCTCCGCGTGTGACGGTGGACTTCGTAGGGGCGGAAATCGCCGATGTGCTCAAGGCGCTTTCTCTGCAAACACAGACCAACATCGTCACCAGCCCGGAGGTAAAGGGCACGGTCACCGTAAGCCTGGCAGGAGTGGGGGTGGAAGAGGCTCTGGACCTGATAACCCGCCTCAGCGGCTATCGTTACACCAAGCTGGGCAACACCTACGTGGTGGCTACCCCGCAGGGACTGCAAAGCTTGCTCAGCGGCACGCAAACCTCTGCGCCGCAGGCGCGTGTCACGCAGATTGTCGCCTATCGCTACGCCGACCCCAACAGCCTCGGCAAGGTGATTCAGGAACAGGCGCCGGGTGTG
The DNA here is from genome assembly GCA_002898895.1 of bacterium HR16. GTDB lineage: Bacteria > Armatimonadota > HRBIN16 > HRBIN16 > HRBIN16 > HRBIN16. Next base: position 43,743 of record BEHS01000002.1, on the reverse strand, counting down.
CAGATTTCGTGGAACTTAACCAGCGCGCAACCTGCCAAGGGAGCCGGTACCAAGGTTGCGCTGGTATCGGGAACCGAAGCCGAAGTGCGCGCCGCTACCGAACTCATCGAGACGGTGGACAGCACCCTCGGACAATCCCAGCAGGATGTGGTGGTGGACACCTACACGGTGAAACACGCCTCCCCCACCGACCTGCGCACCATCGTGTCGGAGCTGGTGCCGGAAGTCACCATCATTCTGGGTCCGCGCCCGGGCTTTAACTTGCTTGCTCCCGCTCCGCTGGGTGATTCGGCGGGCAGGACAGTCGGCGAGAAGGGTGTAGACCTGGCGTTACAAAGCAGTGGAAGCTCCGGCAGCGGTCAGCAAGCAGGGAACCAGCAGCAGGGCGGCGGCAACGGTGATGCGTCGATAGATGAACGGGTGAACACCCTCATCCTGACGGGACCGCGCGCGGCGGTAGAGCGTGCGAAAGAGGCTCTGGCTCGCATCGATATCGCTCCACCTCAGGTGCTGATCGAGGCAAAGGTGGTAGAGGTAAGCACCGACGTGGATAACACGCTGGGCGTGCTGTGGGACTTCAGCGGCACCAAAGCCAACTTCACCCTCGATACCCCGAATCCGCCGGACCGGGGCAACTTCGGCACCATCGTTTTCGGACGGTTGACCCGAGACGCTATGGGCATCGGTGCGAAGCTGGATGCCCTGTTCAAAGATAACAAAGCGCGCTTGCTGGCGAACCCGAAACTGCTGGTGCTCAACGCCAAACAGGCGCAGATATTCATCGGCGACGAGGTACGCTACATCGAAAGCGTGCAGTCCACACAGAACGGCGTCAGCGTTACCACCGGCAAGGTAAACGTGGGCATTCAGCTCAACGTGGTTGCCAAGACCAATCCCGAGGGCGACATCACCTTGCAGATTCACCCCGAAGTGAGCCTTATCACCGGTTTCCTGAAGACGCCTGTTGGGGGCGAGATTCCGCAGGTATCTCGTCGGTTTGCCGACAGTGCGGTGCGCCTGCGCAGTGGGGAAACGCTGGTCATCGGCGGTCTCATCTCCCAGCGCGACCTGAAGCTGGTGCAGAAAGTGCCCCTGTTGGGAGACCTGCCGATACTGGGCTACCTGTTCAAGCAGACCAACACCAAACGCAGCAACTCGGAGATTATGGTGTTCCTGACCGCCACTCTGTGGAAAGAATAGAGTGGAGGCATCCGTGTGATGAGGAGGGTGAGCCGCGATGCCCCTACATCGCACTCGCCCTCCGCGCGTTCTGTATGAAAGGAACGAGCGGTATCGCTCGCCGAGGAGCACGCACCAGCCATGGCGTCTACAACGGGAGAGATATTTGTACAGGCAGGGCTTATCACCCGCGAGCAACTCGCGATGGCGATTGAAAAGCAGAAACAGCTGCAATCGCACGAAAACATCGGCGAGTTGCTGGTGGATATGGGGTTGATTACCGAGCGCGATCGCGTTCGGTGCATGGGCGAACACTGGGGCGTTGCGTACGTGGACCTGACGCAACAGCCACCAGAGCCCGAAGCGGTGAAACTGCTGGCACAGGACATCGCCCGCCGGTTCAAAGCGGTGCCCGTTAACCTCAACAACGGGCGATTGACGGTGGCGATGGTCAATCCTCTGGACATCTTCGCCATCGACGAGATACGTCTCATCACCGGCAAGGACGTCGAGCCGGTCATCGCCACCGAGGAAGATGTGCTCAACGCGCTCAACACTGCCTACCGCCAGGAGACGGCGGTGACCGATGTGTTGAGCCAGGTGGTACGCGAAATAGACGCCGCACACATCGACGTGCAGAGTCCCTCGCGCGCAGAGGACGAGGAGAATCTCAGCGTAGAGCAGTTGCGCGAGCTCAGCGAGGACGCACCTGTTGTGCGGTTGGCGAACCTGATTATCACCAAAGCGATTCAGGACAAGGCAAGCGATATCCACATCGAACCGTCCAAAGAGTTTGTGAAGGTGCGCTACCGCATCGACGGCATTATGCAGGACGCGATGGTGCTGCCCAAGCGGGTGCAGGCTTCGCTCATCAGCCGATTCAAAATCATGGCGGATATGGACATTGCAGAGAAGCGCGTGCCACAGGACAACCGCATCTCAGCGGTGATCGACGGCAAAGCTTATGACTTCCGTGTCTCTACCCTGCCCTCTGTACATGGTGAGAAGGTGGTCATGCGCGTGTTAGACCGCAGCAGTATCACCGTGGACTTTCACAAACTCGGCATGTTGCCCTACACGCTCGAAATGTTTGAGGCGATGATTACCCGCACTTATGGAATAATTCTGGTGACGGGACCGACGGGTTCGGGTAAGTCAACAACGCTGTACTCGGTTCTTTCTAAGCTCAATTCGGGCGAGAAGAATATCTTGACAATCGAGGACCCGGTGGAATACGAACTGCCGGGCTTAACGCAGGTAAACGTCAACCCCAGAGCGGGCATGACCTTCGCCGCGGGGTTGCGTGCGATGCTGCGCCAGGACCCGGACATCATCATGGTAGGCGAGATTCGCGATGCGGAGACCGCCATCATCGCCATTGAAGCCGCGTTGACGGGGCACCTGGTGCTGTCCACCTTGCACACGAACGATGCACCGGGCGCTGTGGCGCGGTTGCTGGACATGGGCGTGGAGCCGTTCCTGATAGCCTCCTCGCTGGTCGGCGTGCTGGCTCAACGCCTGCTACGCACGATATGCTCGAAGTGCAAGGAACCGTACACGCCGCCGCGCGACGCCATGCAACGGTTGGGAATGAACCTCGAAGGGCATTCCAACGTGACTTTCTATCGTGGGCGCGGCTGCGAGGCGTGTAAAGGCACAGGCTATAAAGGGCGTACCGGCATCTACGAGCTGATGCCCGTTACCGACAAAGTGCGCGAGCTTATTCTGGCTCGGGCATCTTCATACGCTATCCGGGAAGCAGCTATCGAGGCGGGAATGCGCACCCTGCGCGAGGATGCCATGCAGAAAATCCTGCTGGGCATCACCACTCTGGAGGAATCATTGCGCGTTATCTACTCGGGCTAAACCAAACAAGACGCATCGGAGGTAGACAGATGAGTTCACATATCGGGGTGTTTCCCAAGTCGCCCCAAGAAGTGGTGCAAAACATCGGCGAAATCGCCATGCTACCGCAAGTGGTCATGAAAGTGCTGGATATGACCAGCAACACTCGCGCGACCACGCAGGAACTGGAAGACGTGATTGGGCAGGACCAGGGGCTAACCAGCAAGGTGCTGACACTGGCAAACTCTTCCTACTACGGGTTGCCCAGGCGGGTGAGCTCACTGCGTGAGGCGGTGATGTTCCTGGGCTTCCGCACGGTGCGTAACATCGCCATGACCGCGTCCTGCTACAACATGTTCATCGGCAAGTCCGATAGCCAGAGCCTGCTGAAGAGGCGCATCTGGAAACACTCGGTAGACACCTCCTTGCTCACGCGCCTGGTATGCGCCTACGCAGCCGATGTGGTTCCCGATGAGGCTTTCGCCGCGGGCTTGCTGCACGACATCGGCAAAACGGTGCTTGAGCAATACTATCCTCAAGCGATGATACAGGTGGTGCAGACGGCGGAGCGGCTGGGTATCCGCCACCATGAGGCGGAGGAACAGATTCTCGGTTTCAACCACGCCGACGTCGGGCTGGCGCTTGCCATCCACTGGAATCTGCCCACCGTGCTGGGCGAAGCAATCGGCTATCACCATTACATCCCCGCCGCCTCTGCGGCGCCAAATCTGGTTGCCGTGGTCGCCATCGCCAGCGATATATCCAATGCACTGGAAACAGGTGCAGACGCTGAGCACTGGCACAACCTCATTAACGAGGATGCCATGAAAGTATTGAACATCACACCCGAGCAGATCGAAACGCTGATAGAGGGATGCCGCGTAGAGGTGGAGCGGAGCGCAGGGCTTCACAGCATGGCAGCCTGACAAGGAGGAGATTCGCATGGAGCAGAGCTACCTGCAGCAACAGATAGACCGACGCGATGACATGGAAGAACTGGTGCCTCTGGATGAAGACAATCCTGCCGGGCATCTTCAGGGCGCCGTAGCGGTCGCCACCGCTACAGCGGAACGCCGCACATCCGATGGAGAGACGCTCTCCATCGATGATATGCACATCGACGATTTGCTGCGCATGACGGTGGAGAAAGGTGCATCCGACCTGCATCTGTCGGCGTCGCTACCACCGATGGTGCGCGTAGATGGACGACTCTACCCGTTGCCTTTTGAACCCCTGAGCCCACGCGATATCCAGAGGCTGGTGTATGATATTCTGACCGGCGAGCAGATACAGAAGTTCGAGAAAACAAAGGAGCTGGACTTCTCGTACGGCGTGAAGGATGTCGGCAGGTTCCGCTTCAACGTGTACCGACAGCGCGGCTCGGTGGGATGCGCTATGCGCGCTATCCCCTCGTCGATCCCCTCTCTGGAGCAACTGCGCCTGCCGGCTATCCTGCGCGAGCTGACCCGACGCCACAGCGGGTTGATTCTGGTAACAGGCCCTACCGGTTCCGGTAAGTCTACTACTATCGCATCAATGATCGATGTCATCAATACCGAGCGCAATTGCCATATCATGACTATCGAAGACCCTATCGAGTACTTGCATACCCATAAAAACAGCATGGTAAACCAGCGCGAGCTGGGCACAGATACCGACTCGTTCCACAACGCACTGCGCGCGGTGCTGCGTGAAGACCCCGATGTGATTCTGGTGGGCGAAATGCGCGACCTGGAGACCATCCGCGCCGCACTTACCCTGGCGGAAACCGGACACCTGGTGTTCGCCACCCTGCACACGCGCAACGCCCCGCAGACGATTGACCGTGTGGTGGACGTGTTCCCGCCAGAACAGCAAGAGCAAATCCGCATCCAGCTGGCGAACACGCTGGAGTCGGTGATTGCCCAGCAACTGTTGCCTATGCTGGGGGGCGGACGAGTGGCGGCGGTAGAGATTATGATTGCTACCTCCGCTATCCGCAACCTGATTCGGGAAGGTAAGGTACACCAGATTTACTCCATCATGGAAACCAGCGCCCAGCAGGGGATGCAAACGATGGACCGCGCACTGGCGGACCTGCACCTGAACGGGCTGGTTTCGTTTGAGGAAGCGGTACTGCGCTGCATCGATCGCGAGAACTTCATGCGGTTCGTGCAAACGCGATAAACGAGGGGAGTGAGTATTATGCCACAGTTTGTATATAACGCCGTAGACCCATCCGGGCGCACCCTGCGCGGAGTCATGGAAGCCGATGACGAGCGGCTGGTGCTGGCATGGTTGCACGAACAGCACTACCATGTGCTTAGCGTTCAGCCCGGGCGCAGAGGGTTCAGCCTGGCTGCACTGAAGGAGCTGAACCGCTCCAAAAAGGTGAAACTGCTGGAACTGGTGATGTTCAGCCGGCAGTTCGCCACGATGATCGACGCAGGCATTCCCATTCTGAAGAGCCTCGATGCGCTGGAGACGCAAACCAAAAACCCTGCGCTGCGTGAGGTCATCGGGGCGGTGCGACAGGATGTCAAGGGGGGTATGTCCCTCGCCGATGCGCTCAGCAAACATCCACAGGTGTTCTCCAAGCTGTACGTCAATATGGTGCGCGCGGCGGAGGTGGGCGGTATCCTGGACCAGATACTGGACCGCCTGGCGCAGTTCCTGGAGAAAGAGCTGGAAATCCGCCAGAAGATTAAATCGGCGATGATGTACCCTGTGCTGGTGCTGATTTTCTCGATGGTGATGCTGTTCGCCCTGCTTACGTTCGTGCTGCCTCGCTTCAAGGAGATTTTTGCCAGCATGAACGTGAAGATGCCTGCCGCCACTCAGTTTCTGTTCAGCCTCAGCGACTATGCGGTGGCTTACTGGTATGTACCGCCTGCGCTGGTGGTTGGTGCGCTGGTGTTCCTCAAGCAGTACGGCAAGAACCCCAAAGGGCGATACCAGATTGACCTGGTGAAGCTTCGTCTGCCCATCATCGGCGACCTTGTGCTGAAGATGAGTATCTCGCGCTTTGCCCGCACCTTCGGAGTGCTTATCGCCAGCGGCGTGTCGATGATGCGCTCGCTGGAAATCGTGGCGGAAACGGCGGGCAACAGCGTGCTGGCACATGCAATAGATGCTGCACGCAACAGCGTGCGCGAGGGACAAAAGCTCAGCACGCCACTGGGCGCCAGCGGTCTGTTCCCGACGATGGTCACCCACATGATCGACGTGGGCGAGGAGACCGGTCGCCTCAGCGATATGCTGGTGAAGGTCTCCGACTTCTACGAGAAAGAGGTGGACGCCACCGTCAAGGGGTTGACCTCGATGATTGAGCCGATGCTCATCATCTTCCTGGGCGTGGTGGTCGGCTTCATCGCTATCTCCGTGATGACACCCATCTTCACGCTGGTAAGCAGCATCAACTAGCCTGTTGACCCGAGGGGCGAACCCGACGGTGAGTCGATTCGCCCCACCCAACCTCCCCGCACGCGGGGAGGAGCGTCATGTCCCCCTGCTTGCGGGGGGACGACAGGGGGGCTAACGGCTCGGCAGGAGCCTCGCCCTCCACCGGATGGCGCAGATTCTACCCTACTCCTCGCACAGCACGCCCTCCTCGCCCGCTTCGTCGATAATATCGCTGAGGGTAGTGCTGCGAAAAGACTGCTCCACCTGTTCCCACGCATTGTCCAGCCGTTGGTGCAACGGGCATAATTTGTCCTTGTGCGCTTTTAGCTTCAGCGGACATGTAGTGATACGCGGAATGGGGTCTACCGCCTGAACCACCTCATAGATGGTAATCTCGTTTGCAGGCTTTGCCAGTGCAAATCCCCCGCCCAGCCCTCGGCGCGAGGTGATCAAGCCAGCCCGGCTCAGGTTCTGCAGCACTTTCGCCAAATAGCCCGTTGGCACCCGAGTCACCCGCGCAATCTGCTGGTTGGTGTGCGCCTGCTCCGGGTACTGCGCCAGATAAACCATCGCTCTGAGGGCATACTCTGCTGTTTGCGAAATCATTCTTTCTTCTCCTCACCATTACAGACCTTGACATCTATTTTATCACAGCGGTATAATAAAGTCAAACAGGATAAGAATATATTCTTATCCTGATATATAAGGAAGGCAAACAATGAACGGCTCTTACCTGTTTCTCACCGACCTGGCACAACAGGTGGAGATCCCGCGCGACGGCATCCTGAGCCGCACGCTGTATCAGGATGAACACGTGAAGGTGGTGCTCTTCGGTTTCGATAAAGGGCAAGACCTCTCCGAGCATACCGCATCTATGCCCGCCTTACTTCATTTCGTGCAGGGCGAGGCAGACCTGACGCTTGGAACAGACCAGCGCGTCGCCACCGCCGGCACATGGGTCTACATGGCTCCCAACCTGCCCCACAGCGTGGTGGCGAAAACGCCGGTGGTGATGCTGCTGGTACTCCTCAAACAACAGAAGGGACAACCGTAAGGAGGGAAACGAACATGAGCACAATTGACACCACTGCAACCGTAGCACAACTGGTTATCGAGCGCCCCAGTCGCGCACGTGTGTTTGAACAAATCGGCATCGACTACTGCTGTGGAGGCAAAAAGAGCCTGCAACAGGCGTGTGAAGAGAAGCAACTGCAGGTAGATGAGGTAGTACGCGCGTTGCTGGACGCCGAGCAGACCCCTGATCCCGAGGAACGCAACTGGTCGCAAGCCACGCTGACCGAGCTGTGCGAGCATATCGTGGCGACACACCATGAGTACCTGCGGCGTGAACTACCTCGCCTCAGCGAGCTGACGCGGAAAGTGGCGGATGCCCACCGCGAACGCCACCCCGAATGGGATGAGGTGCGCGAGGTCTACGAGAACCTGCGCTTCGAACTGCAACTGCACATGCAGAAGGAAGAACACGTGCTTTTCCCTGCCATTATGCAGATGGAGCAGGCGAACGCTCCGCTACGGTTCCACTTCGGCACGGTAGCGAACCCCATCCGCATGATGGAGTACGAGCATGATAACGCAGCGCAGGCACTGGACGACCTGCGTCGCCTTACCAACAACTACACGCCCGCCGAGGATGCCTGTCCTACCACTCGCACGATGCTGGAAGCTCTGGAGGCTCTGGAGAAGGACCTGCACCTGCACATTCACAAGGAAAACAACATCCTTCACCCACGCGCCATCGCGCTGGAGGAGAGTTTGCTCCGCTGACCAATCGGCAACCTGGAGGGCGAACCTTCCGATGAGCCGAACACCTCTAAGCCTCGCCCTCCAGGTAGCCGCACGTGTGGGGTCTTACCCCATGATTACACCCTGGCGATGTTTGCTATCTTCGGTTGTACCAGCCGTTCGAAGTCCTTGTAAGCCATTCGAATGACCTCGATATGCGAACCGGCGTTGAAGGCGATCTCCTCGTCTTCCGAGAGGCTGGCGTCGGCATACACATCCATCCCGTACAGGTTGCCGAAGGGAGGCATCGCGCCCGTCTCGCATTCGGGAAACATGTACTGAAACTCTTGCTCGGTGGCGAGTTCGGCGCGTTGTGCGCCTGAGGCTTGCTTCAGCGCGTCCAGGTCTACCCTGCGGGTTGCGGGTAACACCGCCATCGCCATCTTGCCGTCCAGCTTCACCATCACCGTCTTGGCGAACTCCTTACCCCGGATGTGCGCGGAGGCGGCGACCTCTTGGGAGGTATAGGCACGCGAGTGGGTGATGGTCACGTACTTCACGCCGTGGCTATCGAGGAACTCTTTCAATTTGCGCGCGGGCATGGCTTGCACCCCCTTGTACATGAAATGCAGGCAACAGCATAGTAATACGAAAAACGAGAACTGTCAAGCAATAGTTGAGAACTTCGCCTGCTTCTGCTACAATAAGTTACTGCAGGAGTACAAGGGAGGTAAAGATGGAAGTTGCACGTTCGCGAGTAGGTGCTAAAGGACAGGTCGTTATTCCCAAAAGCGTTCGCGATGCTCTGGGCATCCATCCTCACGATGAGGTAATATTCTACCTGCGTGGGGACACACTGGTACTTCGCCCCCGCCCGAGAAACTACACCGAGGCCCTACGAGGGCTTTACGCAGACATCTGGAACAATCCTGATACGTGGCTGGAGGAAGAACGCGCCTCGTGGGAATAGAAGACTTGCGTAAAGAGCTACGGGTTCTTCATCACTACTGCACGACCATCTCCCATCGCAGTCTCACACTCTCTCCCGGCTTCAGCTCCTTTTCCGGCAGGAACAGTTCGATGTTGGCGCGGTGGGCAGGCGCATGCCAGTTCAGGTACACCTGCTCTACCTCCTCGCGGGGAAAGCGCAGACGCAGCGTGGGCATCCCGCGCGTCTGCAGAACTACCTCGCCGTCCGGCAGGTTCTCCTGCCTGAGCTCCATATATCCGAAATCTGCCACCACCTGCTCGCCTCTGGCGCCAGCCACGCTACGCCACGTATAGCGCGCCCCTTCACCGCAGGCAAACTCGGGATGGCTACGCGGGCTGACCTTGAGCGGAGACTGCCCGCTATTGCGATAGGTGCTTTCCACTACCAGCATGGCACTGTCACCTATCAGGCTCACCGTGCGCAGTATCTCTAACCCGCTCGGCAGCTTCAGTTCCAGCAACACCTGTGTCGGTGAAGCCATTTTGACCGTAAACACATCGCGCCAGCCGATGCTGCGGTACTCGCGGGTAGCGTATTCCTCATAGCCTCCATCGGCAGGGGCTTCGGGGGTGCTGCCAGCGTCGGTCAGGATGTTGCGCCCCTTACCTGCAGGCAGGATGCGCACGATGCGCCCACCCAGCGCAGGCACAATGTCCACGCGCAGTGCACCGTTCTGCAATGTCACCACGGGGTAGGATTGTTTGTCCTGAGCAGAGATGCGGTCGATGAACTTTTGAACAGGACTCCACTCTTCTACGTTGGTGATGCCGAATCGCCGGATTTTCTCCAGCACGGTATCGCGCAGACGCAGGGTTTCGGGGTCGCGCCCCACAACGTACTGGTCTCCCACTACCTGCCACTTGCCGATTCGCTGTGCCAGCTGGGCGTATTCTACCCACAGGCGGGCGTGCTGCACGCGAGCCAATACTTCCGGTTCGTTGCGCACCGCTTTCTCCGCCGAGTCGAACAGCTTCTGCGCCTGTTCCAGCAGTTCGGGACGCAGGTAGGGGGCGGTTGGCGGGTCAAAGATGTGTACGTGCGCCCGACGGTCTTCCGAGTCGGTTTTGCCTTCGCGCACGGGTTGATGTATCAGGTCGATGTAACGACGGATATATGGCGCCGCCTTGCCGTAGTAACCTTGCAGGAAATCGTCTACCAGCGTCCAGAAGTGCCTGTCGGGGTTCCACATCAGTTTAGCCAGCACCCACGCCCGCAATTCGTTGAACTCGCCACCTCCGCCCGGCGAGTAGTTGCCCTGATAAAACACACCCTTCACCCCGTTGTCGCGATAGATGGCGAGGCTCCGCTCCAGCTCGTCGAAGTTGGGAAAGGGCATCAGGTAGTGCGCGAAATTGGTGGTGTAGTGCCAGATATACAGCTGGTCGGTAATACGCGCCCATGCCTGCAGGTTCTGGAACTGTTTCATGTTCTGCTGGCAGGTGCCGAACGGATGGGCAAAGCACGCGCCGATGGGAGCCAAACGCACCCGCACATTGCGCCTCGGACGCACGTATTTCGGGGGGTCTTCTGTGTACCAGTAGGCAAGAGTGTCTATCAGCTTGTCGGGATACTCTTTCTCGATCTCCTCCGCCAGCGCGTTCACAAAGCGCAATATCGGACCAGACTGTGAGCCTTCCTCCTCTACCACACGGCGGCAGTTCTCACACTCGCAGGGGTTGGTCCAGTCGTTTTGGGAAACGGAGAAGATGGTCGCCTGCGGCATCTCGCGTATCCAGCGTTTGACCGTCTCGGTGGCAATGCGCAGCACGTCGGGATTGGTAAGGCACAGCTGCCCGCGTTGTGTGTCGCGCACGCCCTTTACCAGCGAGTAGTACTCAGGGTGGTCTTTGGCGTACTGGTCAGGCGGTACCAGCGCGTAGAAGGTGTGTACGAAGGGTCCGTAGGAGACCTTACCGCCCGTGCTCTCATCCAGACGGGGAAACGTACCGTTCACACGGTTGCGCGCTGCCCAGTCCTTATCCCAGGCGTCGGTGAAGTAGGGTTCACGGTATTCGAAGGCGGGTACCTCCGTGCGTGGAGAGATTTTAATCGTCAGGTTACGCTTTCGCGGGACGAAGCTGACCTTCGACGAGTACCACCGACAGCCGAGGCCGTCCTCCAGGAAGCTGTACACACCATACATCGTGCCACGTTTGGGGCTGCCGACAATAAACAGGTGTGGCGGTTGTGGGATGATAGCGAACCCTTCGTCCCCCAGAGCCTTCCAGTCCACCGGTACACCGCTCTCGCGCAGGAGGCGGTTATCGCCCAGCGCAATGGCTTTGCGTACCTGCGACAGCGATGCGGGGTCATCGGTTACGATGGGCAGTTGGGCATCGGTCATCTGCTGTAAGAACCGCTGTAGTTCTTCCGCGGCGCGCCTCTGCGACGGTGAGGCGTTTTGCGCTATCACGATGGCGTAATCGCTCTTCCCCCCACTGGCGAGCTGAATCTCCACAGGTTGCTGAACCGTTCCCAGTACAGCGACAAGGCAAAGCATGGCGAGCATCCTCCGTTCCCCTCCTTTGTAGATGTCGAGGTTCGTGGCGGTGGTTGAAAGCTCCTGCGAGGAGATGCGGCTCCGTGGTACAATGAAACAGAATCTCCCCAAAGAGGTGACGCCTGACCAATGGGCACACTGGTACTTCTCAGCGGTGGCATGGATAGTGCAGTTGCTGCGGCCTGGGCGAAGCGCACGTTGCCTCCGCCCTATCATGCCCTGTCGGTAGACTACGGCAGCATACACAACGAGCGCGAGCTGTCCTGTGCCCGGAAGATAGCCGACTTGCTGGGCATGGAGTGGCATCAGGCAAGTGTTGTCCTTCCTCACGGCATGGCAAGCGGCTTGCTGAAGGGGCACGAGTGGTCGCAACGTCTGGCAGAGGGAGAGCATGCACGAGAACGCGGACTGCCTGTGTCGTTCGTGCCTGCGCGGAACGCGATTCTGCTGTCGCTGGCGGCGGGATTAGCCTACTCCCTTTCGCTGCGACACATCGTCGGCGGGATGCACCCTGGGGATAACTTCGGCTATCCCGACTGCCGCCAGCAGTTCCTGCAAAGCATGGAGCGAGCCCTGCAGCTGGCTCTGGACGAGTATCCCTTACAGTTTCATTTCCCCTACCACACCCTACTTCAGGGAGAGGGCGATGCCGTAGAGGCAAAAGCGACGGTGATACGTCTGGCGCAGCACATGGACGTTCTTCCGCTGTTGAAGTATACGCACACCTGCTACCAGGGGCAGTACCCGCCTTGCGGACAATGCGCCGCGTGCCAGCTAAGAGCAAAGGCGTTTGAGAGAGCAGGGATTGCCGACCCTCTGCTTACCGGGTAGCAACACAAACGCCCCCCTCGTCCTATTCCAGCCCCAACCTCAGGAAGGTCACGTCCAGGTGGCGCAGGTGATGCTGCAGGTCAAAACAGCGGTCAATCTCCTCCTCGCTCAGCACGCGACGCACCTCCTCGTCCTCTTTCAGGCTCTGCTGGAAGTCCGCCCCTTCCCACGCCTTCGCCGCGTTGCGCTGTACCAGTTTATACGCCTGCTCGCGTGACAGACCCTTGCTTACCAGCGCCAGCATCACATGTTCGCTGAACACCAGACCGCCAAACTTCTGCAGGTTGCGCTTCATGTTCTCCGGGAAGACGGCGAGGTGCTCCAGAATATCGGTCAGCTTCCACAGCATCCAGTCCACCAGGATGCTGGCGTCGGGCAGGATAATGCGTTCCACGCTGGAGTTGGACAGGTCACGCTCGTGCCAGGTGGCGATGTTCTCCAGAGCGGGGATAAGATAGCCGCGTACCACCCGCGCCAGGCCTGACACCGTCTCGCAGTTCCACGGGTTGCGCTTGTGGGGCATGGCGGAAGAACCCGTCTGTCCGGGCGCGAAGTACTCCTGCACCTCCAGAATCTCCGTGCGCTGAAGATTGCGCAGCTCGGTGGCGAATCGCTCCAGTGAGGCGGCGAGGATGCTCAGCGTGCTGAGGTAGGTGGCGTGCACATCGCGCGAGATAATCTGCGTGGAAGCAGGCGCAGGCTTTAAACCCAGCCTGGTACATACGTACTCTTCCACGCGCGGGTCCACGTTGGCATGGATGCCCACCGCGCCCGATACCTTACCCACACTCACCATCTCTCGCGCGAACTCCAGCCTCTGCAGGTTACGCCGCATCTCGTCGTACCAGCCTGCCAGCTTGAAGCCGAAGGTGATAGGCTCGGCGTGGATGCCGTGCGTGCGCCCAATCATCGGCGTGTGCTTGTGCTCGCGGGCGAGGCGGGCAATCACCTGCGCAAGGCGATGGCTGCGGGCGATGAGCTGGTCGCACGAATCGCGCAGCAGCAGCGCCAGTGCAGTATCCACCACATCGTATGAGGTGATACCGTAATGCACGTAACGCCCTTCAGCGCCAACGTTCTCCTCCACGTTGCGCACAAACGCCATCACGTCATGGCGCGTTTCTTTCTCCAGCTCCGCCATGCGCTGGAGGTCAAAGCGGGCACGTTCGCGGATGGTCTGCGCCGCTTCGCGAGGGATGTAGCCGTACTCTGCCAGCCCGTCGCAAACCGCCAGCTCTACCTCCAGCCACTTCTGCGTGCGGTGCTCGATATCCCAGATTTTCGCCATTTCAGGGCGAGTGTAGCGTTCGATCATGCTTGACCCCACTCCGACTGTGAATGTTCAGTTGTTTATTGAACCTCTTTCTCCCTGCTCATGGTGAGGGCTGGGGGTAAGCGGAGGGCTTCCAGATCTTTTTCAATTTCAGCACTTGATGAACTGCGCACCACCAGAACCCCGTCCTTTTCCACTAGCAAAGGCTCCTCTTCTATTGGATGGAGAAGTAAATGTCCAGAATCTGACACTTCAGCTTTCAGAAGAGTACCCTCCTCCCAGCGCAGAGCGTCTCGTAGCGGCTGAGGCAGGCATATCCGCCCCTCGTTGTCTATTGTCACCACAGCTCGTGCCATAGTTATCACCGCACATATTATACTCCTTCGCGCGACTGAAAGGAACCCACATCTTGACATCCCTGCCCAACGCGGATATACTGTTTACCAGAATACGTATTCCATTCCTAAGCCATGCCAGAACTGACACAGAACCAGATAGCCAAACTCTCGCGAGTGTCGCAGGCGACCGTCTCGCGGGTATTGCGCGGCGACCCTCATGTCAACGAGGAGCTGCGCCAGCGCGTGCTGGCAGTAATCGAGAAGCACGGCTACGTACCCGATGCCCGGGCGCAATCTCTTCGCTCACAACGCACGGGGATTCTGGGGCTGGTGGTACACCGCTCTCCCAAACAGCTCGCCCGCGACCCCTTTTTCAGCACGCTCATTGCCGCCATTATTGAATTCGCGGGCAAAGCGGGGTACCACCTGTGCGTGGATGCGGCACGCGCGGTGCAATCGCGACGCGCTATCTACGAAGACCTGCTGCGCACGCGCCGTGTGGATGGGTTGATTCTGGTGGAACCGCAAACACAGGACGAGCGTATGCCTCGCCTGCTGGAGGAAGGCTTCCCCTTCGTGCTCATCGGTCGCTACGAACCCATCGATGCGGTGTACTCGGTGGACAACGACAACGTCGGCGCAGGGCGTATGGCAACCGAATACCTCATCCGCAAAGGGCATCAGCGAATCGCCTATATCGGTGGACCGCGCGGGCTTTTTGTATGTGAAGACCGTCATACGGGCTACCAGCAGGCGTTGAAAGAAGCGGGGTTGTGCTATGCCCCCGAACTGGTTATCTGGGGCGATTTTGGCGAAGAGCACGGCTACCGCACGATGAGTCGCCTGCTCAGTCAGCCTGCACCACCCACAGCGGTCGTGGCGGTGGACGACCTCGTAGCAATCGGTGCGCTGCGCGCCGCAAAGGAGCGTGGCATGAGTATCCCCCAGCAACTGGCGGTCATCGGCTTTAACGACTCGCCGTTCTGCCAGTACGTAGACCCGCCGTTGAGCTCGGTAGCGGTAGACATTCGTGCCCTTGCCCAGATGGCAACCGAGGTACTGGTTCGCCAGATTGAGGAACGCGAGGTACCCCAGCGGCGCTATATTGTGCCCTGCCATCTGGTGGAGAGGGCGTCGGCTTGAGGAAGGGGTGCAGGAAGTGGATCGTAATCTCCTTCCCAGCCCCTCTTCTTCTTGTTCAACCTCTCCCCTAACCCCTCTCCCACAGGGAGAGGGGAGCGATTCCCCCTTCCTTCGCAGGGAAGGGGGACAGGGGGCTAGGTTTTACCTCACCCGCTGCATCGCGCTCCTTCTCGTCCTCTGCTGGACGCTTTGCGCAGGCACGACACAGGCGCAGGAGGGCGTTCCCGTTACTTTCCGTCTGCGGCTGGATGAACCGGCGAAGGTGGTGTACCTCGCAGGCACGTTCAACGACTGGCAGATAGGGCGCACCCCTATGCATAGCGACGACGGCGGCAAGACGTGGACGCTTACCCTGCACCTGATGCCCGGTGTGTACCAGTACAAGTTTGTGGTCAACGGTACCGACTGGCGCACCGACCCTAACGCAGTGCAGAACGTGGACGATGGCATGGGCAATATCAACTCCCTGCTGGTGGTGGAGGCGAAAGGGGTCAATCCGCCGGCGCGCGTGGGGGATGGGGTGATTACCCTCTCTGCCCTGCGCCACGAGCCGGGCGAAATGTTCTATCTGCACGCCGACGGGCAGAATGCTGTCATCACCCTGCGCACGCGGCGAAACGACGTGCAGCGTGTCGAGGTCACCCTCTATGACGGCAAGCGGTTCGTGAAGAAGCCACTGCCGCGTGTTGCGCAGGATACGCTCTTCGCCTACTATCGGTTGAGCGTTCCGCGACGCCCGTTGCGATACCTGTTTTCGGTGCAGGACGGAGGCAAACAGGTGTGGCTTTCTCCACAGGGAGCGAGCGATGCCAAACCCGTGCAGTGGTTCCGCCTGCAGCCGGAACGGCTGCCAGAGGTGAAGGTTCCCGCGTGGACGGCGGACGCCATCTTCTACCAGATTGTGCCCGACCGCTTCCTGAACGCCGACCCCAACGACCCCGACCCCAACAGGGCGCTGGACGAGACAGGACGTACCGACCAGTTCTTCGGCGGCGACCTGTGGGGCGTGGTGCAGAAGGTGGATTATCTGCATCGACTGGGCGTGACTGCGCTTTACCTGACACCCATCTTCACCTCCGTCACGCACCATAAGTACGACACCGATGACTACACCCGCGTAGACCCTCATTTCGGAGGCGATGAGGCGTTCATCACCCTGTGTCGTGAACTCAAGCGGAGGGGAATGCGTCTCGTGCTGGACGGCGTGTTCAACCATGTGGGCGTACATTTCTTCGCTTTCCGCGATTTGCTGGAGAAACAACAGGCGTCAGCGTACCGCGACTGGTTTACCGTGCATCGTTTCCCTGTAAAAATCGAGAGTCCCCCACCCTACTCTGCCTGGTGGAACATCCCGTACGTGCCGAAACTGAACCACGACAACCCGGAGGTGCGCCGTTATCTGCTGGACGTGGTGACCCGCTGGATGCGGCGGGTGCCCTTCGACGGTTGGCGCCTGGATACCGCTAACGAGGTGCCCGACCACTTCTGGCGCGAGTTCCGCCGGCAGGTCAAGCGCGTGCGTCCCGATGCAGTCATCATCGGCGAGATATGGGGCGACGCCACGCACTGGTTGCGCGGCGACATGTTCGACGCGGTGATGAACTACCCCTGGCGTGGGATTGTGCTGGACTGGGTGGCTTTCCGTCGTATTCCGCCCTCTGTGCTGGACGAACGCCTGCGTCTGCTGGCGATGACCTATCCTCGCGCGGTCACGTATGGACTGTACAACATGCTCAGCAGTCACGACACCCACCGCCTGCGTACTCTATGTGGCGGAGACTGGCGCAAAGTGCGGCTGGCTTTTCTGTTGCAGATGACCCTGCCCGGCGCGCCCGCCATCTACTACGGCGACGAGGTGGGTATGGAGGGCGGAAACATCCCAGACAACCGCCGACCTATGGACTGGAATCCCCCTGCGGAGGGTAAGGCGTTGCGCGAGTATGTGACCGCGCTGATTCGCCTGCGC
Source organism: bacterium HR16 (assembly GCA_002898895.1). GTDB lineage: Bacteria > Armatimonadota > HRBIN16 > HRBIN16 > HRBIN16 > HRBIN16. The sequence continues at coordinate 26,553 of BEHS01000002.1, read as the reverse complement.
AAAGAACATACCGCTCTGCGCCGCGGCGACTGGACCACCCTGTTGACCGACGATTCGCAAAACGTGTATGCCTACCTGCGTCGCCAGGGCAAAGAACAGGTGCTGGTGGTGCTTAACAATGGCGAGAAGCCGGCCACCGTTCGGCTCAAGTTGCCGACGACAGCGCGCGTTTTGCGTGTGGCATTGCGCTCCGATGGGGGCACTGCGCCTCAACGTGTCGCTGTGGAGCGCAGTGGGTGGCTATCCTTGGGGATACCCGCCATGACGGGCTGGATACTGCTGCCGGATACCGCTGATAAATCTCCTTGACAATCCGCTTGGGAACCGATACACTTCTAGCCGTCAATCGGACAGGGCGTGGCCCGAAGGCTTCACGCTCGGCGTGCCCTATACCGCAGAGCGCGTTCAGCACTGGCTGGGCAACGCCCCTTGCTGGGCAACTGCCTTAATCGGGTAGAGAGGTTGTTTGCCTGTGGAGCCGTTCCCTCATGCAAAACAAGCGATAGCAATCGCCCGAAACGCGCTGGAGGCAGCCGTGCAAGGTAAAACATACCGCCTGCCACGCGACGTTCCACCTGAGCTCACTTCGCGCCGCGCCGGAGTGTTTCTGACGCTGGTGAAAAACGGTAAACTGCGCGCCTGCTGGGGCACGCTGGAGCCTCAACACCGCCACATCGCAGAGGAGATTGTGGCAAGTGCGAGGGGAGTACTCACCCGCGACACGCGCTTTCCTCCCCTGCGAGCGGATGAAATAGATAGGGTGAGAATCATCCTCACCATTGTCATTAGTCCGCCTCAACCCACCTCGCCTGCTCGCATCCGCCCCCGCGAACACGGCGTGCTCGTCAGAAGCGGTAACCGCAGCGCGGTGGTGCTACCACATGAAGGGCGCACGGTGCGGCGGATGCTCACCCTGGCGAGACAGAAGGCACGCATTCGCGAAGGAGAGGCGGTGGATGTATATGTGTTCAGGGTAGTTACGATAGAGGAGCCTACGCCACCGAAACCACTTCGTTCGCCCGCCGTTCCTGCTCCACCACCGCCTGCAGGGCACGCAGAGCGACCTCTATCTGAGGCTCCTCTGGCTCGCGGGTGGTGATGTGCTGGCTCCACAAGCCGGGCGCGAGCAACCAGCGCGTGAAGCGTGAATCTTTGTGTCTGCCCGCGAACTTGATGGCTTCGTAGGCGATGCCCGCCACCAGAGGCAACAGCGCGATGTGCAGGGGAATGCGTATCCATATCGGCGGACGACCGGTGAGCGAGAAAACGAAGATTGCCAGTATCAGCACCACCATCACGAAGCTGGTGCCGCAGCGGGGATGAATGCGCGATTGCTGTCTGGCGTTCTCCATTGTCAGAGGTAGCCCTGCTTCGAGGGTGTTAATCGCCTTGTGCTCCGCGCCATGATACTGGAACACGCGCCGTATCTCCTTGAGGCTTCCCACCGCCAGCACGTAGCCGATGAAAAGGGCGATGCGGATAACGCCGTCCAGCATATTGAGCAGAACGGGATGCTTCCAGGGAAGCAGCTGCGTAAGCGTGGTCGGCAGGGCAACGAATAGCCCCAGCCCAACAAGCAGTCCGATAATCATGGTGGAGCCGATGGCGAGGTCGTTAATGCGTTTCTGCTGGACGGTTTGCGTTTGTTCTTCCATCTGCACATCGGCGGAAAAACGCAAGGCACGGATGCCCAGCGCCATTGCGTCCAGCAGCGCCAGCGTTCCCCGCAGGAAGGGGCGATTGAGCCACTTCAAACGCGCCAGCCACAGGTTGGCGAGGTCCTCCAGCTTCAGCACAATCTCGCCGTTGGGGTGGCGGCATGCCACCGCGAAGTATCGCGGGCTGCGCATCATCACCCCTTCGATGACCGCCTGCCCGCCGTATTGCAGATTTTCTTTCATCGCGCCCTCCCTGTGGGCGAGGTGACCACACTACCCTTGCAGACCGTACTTGCGCAGGAACCGCTCCACGCGCCCACCGGTGTCCACAATCTTCTGCTTGCCCGTGAAGAACGGATGGCACTTCGAGCAGATTTCCACGTGAATCTCCTCTTTCAACGAGCGCGTGATGAAGGTGTTCCAGCAAGCGCAGGCCACCGTCGCGATTTTGTATTCTGGATGGATGCCTTGCTTCATCCGAAATCTCCCTCCCTGATTATCGGCACTCTGCCCAATGCGAGATTATACCACAATTTCTCTATTGCGGGCAGTTGGGATGCCAGAAGTCGCCGCCCGGGATGGGGTAACGGCGAATCAGTTCTACTCCCGAATAAGGCTCCCCGCAGGGGTTTGACAACCACGCACCGCGGCTCAGCCATTTGGCATGACCGTCGAAGAACATGCAGTTACAGCCACCGGAATGGCGCGTCATCGCCAGTACCGGCTGATTGTAACCCGCCTTGTTATACAGATTCTTGGGGGGCTCGAACCAGGAGTCGTCAAACGGGTCGCCCTTCTCGGTGACAATCACGATGTCCGCAGGGTTCTCTATCGCTGCAACGGGCAAACATTCCCCCGCACGATTTGCCACGTACGAGCGCGGCACAAACGGTCGTCCATCCCGCCCGTCCTCCAGCGCATGCGGCACCCTTCCCCCGTCCGACGGACACACCAGCAGCGCGCCGCCCATGCGGGTATAAGGCAGTATCTGGTTCCACCAGCGATTTTCGCGCGTGGCGCCCAGAGGCGTAGAGGGACTGCATCGGCTGAGCCAGCGGTTGTGTCCAAAGAAGAAGCTCAAGCCGTCGGAATCCTCCATGTACATATTCAGGGCGATGCCCAGCTGGCGCATGTTGGAAAGGCAAGATGTCTGCCGTGCCTTCTCCCTTGCCTGCGAGAAGACTGGGAACAGTATCGCCGCAAGTATAGCAATAATGGCGATAACGACAAGAAGCTCAATCAGGGTAAAGGCTCTGCTCAGAAAACCCACAGCTCTCCCCCCTCGCTACAGGTGCGTTACCTGTATGTTCGCAACTACTAACCGCTATCCCTGCGCTCCTTCTGCCTTCACTCGGAGAAGGAAGAACCTCAGAGCAAGCCGAAACAGAAAACAATTCTCAGAGGACACGGATTAACGCGGATAATTCAACCGTGTCCATCCGTTGCATCCGTGTCAAGTGGACTATCTTCCGAAGGACACGTTTACAGACCACGAGGAGAGCAATGATGTCACGCACCTATCAACATCTGGGAGTATACAGCGATTGGGTAGATGCCGCGAAGAGGGCACATAAACTGTATCCGACAGCCCCGCCGGGCAAGAAAACGCAACAGCGCATCCGGGAGATTCTGGGCTTTCATTTCGAGGACGAACGCCCGCACGAGGTCAGAGTAGAGCGGCGCTGGAAGCGCGACGGACTGGAAGGCGAAGAGGTATCGTGGTCGGTAGGGTACGGTCCTCGCACGCACGCCTGGCTGTTGAAACCCGAGGGCGCGAAGGAACCTCTGCCCGGTGTGATCGCTCTGCACGACCATGGCGGCTTCAAGTACTACGGCAAAGAGAAAATCGCCGATGGCCCGGAGGATACTCCTCCTGTGCTGGTCCCCTTCCGCGAGGCATACTACGGCGGTCGTGCCTTCGCCAACGCGCTGGCGAAGGAGGGCTTCGTGGTGCTGGTTCCCGATGTGTTCCTGTGGGGCAGTCGCAAGTTCCCGCTAAGCGATATTCCCGATTGGGACAGAAGCGTTGGCACTGCTATTCATTCGCGGTGGAGAAACGAGAGCACACCCGACGAGATTTCCCTGTTCAACAGTGTCTCGGCGTTCCATGAACACACTGTCGAGAAGTACTGCCACCTGCTGGGCACGACGCTGGCTGGTGTGGTCAGCTATGAAGACCGCGTGGCGGCGAACTATCTCGCCTCCCGTAGCGACGTGCGCGCGGACGCGATAGGATGTGTGGGACTATCGGGCGGAGGTTGCCGTTCCGCCCTGCTTCAGGCGACCTGCGACCGCATCCGCGCGGCGGTCATCGTGGGCATGATGAGCACCTTTGAGCACCTGCTGGACCACAACGTGGTGACGCACACATGGATGGTTCTACCCTGGGGATGGGCGCGTTATGGTGACTGGTCCGACCTTGCCGCGTGCCGTGCCCCCTCGCCGCTGATGGTGCAGTACGACCTCGATGATGGTCTGTTCACGCAGGAGGGAATGCGTGCGGCGCATCAGCGTATTGCGTCTCACTATCGTCGCGCAGGCGCACCGGACAACTATGTGGGCGAGTTCTACCCGGGCGGACACAAGTTTGACCTGCAGATGCAAGCCAGCGCGTTCGCGTGGCTGAAGAAACAGCTGGCATAAACCGGCGTTTGCGGCTAAAGCCGCACCCTTGCAAACGAAACCCTGCCTTCGCAGGGTTCTCAGCCAGTGCAGGCTGGCTTCATGCGACAGGGAACGGCTTTAGCCGTAAAGACACCTTCCCCCTACCCCCTCGGCTGGGCAAGCGGCGTGTGCTTCTTCTGGCAGTTGGCGCACAGCGGGCGACCGTAGCGGTTCTCGGAGAGCTTGTACACGCCCTCGGTGATGGGCGCACCGCAGTCGGAACAGCGCAATTCGCGTGGCGGCTCCTCGCGCTCGCGCAGAGCGGTAACGGGCGTGTCTACCGGATGCACCACACCGCCCTCCGACAGCTCCGGTGCGAACTGCGTGCCGAAACCCGCTACCGCCAGTGCACGACCGATAGCTCCCGTCTCGGCTTTCTCGATGAAGTCCGCAAAGCCCTCGCGCGTTTCCATCTTGGTACCGGTGGCGAGTACGTTGCCGTCCTCGTCGATGACACGTGCGCGGAAGATGGCGATACCGCGCTCGGCGTCGATTTCCAGTGGCTCGGTCTCGACGCGCCAGTTGGGATGCTCCTCACGGAACCACACCAGTCGGGCGGCGACGGGCAGGTAATAGCGTCCGCCCTGCACCTTAATCAGATAGCGTTTGAAGTTGAACGGCATCTTCGTTTCTCCCTCCTGAATGAAGCTGAACAGTCCTCCCCAGCGGGGCGTCCACCACGGCGACGCCCCACAGCCGGAGAGGAAAGCTTGTGCCAGGGCATGACGACGTGTCATAGCACAAGAATTATATCATATTTTGTATACTATTTCAAGAGGCGTCGCTCGCCAAAGGGCACGATTTTACCCTCTTCGGTTACCAGCTGCAGGCGTATCGCCGCAGGTTGGGTATGCGCTACGAACGGAATCTCGAATAGCGTTATCGCGTAGCGTGCGACCGGCTTTTCCACCACCTTGCGCTCGCCCCATGAGGTCGCCAGCTCCACGCGCCGTTTGCCGGCAGGAACCCACGTTGCCTCGCCGGTGTTCATCACCGTCACGCGCAGGAGGCGCGTATCGGGCGGCAGGGGTTGTTCGGATTCTACCTCGCTTGCCCCGCCCTGCGCGTCTATCGCCTCTACCTGCAGGATTTGCGCGTTCAGGTACTTTGGTGGATTACTGCCGTTGCAGGGCACGTTGCCCACCGCCACCAGCGGCACGTTTTCGCTGGTTGTGCCTGTACCCTCCGTGCGCAGCTCCACTCGCTTACCCGCCTCCACCGCTTTCAGGTATTCGTCGCGATGGCGTGCCCACACCTGCGAGAAGCCTCGCGGATGCAGGTCGCGGTCAAAGGTAATAACGTGTACCTCGCGGTCATCGGTTTGCAGAGGTATCTGCGCCAGACGATTTGTCCACTGCTGCGCCACCCGCGCCGCCGGACGGAGCGTGCCGTCGGGATGGATAATGCCGAAGTCGCTGTTCTCGGTGGTGCGGTAGCCGCCCGGGAACCACCAGCCCGCGCTGCCGTCCGCCCGCGATTCCTCCACCATGCGGTACATCCACTCGTACACGCTGCGCTGGTAGGCGATGCGTTCCGGGGTGGTGTCGGGATAGATGCTCGCCCCGAACTCCGCCCAGAAGACGGGCTTGCCGTTACCTGCCCAGCGGGCGTAGGCGGTAATGAAGCCCCCGGCGCGGAAGTTCTGCCAGTTTTCGGTAAGGGAATACCCCTCCGGCGAGACGAAATCCAGGAACGGCGCACCCGCCAGCAGGTCGTACGGCATCCGATAATCCGCCCACGGACTGCCGTTTCCTCCGTATCCCGTGCGTACGCCGATGAGGTGGCGTCCGTCCAGACTGCGAATGAATTTCACCACACGCCAGTAGGCACGGTTCACGTGGTCGTCCAGAAAGCGACGGTAAGCGGCTACCATACGTCGCCACTCGCCGTCGTTCAGTATCTGCTCGTCGGTGGGGTTAGTAGGTACGCCCTCTTCACGGGGCAAGGCGTAGCCCCAGTCGCGTTCGGCGTTCTCGATGGAGCCGTACTGCTCGACAATCCATTCACGCCATGCGGGGTCAAACCGTTTGCGCTCGGCATGGGTACCCCACGCCGGCTCCCACGCGATGTCGTACGCGAAGATGTTACCCCACTGCGGGATGCGCGCCGCTTCTATCAGCTGGCGTAACAGCTGCGGATCGAAGCCAAACGGATGCGCGGCGGTGATGAACAGGTTCACCGTCATCCCGTGACGGCGTGCTCGTTCTAAAAAGTCCACCAGCTGCGACGCGTGGGAGAGGCTCGTGTACTGAATCGACAGCACGTTAAACCCCACCTGCTTCGCGATGCGCAGGGCGCGTTCCACCTCCGCAGGGTCGTACTGTTCGGGACCGAGCCAGTGCCCCCAGTATTCGTCCGGCTCTTGACCGGCTATCCACAGCGGCCAGAAGTTGATGCCGTGCGCGTAAAACGGTTTGTCCCCCTGCACGAAATATCCATCCTGCACGCGAATGAGGGGCATCGCCGCCGGTTTGTCGATGACGTGGAAGGAGTGCTCCAGCTCGTCGTGCGTGCCGTCCGCTGCCATCGCAGTGACCCGCACATACCACTCGCCCTCTGGCAGGTTGGTCTCAGGGAAGGAAACGCCACGCCGTTCGCCGGGCTGCAGGCGCACCGACATCTGCTGAGACACTTCTGGCTTGCCCTTTGAGGAAAGGCGGGCAACGAGGCGCAGGGTCACAGGTATGTCTCGCCAATTCGCCACCTCTGCGCCGTATTGCACCTTCTGCTCTTTCCAGAAGCCAAACCGCGTGGTGCCTGCGCGCATCAGGTGCCAACCGCGCAGCATCGGGCGCAGAATCGCCGAGAGATGGGAAGCGTTTGCCTCGAAGGTGGGAAGCCACGCCCATGCGCTCCCTTCGGTTTCCCCCTTACCGCTTATGAACAGGCACGCCCGCTCGCCAAGAGGGACGACGATACGCCTTCCGGGCGACACCCCACCAATGCCCACGCCACGATGACGCATCACGCTGCACCAGCGTCCCTGCGCATCTTGATAGAACTTATACCACGGAGCGATGCCTTCCAGCGCGAACCTGGGCGGGGTAGGCAGCGATTGGGCTGTCTTGCCTATCTGCACATCGGCGATGACCGCTTCCAGAGGCGTATTCGGCGGGTAGGAGGCGAAGCTGTGCGCCAGCCCAATAGAGATCTCCACAGCGTTTTCCGGTTTCAATCGGTCGCCAGCACCTCCACGCCCTTTAGACGGGTTGTCGGGCCAGTAGCGGAAGTCCGCCGGTTCCAGCGCAACCTGCTTCCACCCTTCGGAAAGAGGCACGGTTGCCACCCAGCGCGAGCCGTCGCGCTCGCGCCACTCGATGGAGAGGGCGCGGGTGTTCTTATCGCCCTTCGCCCAGAAGCGCATCAGCGTCTCGCCTTCGCGGAAGGGCTGTTCGATGGGCAGGTCGTAAGTGCACCAGCTCGTCAGTCTGGGCACGCGGAGACGATAGCCTTTGCCGTGTGGGGTGTCCACCAGCGACCACGAGGTATCTATTTCGGGCGCGTTGGTGCTGCGTCGCCATCCACTTTGCGGGGCAGGAGGCTCCTGCCACAGGGGACGCCAGGACGCGAGCGCGTGCAGGGCTTCCTGTCGCTCCACCCACCGTTTGCCCGCGCGATAGAGCCATGTGCCCAGTGGCGGCTCGTTGCTCACGAAAAGTACCCCTTTTCGAGAGCGCACCCACTTCTGCAGCGGCTCGGCGATAACAGCGGGCAGGCGATGTGCCTCCGGAACCACCAGCATTGCCGTTTCCTGCGGCAGGCGCCCGCTGGCGAAGTGCTCTACAGATACCGGAACAACCTTCGCCTCCGGTATCGCCTGACGAATCGCACGCTGTAGCGCATCGGGTTGCCGTTCCTCGACGCGCAGGACACCGATTGTCGGGGCAGCAGATACGGTTACTGAAAGAGCCATCATGATAAACACCCAAGCCAGACAGTTCACAGTACACCTCCTGAGCATACCTCACCCGGCAGGCGTCGAGCCAAACACCCCAATCTCCCACCTGGAGGGCGAGGCTCCCGCCGAGCCGAAATATTGTTTAAAACCAAGCCAGCACATTCAACTCGCCCTGATAGGGCCAATCCTGCGGGTTTTGAACCAACCCGTGTCTCACAGGATTCAAACGCACATATTCCCATTTCTGGTCGTAACTGTCGAACCAGCGTAACGTTGTGTCCCAGTATCCCGACTGCCAACGAAAAGTTGGCATTTGCTTTTGATATGGACGCGAAAAAAGCGACTTCCAGTAGCGGACCCACCTTTCTAAATCCACATCGGGGTCTGTGGGTGCTGCGAACAGGTGAACATGGTCAGGCATAACCACATATCGCCCAACCTGCCAACTGTCTGCTTTTAGCCAGACATCGTTGAGCAGAGCATGTGCCTGTTCGCTGGCTAAACAGCGTAGACGTTTATGGGTGCAGACGGTCACGAACACGATAGTTGGGCGATTGGGCAGGATAATCACCCGATGAACCGGACGTTTTCTTTCTGGCAGGTTTCTCACCTTTTCATTTCACCTCTCAATCGGCTCGGCAGGAGCCTCGCCCTCCAGAAGGATTGTCGCGCTGCCACACCTGAGAGGCGAATCCCCGGGTGAGCCGACTGTATCCCCCTCTCCCGAAGAGCAAGGCTCCTGCCCGACAGCTATGCCGTACCTATTTCGGCAAAAGAGCCACATATCCCCTGCCTCGCCTGAGTACGCTTGCCAGCGCCTCCGTCAGTAACAGGTTAAAGCAGGGAGGCAGAGATTTTTGCTGCATAGTTAAGCAAAATGCTTGACAATTCAATTCACGAATGGTAGAATACTAGCTAGTCTAGGGAGTTTCTTCAAACTCCAAAACAAAGAGAGGTCGTGCTATGAAAGCGAAAACGACAGAAGGTCGCGCGATCGACCTGAAACAGGACACCCTCGACGGTTTAAAGATGCGCCTCCGCGGACCAGTGCTCCTACCTGGCGACGTCGGCTATGAGGAGTCCCGAACCGTCTGGAACGCCATGATCGACCGCAGCCCCGCGCTAATCGCCCGTTGTGTGTCATCAGAAGATGTCATCCATGCCGTCAAGTTCGCGCGCGAGCAGAACCTGCTGGTCTCGATCCGAGGGGGCGGGCACAACATTGCGGGAAACGCTGTTTGCGATGATGGACTGATGATCGACCTCTCGCTGATGAAGGGCGTCCAGGTGGACGCAAACGCCCGCCGGGCGTCCGTCGAGTCCGGCTGCACCCTTGCCGACGTCGATGCGGCCACGCAGGCACACGGGCTTGCCACGCCGCTGGGCATCAACTCGACCACGGGCGTTGCCGGACTGACGCTCGGTGGCGGCTTTGGCTGGCTGAGCCGGAAATACGGCATGACTGTGGACAACCTGCTCTCGGCGGATGTCGTCACGGCAGATGGCAGGAAGGTACACGCCAGCGAAACGGAAAACGCCGACCTCTTCTGGGGGCTGCGTGGCGGCGGCGGGAACTTCGGTATCGTGACCAGATTCGAGTTCCAACTCCATCCTGTAGGGCCGGACGTGCTGAGCGGGCTCATCGCCTTCCCGTTCGACCAAGCGAAGTCCGTGCTCACGCAATTCGCCCGGTTCACCAAGACGATGCCGGACGACCTCAACGTCTGGGTGGTCGCGCGAAAGGCGCCTCCACTGCCCTTCCTGCCCGAGAACGTCATCGGGAAAGAGATCGTCGCACTCATATTGTTCTATGCGGGCCAACCCACCGAAGGCGAGAAGCTAATCGAGCCGTTGCGCAGGTTCGGTACGGTGCTCGGCGAACACATCGGCGTGCAGCCGTACACCGCCTGGCAACAAACCTTCAATCCACTCCTGACGCCGGGTGCGCGCAACTACTGGAAGTCGCACAACTTCTCGCGGCTCGGCGACGGCGCGATCGACACCCTCATCGAATACGCCGGCAAGCTGCCGTCGCCGCAGTGCGAGATTTTCATCGGCACGATCGGCGGCCAGGCGGGACGCGTAGCGCCCGAGGCGACGGCATACTCGAGCCGAGACGCCAATTACGTGCTGAACGTGCATGGTCGCTGGGAGTCGGCTTCTGAGGATCAGCGCTGCATCGCCTGGGCGCGCGAATTTTTCGCCAAGTCACGGCCGTTCGCCAGCAGCGGCGCGTACATCAATTTCCTCACCCAAGACGAGACCGACCGTATCGCATTCGCCTACGGTACGACTTACGACCGGCTGGTGGCGCTCAAGAAGAAGTACGACCCGACGAACTTCTTCCGGATGAACCAGAACATCAAGCCGGCGTGAGAGGAGGTCTTGCGCCTGACAACAGAAGGAGATGCACCATGAGCGACGAGTTTGAAAGCATTCGGTTTTCCGCAGACGAGGCAGCACGCATCGTGCGCGAATCCTATGGCGCCGTCATCCCGCAAGGAACAGGCGTCGCGGAAAGCTTGTACAACCCAGACGAAATCGCGTGGTTGCCAGAATCGGTCACAGCCTACGCACTTGGGCTCGGCAACCCGGTCCGCTACGCGGATTTGCAGCCCGGCGAAGTTGTGCTGGACATCGGTAGCGGCGCGGGCATTGACACCTTCATCGCGGCGAAAAAGGTTGGACCAACGGGGCGCGCCATCGGGCTGGACATGACGCCGGAAATGCTCGCACGGGCATGGGCGAATCAACATATCCTCGGAATGACCAACGTCGAGTTCCGCGAAGGCAAAATGGAGCAAATCCCCCTCGACGATGCAAGCGTGGATGTGATCATCTCGAACGGCGTCATCAACCTCTCGACGGAAAAGGGGCAGGTGTTCCGCGAATTCTATCGCGTGTTGAAATCCGGTGGACGCCTGATCTTCGCCGATTCAGTGGTGAACGGACGTCTGCCGCGCGCGGTGCTCGACAGCGAAGCCGCCTTCGCGGGCTGACTGGCGGGCGCCCTCTCGGAGAGAGGGCTGATCCGCGAAGCGAAAGATGCGGGTTTCACTAATGCGCAGATCCTGACCCGGGATTCGGTGAGCAAGGAACGCCTGCAACTCTACCCAACCTTCAGCCTTGAGTTCCTTGACTGGCTTTACGAGCAATTCCCGGAGCGGGAATTGCCCGTCTATCTTGCGCATTTTCGCTTTATCAAGCCCGCCCGTAATCGCAACCCGCGACGCGTCTCTTAGAGCGTCAGGACCGATTATCTGGATGCAGGCAAGGAGGTTTCGCGCTCCTGTAACGCAGTGAAGCATCTCTGAGATTCGGAACGACAAACAGCCAAGCGCAGCGCCGTTATGGTATCGCACCCGATGGGGCAGCACTGCATTCCTGCGTTCTGCACCCGCCGGTTTGTCACGCCCCGGTGAGCCGGATGTCGGCTCTGCCGGGGCACTGCTCGTCAGGTGATAGCTACATGGTGATCTCGTGCATCCCTGCGCCGTACTCCTTGCCACCAATCACCGCAACCGTATTCTGGGGCACGATGACCTGTGCTCGTATCCTTTCCCCCTCGCGGCGCAGGGATACCACTATCTCCCCGTGCGGGGTGGGCACCACTCCTTTCGCCCACTCGAGGTCGCCCAGGAACGGACGCACCTCGAATCGCGTGAAACCGGGCTCCAGCGGGCGCACCCCCAGAACATACGATGGCAACGCGAACGCCGGCGCCGCGCTCCAGGCGTGGCAGTGACTGCGTGTGGGCCACTCCTGACCAAGATAGCCCGGGAACGTCTCCCAGCAGGATGTGGCTCCCGCGTCAACCATCATGCCCCACCACCGACGTATCAGCTGCAGGATTCGCCCCACATCGCCTGCCTTCTCCAGCGCCTCGATGGTGAACGCCATCATGAAGGGACTACCCACTCGCACCCAGCCTTCGGGCACATCGGTGAGGTACCGCTCGAACAGCGCGCGCTTCTCGTCGGGCACGATGTCGCACAGGTAGGCTACCGTCTGCGTCTGCTGGCTGATAACCGTACTGCGCCGACCGTCGGCATGGATGCAGTCGATATACGCCTGCTTCTCTTCGTCCCACAGATGCGCGTTAATCGCCTGCTTCAGCTCCTCCGCCCAGCGCAAGTACAGCTCCGCCTCCGCCTCGTTGCCCAGAATGCGCGCCATCTTTGCACTGCGTCGCCACGCCTCCACCAGCCACATGTTCTGGTGCGCCACCACGCCCGTTCGGGGAGTGTCCATCGGCGCCCAGTCCAGCATATTCCACGCTTCTATCTCCAGCAACCCCTGTCCGTTGATGAACCGCTCGTGGATGTTCTGATTCTGCTGGCGCACAGCGGGATACACCTCTTCCAGAAACGCGCGGTCTCCGGTGAAGCGGTAGTACTCCTCGCAGGCAATCGTCCACAGCAGGCTCCACGCGGTCAGAATATCTTCCCAGCCGCTGGGCACCTGGCTCTCCACCAGCGGCGACCGCCACAGCGACTCGCCCGCCAGCAGTAGACACCTCCGCGCCAGACGCGCATCTCCGAAAGCGGTGTAGCTGAACAGGCTCTCGTTGCGAGCGTCTCCCACCCAGAAAGTCTGCTCATACGAGGGGCAGTCCACGAAGGTGTCTTCACTGCACAGGCGCACCGTGTGGCGCGAAATCTCCCAGATGTCGTTCAGCAGGGCATCACTGCAGTGGAACTGCGCCTGATACGCATACGGGTAGGTGTTCAGGTAACAGCGCAGCCCGCGCAAGCGTACCGGTTCCCTCGCCCCCTGCGGGAAACGGACGGTGAGCGTGGCGTAGCGGAAACCGCGCCGCACCACCGAACGCCAGCTCTGCCAGCCCTCTCGCGCGATATAACGGAAGGTGTTGTGCAGTCCATACGTCCACTGAATGCGCCCGTCTTCCATATACTCGAAGGCGTTCAGGTCAATTACTGTACCCTCAGGAGCGCACAGGTCTATCTCGAAGAAACCCACCAGCTCCTTGCCGAAGTCTATCAACAGCTCCACGTCGCCTTCGCTCACAGGATGGATGACCGTCTCGTTCGAGTTGGCGGCGAGCAGGGCGTCCGGCGTCTCCACCCTGGCCTCGGCAGAGACCGGTTTGGCGAGAACCGTATCCGCAAACACATTCGCAGCGGCGGTGTGCTCCCACCGGATGGGTTGAACCGCCGGATGGCTTGCAATCTGGTTGAGCGAGGTGGCTTGCCACACCGACTGGTATCCCGCATCATCCTGTGAGGGGAACGGACCGATACTCACGAACGGATAAGCCTGAGCATCTCCAAGCGGGGAACGCAGGTGCATCTCGCCCTCGTCGTAGTCAAAAACGAAACCGAAGAACCACTCGTGATAGAAGCGGGCGGAGATATCCGCTACCAGCAGGTGCTCACCTGAGGAGAGTGCGATGCCCTCAGCCGCCTGCTGAGGCGTATACTCCGTGCCGTCGATGCGCACCGCGCGGAAGCCGTTGAACATGGAGCGCAGGCTTACCTGTATCGGACGGGAACACTCCAGCACCGTTGCCACCAGCCCCACGAACCCGCGCGGGTTGGCAGTGAGGTCGCCCGGCAGGAAGTTGGGCTTGAGGTCAAACGTCCACACCTGTCTCGGCGGGCGCACCGCCTGAATCCGCATGAGGCGTACCGGCTGAATCGGCTCCTGCGTGAGCAAGGGAATGTCGCGTGGAAGCACCTCCTTCCACGGCGCACACCCCACCTCGCCGACTACGACAGCGCTTTGCCATGCGCTGTCGTCGAAGCCGACGAGAGTCCAGTGCGCAGGTGCTTTACGGGCATCGTACATCTCCGCCCATGCCTGCTGGCACGCCATGCGAGGCATTCGCCGTTCGTATGCGGGATGCTCGATACCTCTCCACGTGTGGTCGGTGGCAGCAACCACCTGTCCATCGCACTCCACCTGCGCCAGCAGACCACCACGTGCCTCCAGATACTGGAAGGTGGAATGCCCAAAGTGGTGTACCAGCACCGCTACCACGTTCTCGCCAGAGCAGACATGAGGGGTGATATCGTAACTATCATACCGCCAGCGATGTGGGAACGCACGTACGGGACCGTGCCCAATATAGTTGCCGTTGACCCATACCGAGTAGCGGGAATCGGCGGTAATACTCAGGGTAACCTTCCCGAAGCGCGCGGGGAGGGCAAAGCTTTTTCGTGCTGCCCAGAAGAAGTTGCGCGGCGCCTCTTCGCCCGGATGCCATATCCACTTCGCCTGCCAGTTCATCGGTTGCACTCCCTTCGATAATGTTTTCTCAGTTCATTTCGCGCCGATGCACGGCAGCTCCTGTCGGCAGATTTCGGAGGCCGGACAAACAGGAAAGAACCTGCCCATGCAGAAGAGTTCTGGAGAGCGAGGCTCCCGCCGAGCCGTTCTCCACCCAAAAGGAGCGTAGCCAATGCACAGGTGTGGCTGGACGATATTCTGGTTGATAGTGGTTTCCGTACTGCACGCCCCCACCGCAGGGGCGAATGATGATTCGCACCTACAACCCACGTTGCGCACGAAACGGATGCAGGTGGAGATGCAGCAGGGTGTGATAACCCGCCTGGTCAACCGATTGACAGGCGAGGCGTTTGCAGTGAGGCACGCACCGCCGTTAACCGGCATCCGCCATCGGCAAAGCGGAGACCTCTGGAACGACCGCGCGCAGGTGGAGCAAAAAGTAGCGGGGCAGGAGGTAGCAACCACCCTCCGATGGCGAGAGCAAGGTGCTACACACACCCTGACCACCCGCTTGCACGCCCTGCCGGACGGCGAGGCAGTGGTGATTCAGCGGGCAGAGTGCGCCCGCCCGGGGCTAGTGGGGTTACAATGGGGTATCACTTTGCCCGACGACTGGGATCTGCTTGTGCCCGGATACAGCGGTTTGCGCTTCGGCGAGGACAGTGATCTCCAGCCGATGCAGTTCGACTACCCGATGACGTGGGAAGCACAATTCCTGCTGATACAGGGCAAACGCGGAGGCTTCCTCATCCACGCCGAGGACAATGCGCAGCGTTTCAAACGGCTCTTCGTGCAGCACCGCGACGGGCAGTTCTGGATAGGCTTTGAAACGTGGTGCACCGCTCCCTTTGACAGGGTTCAACAGACGGAATCCGTAAGATGGCGCATCCGCCCGTACGCAGGCAGCTGGCTGAACGGCGTGGCGATGTACCGCCGGTGGGCAGAAAACGCTTTCGGACTGGTGTCCCTGCGCAAAAAGCAACCGGCGTGGGTGCGGGACATTCAGACGGTCGTTATCGACAACCTGGACGATACAGACAAGCTGCAGGCTCTGGCGAGGCGACTGAACCCGCACCAGACGCTCCTCTATGTGCCGGACTGGCGCAAGGACGGCTACGACCGCAACTACCCTGACTACACCCCACGCGAGGGATTTGCCGAGCGGATGGAACAGGCGCGCCGGCTGGGCTTCCGCATCATGCTCCACGTGAACTACTTCGGCTGCACCCCCGAAAACCCCGATTACGAGCAGCTGAAGCGGTACCACTTCCGCGACCCCTTCAGCGGGGAGCCGATGTACTGGCACTGGCAACGCGCAGACCCGCCCATCAAGTTCGCCTACATCAACCCCGCGGCGAAAGCATGGCGCAGGCTGTTCGTGCAGCGTATGGTGGAGTTATGTCGCCGATTGAAGCCCGATGCTCTTCATCTGGACCAGACCCTGTGCATTTATAACGACGCCAATGGGCTGATAGACGGCATGAACGCCATGCAGGGCAATATCGCCCTGCACCGCGAGCTGCGCGAGGCGTTGCCCAACGTTGCCCTTTCCGGTGAGGGCTTGAACGAAATCTCCTTCCGCTATGAGAGCTTTGCGCAGCGACATGTGTGGGGCATCGACCACGCCGACGCCAGATGGGAGATGAGCCGCGTACGCATGGCGCACCCGATTAGCTCCGCTCTGCTTACCCCCCACACGAGGATTTACGGCTATCTGGGCATGACCAACCCGCAGATGTGGCAGTACTACGCAGTGTGGCGCGCCGCCTACGACCGAATGGGTGTGATTCCTACCTTCGCGTGGCTAACGCAGCAGCAGGTCTCCCAACCGGACGCAACAACACAGATGCTGTGGAACGAAGCGCGGTGGTTTCAGGCAAATCGTCCCCTTCCCGAGTTCGCCCCCACCCTGTGGGAGGCGGACACCCTCTTTCTCTACCGTACAGCGAGTGGACACCTTGCCCGTTATCGGCAGGAGAAGAGCGGGGTGTGTCTCGAGATGCGAATTGGCAAAAGATGGAACACCGTTGCCAGACGCATCGAGGGTGTCACGCAGGCGCAGGTAAGCGGTTCGATTCCCGGCTGGCTCGCTTACAACGGCAAGGAGATACTGGGGCTGAATCCGACAAGTAGTTACCCCTGGGTGCCGGAACCGCCGAAGATGAACGCCCTGCACTTGCACGCCCTTTCCGAATCGGCAATGGTGTCTTCAGCGGGAGTGCAGGAAGGGGAGTGGGCGCGTTTTGCCATCGTGCCGCGTGAGGTGGTTGTGGCAGAGCTGTGGAAAGAGCGAGGGAATGTGGGATACTGCGTGACGGACATGCGGGGGGCAGGCAAACGTGCTACGGGCTACCTCACCGAGCACGAGACAGGTGCAGTAGCACGCCCTTCCGGCGATGGCATCTTCATGCATCCTCCCTGGCGCGCCAGGGCAGGCGGCAAGGTGTGGCTGGAATACACACTCCCCCTGCCCGCCGACCGCCGGTGCGAGTTCCGTAGCGAGCTGGGCTTCACCTCTCCCGACGCCGCCAGCCGAAGCGACGGCGTAATCTTCACCGTCACTGCCTTCGGGCAAAGCGCTTCTGTCTCGGCAACCCGGCACGTCCAGGGGAAGACACCGGAGCAAATCACACTGGACTTGAGCACGCTTCGCGGGCAATGGGTTCGCCTTCGCCTGGAGGCACACCCCGGACCGAACGCCTCCCCCGATTTCGACTGGGGTTACTGGAGCCGTCCGCGAGTGGTGGTTCAGCAGACACAAGATGCACAGGTAGAGGTCTACTCTCCGCAGCCATTCCTTCGGGCGTGTCTCAACGGTAGGAATGTGGAATGGCGGACCGTCGCCCCCAACCTCTACCGTTTCCCGTTGCTGTCCGAACCGTGTACGCTCGTTCTGCTTTACACGGAGCCCGCGCCCATCACTCTGCCGACAGACCTGACGCAGGTGAGGTTTCGCACGGGTATCGAGCTGGACGGGGCGATGCATGAGCCGGTTGACTACCTGCGCGGCATTACGGCAACGGGCACATCCGGCGGGGTAGGCAAAAAGGGGTTCTTCGCCCATCCCCCGCCCAACGGCAAGACTTTTCTCGCTTTCCTGACGAGGTTGCCCGAGCAGAGAGCATCGCTGCGCGGTTTCGCCGGAATCCGCGACGGCGCGGAGAGCAAGTCCAACGGCGTGCGTTTTAGCGTGGAGGTAAACGGCAGAGAGGTGTGGAACCAAACGGTAAACCCGGGCGAGGGATGGATACCGTTCGAGGTTTCCCTCGCCGAATGGTCAGGGCAAACGGTGCTGCTGCGCCTGGTCACCGATTCGCTGGGCGACTACGGCTGGGATTGGGCGCAGTGGGGTGAGGTGAGTATCGAGTGAGTCATCTCATGCAAAGACGCAAACACACTGAGGAGGTATGCCTTGAACCGAGAGGAAGCATGGGCTTTGCTGTGCGAATACACGCAATCTGAAAACCTGCGCCGCCATGCGCTGGCGGTAGAGGCATGTATGCGCCACTATGCCCGCCTTTGGAACGAGGACGAGGAGCTGTGGGGCATCACCGGATTGCTTCACGACCTGGACTATGACCAGCACCCCTCGCTGGAAGAGCACCCCTTTGTGGGCATGGAGATATTGAGGCAAAAGGGCTACCCTGAAGAGGTGGTTCGTGCCGTTGGTGCGCACGCCGACCACACGGGCATTCCCCGCCAAACGCGCATGGAGCATACCCTCTACGCCTGCGACGAGCTCACGGGATTCGTCACGGCGGTGGCGCTGGTACGCCCGAATAAGAAGCTGGCAGAGGTAGACGTGGCGGCGGTGCGCAAGAAGATGAAGGATAAAGCCTTCGCCCGTGCGGTAAGCCGTGAGGAGCTGCTGAAAGGTGCAGAGGAAATCGGCGTGCCGTTTGACGAGCATGTGCAGAACGTGATTCACGCCATGTCCACTATCGCGGATGAGCTGGGGTTATGAAGATATACATTGACGGCGCATCACGGGGCAACCCGGGCAGGGCGGGTATCGGTGTGGTGCTGTGTAACGACGCAGGCGAGCCGGTGAAGGAAATCGGCGAACCCATCGGAGAAACCACCAACAATGTCGCCGAGTACCGCGCGCTGATACGGGGGTTGGAGGAAGCGCGTGCGCTCGGCGCCGACACGGTGGAGGTATACACCGACAGCGAGCTGCTGGCGCGCCAGATAAACGGGCTGTACGGGGTGCATTCTCCCCACCTCCAGCCTCTCTACAGGCGCGCCAGAGCTTTACTGCGACTGTTCAAAAGCGCGAGCGTACGGCACATTCCCCGTTCGCAAAACCAGATTGCAGACAAGCTGGCAAAGGCAGCCGCCGAAGCCGCGAGATGATTCTCTCCGGCTGAGCCTTTCCCTCCAGCTGGCTAAGACGCCAGGAAGCATGTTTGACGCTCCACTACTCGACCGCACGTGATTATCTGGATATTAAGCGGAACGGTTCCGCCAACCCTGTCATTCTGAGCGCGAGCGAAGAATCTCGTTGTATCGCTACTCTGAGATGCTTCGCTGACGCTCAGCATGACAAAACAGGTTGAAGCACACTTTGTCCAGAACACGCATATCCAGATTAATCAGAGGTCAAGTACTGCTATCCGCTTGCGTTACCATTACAATGTTAAGGGTTGACGGATTGCTGGAAATTACCGTCACAATTAGTGATTTTATAAAATTTTGTTGAAATTTCCACAAAAATCGCGTGAGTGGTACGATTCTTGCAGTATATAAGTACTGAAAAACATCCTCTGCTACTGGTGCTTTGCTCAGGGTGCAAACTGCCCACTGTGGAAGCGTTAGCGACCCTGTGTACCCCAAGCCGAGTACCCGCAACAGAGTAAATCTCTCAAGGAGGACCTTGCAATGGGAACTCGTGTTCGCGCAATTCTGTCCGTCATCGCTATGCTGGCGGTGGTTTGCACCTTCGTCCTCCCCTCCTTCGCCGGCATCAACGACACGTGGGACTGGAAGGACAAGAAGCGCAAGTTAAAGGTGCACGTCAACGCCGCCGATGCCGACAAGGAGTTCGGCGGGAAAAAGCTCAAGGACATCGTGAAGGAGGCGATGGACAACTGGAACGGTGTCAAAGCGGATACCGGCTGGGAGTTTGTAGAGGGTACAGCTGGTGACCACGACATTGAAATCAAAACAGGTAAGTCGGGCGGAGGTGGCGCGCATACCACCTTTGACAACATCGACAAAAACCGCGAGGTCACGAAACGTTCGGTGGTGATTGACCCGAAATTCGAGAAGGGATGGGGATTCAACGACGACGACAAGAAGAACCCTGTCAGCACGATGAAGCATGAGTTGAGTCACACCCTGCGTCTGACACATCAGGGAGGCACTCGCAGCAAAACGGGCAAAATCAAAGACCCTCAGGGCGGTGACACCAAAAACGACGATGTGACCACCATCTCACAGGACGATAAGAATGAGGCGAACAAGTCTTCAACCGCACCCATTCGAAAAGCGCAAGCCCCTGTTGGTCCCAACAAGGACGCGCATCTGGAGGTGCTGGGCTTCCCGGATGAGCTTCCCTTCACTCCGCACACCTTGAACGCGGAAATAGACATCCCCGATAACCTGTTCACTGCGGACAACGAGCTGGTGTTCAGTGCCACCGAGTTCCACTCTATGCCTGACCCGCTGAACGTGCCAGCCGGTGTGGAGCGCATGATGAAAGGGGTACACATCAGCACGGAGCAAACGCCGCAGGTCAGCTCCTTTTTCGACGTCTTCTTCGATATCACCATCCCATATGAAGATGGTCAGGAGGGCGAGGGGCAGCTGATCGACGTCAAAGACCCCAAATGGATGCCCATCATTGAGTCCACTCTACGTCCCTTCTTCTACGAACCTTCGTCGGGGAAATGGTTCGATCTGCAGGTGCCGTTCACTCTGAACACAACGAACGACTTTCTACAGATGCGGGTACCTGCGGGGTATATCGCGCAGTTCGCCGGACCCGGGTCAGGACAGCGAGGGCTGTTCCTTTCCGTTTCCGGCACACCTGTGCCTGATGCGTCAACGCTGGTTCTCTTCAGCACGGGGCTGTTGGGACTGGCGGGCGCGATGCGCAGACGCACGCTCGCACGGCGAAAGTAGGCTCTAATCGCAAGAGGGCGCGAGATAGTTCTCGCGCCCTTTATCCTCAATACCGGTAGTCTCTGGTATGCGCCTCCTCCAGATAGCGCGCTACCAGTGTGGCCGCCGCTTCTACGTCCTTGCGGTGCACCATCTCGTTCACCGTATGCACATAACGAGTGGGTACGCTGATAGTGATACTGACCGTACCCGCGCGGCTTCGCTGCAACGCGCCTGCGTCGGTGCCGCCACGAGGCAGAATCTCCATCTGATGCGGGATTTGCTCACGCTCGGCGATCTCGCGGAAGTGTTCCACCAGTTTGGGATGACATATCAGGCTGCCGTCCATAATCTTGATGGCAACCCCCTGCCCCAGCCTGGTCACCGTTTCGGTGTCAGAGGGACCGGGGTAGTCGTTCGCCAGCGTCACATCCAGCGCGATGCCGATGTCGGGTTCTATGGCGTAAGCAGCGGTGGTCGCTCCGCGCAAGCCGACTTCCTCCTGCGTGGTGGCAACGGCGTAAATGTCCACCTCTGTGCGCTTGTCCTTCAACAGGCGCATGGCTTCGATCATCACGAACACGCCCACGCGGTCGTCCATCGCCTTACCGAAGAAGGTGTCTCCGCATGATTCGGTGGTGCGGTCCATCGTCACCATATCGCCCACAGAGACCTTCTCTTTTACCTGTTCGGCGGTCATGCCCAGGTCCACAAAGAAGCTTTCGATTTGCGGTGCTTTGTTCATCTCTTCGGGCGTGAGCATGTGCGCCGGCTTGGTAGAGTACGCCAGCACGCCACGCAATACCTCACCCTTGCGCGTATGTACCAGCACGCGCTGAGCGAACAGCTGACGTGCGTCGAAACCACCCAGTGGCTGTAGACGCACAAAACCCTTGTCGTCGATATGGCGCACCATGAAGCCGATTTCGTCGATATGCGCTGCCAGCATCACCTTGCGTGCGCCGTTGCCCCGCTTCACACCCACCACGTTGCCCATCACGTCTACCTCGATGCTATCCACCAGCGGAGCCAACGCCTCTTTGACCGCCTCGCGGATATGGTCTTCCTTGCCCGGAATGCCCGGAGCCTCGCAAAGCCGTTTCAACAGATCGAAGTCCATCTCTACCTCCTGCGTTGCTACTCTTTCTCACGCTTAGCTCTGTGCCGGGCGAATTCCTTCGCAAGCACAGGAAACAGGCAGAGTGAAGGTGAATAGATAATCCACGAAAAAGTTCTGGAAGTAGGGAGGGTGTAAATGCCTGTAAGCACCTGCCGCGCAGCGACAATGCTCATACTGGCTGTCTGCTTTGTTTGCCTGCATCCTTTCGCCTCTGCCCAGCGAGCGTACCCCGATGCCTTACGGCGCGACATCGAGCGCGCCCGCGACAAGGTGTACCCGGCAGTGGTCAATATCCTGGCAGTCACACGCTATTTCAGCGAAGGACGCGCCCAGCGATCGCCCTCCGGTGGAAGCGGCGTCATCGTCACACCGCAGGGACATGTGCTCACCAACTACCACGTAGCGGGCAATTCTACTCGTATCACCTGCTCCCTGACCACCGGCGAAACGCTGGAAGCCACTGTCGTCGCGCACGACCCGCTGACCGACCTGAGCATCCTCAAACTGCGCGCCGACCCCAAACGCCGTTTCCCCTACGCCAGCCTCGGCAACTCGGATGCGCTGAAGGTGGGCGAATACGTGCTGGCGATGGGCAACCCGCTGATGCTCTCCTCGTCGGCAACGCTGGGCATTGTCTCCAACACGCGGCGCGTCTTTACCGACTTCACGCAGACCGAGATTGAAGAGATGGAGCTGGATGAGGGCGAAAGCACCGGCTTACTTACCCGCTGGATTCAGCACGACGCGCTGATACTTCCGGGCAACTCCGGCGGACCGCTGGTAAGCCTTAACGGCGAGGTGGTGGGCATTAACGAGCTGGGGGGCAGCGGTATGGGTTTTGCTATCCCATCTAACCTCGCCAGGCAGGTGTTACAGCAGGTGCTGAAGACAGGGCGTATCCAGCGTGGATGGCTGGGGCTGACGGTTCTACCGGTAGAGAAGCTGGGACGCAAAACAGGCGTGCTGGTCTCCTCGGTATTCCCCGGCTCGCCTGCGCAGAAAGCGGGCATCCAGCCCGGTGACATCATCCTGTCTATCGACGGTGCAGCCACGAACGCCCGCTTTTTCGAGGAGATACCCCTCTTCTACCAGCGGATTGCCTCTCTGCCTGTGGGCAAGAAGGTGACCATCCGTCTGTTGCGCGGGGGCAAGGAACGTAAGGTGAGCGCGGTGACCGCGCAGTGGGAACGCTCCAGCGGCGATGAGGAGGAGTTTCGGGAGGCAGGCATCACCGCGCAAAACATTACTCGCGCCATGGTCGTCGCGCGAAAACTCGCCACGCAACAGGGAGTGCTGGTAACAGGCGTGCGTCCGGGCTATCCGTTCGATAGCGCGCGCCCGAACTTGAAACGAAACGACATCATTACCTCCGTCAACGGCGTTGCCACTCCCAACCTGGTTGCCCTGCGCAAAGCGATTGCAGCGGCGGTGAAAAACGGCGGAGAAGCGATTGTGCACTTCCGCCGCGGCGAGGAACATCTGGTTACCGTTGCGAAGCTGAGCACGCCGCCTCCCGACACGATGGGCGGTGAGCTGGCAAAGCCCTGGCTGGGGGTCAAGACGCAGGTCGTCACCTCCGAGGTGGCAAAAGCGGTCGGTGTAGAAGAGGCTCGTGGCTTCCGCATCACCGAAGTCTACCCCTGGACCGAGGCGGGCAAGGCGGGACTGCGCACCGGTGACATCATCCTCGCCATAAACGATACCGAACTGGAAGCCTCCCGCCCGCAGGATGCCGACGAGCTGCGCCGGATTATCGAGGATATGTCGGTAGGGGAACAGGTGGAGCTGACCATTCTGCGCGGCGGCAAAACGCAGAAGGTATCGGTTACACTGGAGGAGACCCCCGCCTCCGGCGAGACCGCCAGACGCGTGCGCCAGAAGGAGTTCGAGTTCGTGGTGCGCGACATCACCCCACTAGACCGCATGGAAAACCGCTGGGAGCGCAACCAGAACGGCGTGCTGGTGGTAGAATGTACGATGGGCGGCTGGGCAAACCTGGCCGGTCTACGCGCAGATGACCTGATACTGAGCATCAACGGTATACCTGTTGCGGACACCCACGCCTTCGAGCAGGTGATGGCGCGCGTGGTGAAAGAACGTCCGAAGGTGACGCGTATCTTCCTGCGGCGCGGCGGACGCACCCATTTTGTGTTCATCGAACCCGATTGGGCGAAGCTTCTGCCATAACAAACTCTCTGGAGGACAAGGCTCCGCCAAGCCGTTCGGGCACAGGGAACCACCCTTTCAGGGTATGATAAAAGGAGGAATGCAAATATGAGCAAATGGCTCTGGGCTGTTTTCATCAGCCTGACGGTACTCTGCGTCGCGACTGCGCAGAACGAAACGGCGGGCGTGCAGGCGGTGGTAGAGAAAGTGGCTCCTTCCATCGCCAACGTGAAGGTGGTAATAAAGACCACCATGAAGATGGGCGGCGAGAGTATGGATGAAGAGTCCAAAATAAGCCTGCAGGGCGTGGTGGTAACGCCTGACGGACTGATTATGCTTTCGAACTCGCCTTTCTCCCCGAAGCGGATGATGGAGATGCTCGCCGGGGAGTCCATGCCCGCAGGCATGGACTACAAGATGACCCCCACCTCCATCAAGGTCACCTTCGGCAACGAGGACAAGGAGTATGACGCTTTCCTCGCCGCCACCGATACCAAGCTCGACCTGGCTTTCGTTAAGGTGGAAGGGCTGGGTGACAGGCAACTCACGCCGGTGGACCTTGGCAGCGCGGTGGATGCAAAGCTGGGACAGCAGGTCATCGCCGTCTCGCGCCTGACCAAAGGGTACGACTATGCGCCCTACTTCGCACTGGGGCAGATTTGCGGCGAAATCGCCAAACCGCGTCGTGCGTGGATGCTTCTGGGCGATATTTCCCAGCTGGGTTTGCCGGTATTCACCCTGAACGGCGAGCTCGTCGGCGTGCTAACCACCATCGCCCCGGAAGTGAAAGAAGAAGGCGGCGACACGATGGGCTTTACGCTGTTTATGCGCCTGCTTTCGGGCGGTGGCAGTTCCGGCACGGGCGGGGTGTTTGTTATTCCCGGACAACAGGTGAAACCCCTGGTGGAACAGGCAAGCCGGCGTGCGGCGGAGCTGGCAGCGGAACGCGCCAGGAAAAAGGAGGAACCCACTAAACCGAGCGCACCCGCTCAACCGGCGAAACCCAAAAGCGGCGGGAAGTAGCGAGGTGAATGCGATTATCGCACCGGAGGGTCACCACAGAGCGTGACCCTCCATGTCATCGCCCCCGTGCCGATTGACTTCTGCCCGCGTATATGCTAAACTATCATGGTGCGCACGCCATGCATCGCCTTCTGCCGTTGTGCCGTTGTCCCCCCGGGGACAACCGTAGAACGGCACGGAGACGGTGAAAGCGAGGCGACGCACCACAATCCCAACCTCAGAAAGGGGGAAAAGCACGGAGAATGCCGTTGACCAAAGAGCAGAAAGCCGAGATTATCCAGAAATACCGGCGCTTCGAGGGCGACACCGGTTCGCCCGAAGTGCAGGTGGCTCTGCTGACCGCGCGCATCAACCTGCTTACCGAGCATCTGCGCCAGCATAAGCACGATTATCACACGCGGCGCGGGCTGATGATGCTGGTTGGTGAGCGCAAGAGATTGCTCGACTATCTGGCTCGGCAGGATATTCAGCGCTACCGCGCGCTGGTCAACTCACTGGGCATCCGCAGCAAGCAGTAGCGGTTACCTGTGTAGCCAGATATGAAGATTCAACCAAGAGGAGTTCCATCTATCCATGATACACACCGTCGAAGTGGAAGTCGCCGGTCAACTCATCCAGATTGAGACCGGCCGTGTCGCCAAGCAAGCAAACGGTGCCGTTCTTGTGCGTTCGGGCGACACCATCGTACTCTGCACCGCCACCATGAGCCGGGAAGCACGCACCGATATCGATTTCTTCCCGCTGGTGGTGGACTACGAGGAACGCAAGTATTCCGTCGGCAAGATACCGGGCGGGTTCATCAAGCGGGGCGGACGCCCCAGCGACAAAGCGGTGCTGACCGCCCGCCTTATCGACCGCCCTTTGCGTCCGCTGTTCCCCAGCGGGATGCGCAACGAGGTGCAGGTTATCGCGATGCCCCTGTCGGTGGACAACGAGCACCTGCCCGATGTGCTCTCCATCATCGGTGCGTCTGCCGCATTGACCGTTTCGAACATCCCGTTTAATGGTCCCGTCGGCGCGGTGCGCATCGGCAAGGTGAACGGGGAGTTCGTCATCAACCCCTCGTTTGAGCAGGTGGAGAGCGGCGACCTGGACCTGGTGGTCGCGGGCACAAAGGACTACATCGTGATGGTCGAGGCTGGCGCGAACGAAATCAGCGAGGCGGAAATCCTCGAAGCGCTGGACCTCGCTCATGAACACATCAAGCCGATTTGCGCCATTCAGGAAGAGCTCGCGGCGAAAGTGGGCACGGTCAAGGCAGAAGTACCCATCTACACCGTACCGGAGGACATCCTCACCCGCGTGCGTGAGCAGTTCGCCGAGCAGGTATTGCAGGCCATCCAGCAACCCGACAAGTCGGCGCGGGAGGAAGCCATTGAACTGCTTAAGGAGGAGATTGTGCAGGCACTGCTACCGGAGTACCCGGAGCAGGA
This sequence comes from bacterium HR16, assembly GCA_002898895.1. Classification (GTDB taxonomy): domain Bacteria; phylum Armatimonadota; class HRBIN16; order HRBIN16; family HRBIN16; genus HRBIN16. Next base: position 237 of record BEHS01000002.1, on the reverse strand, counting down.
GACCGACCTGCGCGAAGCCGCCGACAAGGTGGTGAAGGAGCAGGTGCGCCGGCTCATCCTCGATTACAAAGTGCGCCCCGACGGGCGAAAGTACGACGAAATTCGTCCTATCAGCTGCATGGTCGGGTTGCTACCAAGGGTACACGGCTCCGCCCTGTTCACGCGCGGGCAGACGCAGGTATTGACCAGCGTCACGCTGGGCCCGCTGGAAGAGGCGCAGATTATCGACACGCTGGA
>BEHS01000001.1 GCA_002898895.1 bacterium HR16 | reverse complement strand
TGACACCACCTTCGCCGTCGCCCTGCGCAACAACACACTGGGCATCTCGCTGGAGAAGATACACCCTGCGCTGGCTGGCACGCAACCCCGCGACTACCTGCCTCCTGAACCTCTGCGCCGTATCACCGTGCGCCACACGATAGGACTGAGCGACCCGTTAACGGATGCCGATATTCCCCCTGAAGAACGACTGGACGACGGTTTACCGCAATCTTTACAGCAATGCATCCGCTTCTATAGGTTAACCCATTTCAAGATAAAGCTGTGCGGTGAGGCGCAGGTGGATATGGAGCGATTGAAAGCGCTGGCAAGAGTGCTGCGAGAGGATTGCCCATCCTGTCGCTTCACCCTCGACGCCAACGAGATGTATCCCGATATGGAGACCTTCCGTGCCTTCTGGGAGAGCCTGCAGACGGATACCGACCTGCGCGAGTTCCTGCGCGCACTGATTTTCGTGGAGCAGCCGTTACATCGCGACGAGGCGTTGAGCAGCCGTACCCACGAGCAACTGCATCGCTGGCAAGAGCGTACTCCGATGATTATCGACGAGTCCGATGCCGAGCTGCACAGCCTGCAGACCGCGCTGGAGTGTGGCTATGACGGTTGCAGCGTGAAGAGCTGCAAAGGCGTTTTCAAGGGCATTGCTAACGCCTGTCTCGCGGCTCACCTGCGCAGGCAGGGCAAGCGTGCGCTAATCAGCGGCGAGGATTTGACTACTGTACCGCCCGTCTCTTTACAACAGGACATGGCTCTCATGGCGAATGTGGGCATTCCACACGTGGAACGAAACGGCTATCACTACTTCCGGGGCTTGAGTATGCTCCCCGAAGAGATACAGGCGAAACTTCTGGCTGAACACCCTGACCTGTTCGCCCGTCATGAACAGGGGTTTATCGTAGTGAAGATAGTGGGCGGCAGTTTGTCTGCAGAAAGCGTGACGAAAACTGCGTATGGGGTGAATTAGAGGCGGGACCGTCACGCCCGCACCCGAATAATCGTGCTGACCGAATGGAGGTAACCGCAGTGTCCAGACATATCGATTTCGAAGCACATAACGCCGAGGTCAAGCAGGTTTGGGAAGCGTATCGAGCGGGAAAACCCGTCCGTGTGCCTATTATCTGGGGGTTGAATGTGCGCTTTACCATGGGAATACCCGAAGCGAACCCGCGCAACATTGTCTTTGAGCAGTACTTCCACGACCCTCAGGTAATGCTGGAATACCAGATACAGCACATCTACTGGGTGCGCCACCACATCCCTCAAGACAGCGAGATGGGTGTTCCGGAGAAGGGCTGGGACGTTTATGTAGATTTCCTGAACGTCTACGAGTCCGCGTGGCTGGGATGCGAGATTTTCTACTCTCCCGACCAGGTGCCCGACGTCAAGCCGCTTCTGGCGGGCGACAACAAGAACCTGCTGTTTGACAGGGGTATTCCTGACCCGTTCACCGGTGGGCTGATGGCGCGCAACTGGGAGTTCTACGAATACATGAAGCGCAAACAGGAAGAAGGCTGGACGATGTACGGTAAGCCCATCGCCTCGGTTAGTCCAACGGGCCTGGGCACGGACGGTCCGATGACGATATGCTGTAACCTGCGCGGAGCGTCACAGTTCGCCGCGGACCTGATTGAAGACCCCGATTACGCCTTGCAGCTGCTGGACTTCGTCACCACCGCCATCATCACGCGCATCAAGGCGTACCGCCGCCACCTGGGGCAGCCTGAGAAAACGCCCGGTGGCTGGGGGTTTGCCGATGACAGTATCGAACTGCTGAGCACCCGCATGTATGAGCAGATGGTCCTTCCCTTCCACCAGCGGTTGAAAGAGGAGTTAATGGAAGACCCTTCTCAGCCAATAGGCATTCATCTTTGTGGGGATGTGCAGAGGCATCTGGTGTTTCTGCGCGACAGGCTGAACGTGCGCAGTATCGACACCGGCTTTCCGATAGACCTGGGCAAGGCACGACATGACCTTGGTCCCGATGTAGAGTTATTGGGCGGTCCGTCGGTTCCTCTGCTCCATCACGGCACACCGGAGCAGGTACGCCAGGAGACCATCCGCATCCTGCAGAGCGGTGTGATGGAAGGGGGCAAGTTTATCCTGCGCGAGGGTAACAACCTCGCTCCCGGCACACCGCTGGAAAACCTGTGGACAATGTACGAAACGGGAAAAGAGTACGGACGGTATACGTAGAGGAGGGCAGAACGATGGAGTTCTTTGAGGTATTGAAACAGCGGCGCTCTGTGCGCGCTTACGAACGCAAACCGATCGAGGAAGAGAAACTGCAGCAGATTCTGGAGGCAATCAACAGCGCGCCCTCGGCGGGCAACCTGCAGGCATATGAGGTGGTGCTGGTGCGCGACCGCGAGCGCATCCGCCAGCTTGCCCGTGCCTCGCACGACCAGACCTTTATCGAGGACGCGCCGGTGGTACTGGTGTTTGTTGCCAACCCTCTGCGCAACAGCAGCACCTACGGCAGACGGGGGGAGCATCTCTACTGTATGCAGGACGCCACTATCGCCTGCACGGTTGCCCATCTCGCCGCCACTGCGCTGGGATTGAGCAGCTGCTGGATAGGCGCGTTCGACGATGAAGCGGTGGCGAAGATTGTGGGTGCAGAGCCGCCGTTACAACCAGCAGCGATACTGCCCATCGCCTATCCGGCTGAACACCCTGCGCCGCGTTCCCGTCGCCCGCTGGAAGACCTGATTCACGAAGAGCGACTGAGGAGAGTGCGATGACCGGATACGAGCGTTTTATGACCGCTCTGCTGCGTCGGGGGGAACCCGACAGGGTTCCCCTGTGGGAGCTCATCGTCAATGAGCCGACCCTTTCCGCGGTGGGCGCGAAATCGCTGGAAGACCTCGCCGAGATGGAACATCTGGACGGCATCACCATCTTCGAGGACATGCAGATGCAGCTACTTGGCTCCGCCCAGCAATCGGAGGTCGTCTGGCGGGGACGCACTCTGGTGGAAGGCACGCAGCAGGTTGTGCGCGACGAGTGGGGCATTATCTGGGGCGTCACCGAGTTCGGTATTCCCTACCCCGTCGAGGGACCCATCCACTCGCGTGAGGACCTCAAGCACTACACACCGCCCGACCCCGACGCTCCGCACCGACTGCGTTCCCTGCGCGAGGCGGTCAAGCGGTTCAAAGGGCGCAAAGCCATCGTCTTCCTGACGCACGACGGCTTCGAGTTTCCACATTACCTGCGCGGGGGAATGGAAAACCTGCTGGTGGACTACCTGGAGGACCCCGATCTGGCGCATACGCTGGCGGAGATGGTGACCGATTACAAGATACGCCTGATGCGCCACGCTATTCGCGAAGGGGCAGATGCTGTGGTATCAGGCGATGACTACGCTACCGCGCATGGCTTGATTATGAGCCCGACGCACTTTCGCGAGTTCATCCTGCCCTACCTGAAACGCAGTATAGACGCCGCGCACGAGATGGGTGTGCCCTATATCAAACATACTGACGGCAACATCTGGTCCATCATGGACATGATGGTGGAGGCGGGCATCGACGCGATAGACCCCATCGAGCCGCTGGCGGGCATGGACATCGGCGAGGTGAAAGCGCGCTACGGCGACCGCATTGCGGTGATAGGCAACGTGGACTGTTCGGTGGTGCTGACACGGGGCACACGTGAGGAGGTGGAGGAAGCGGTGAAGGAAACCATCGCCAAAGCCTCGCCGGGAGGAGGGCATATCCTGGCGTCAAGCAACTCTATCCACCCCGCCGTCAAGCCCGAAAACTATCTGGCGATGGTGGAAGCAGCGCGCAAATACGGCAACTACCCGATAGACCCCAAGCTGGTAGCGGACTACCGACAGCGAAGCTACATCCGGCGGTATATCAAAGCGTGACCTCGCATCCGTATCTGTCCGTGTTCTTCGGGAACAGCACACGGATGAACACAGATGCAACGGGTATACACGGATATTACACCTCCTCAGGAGAGACGCCCAGTTCACGCAGTTTCTGGGCAAGCCGTTCGGCACGCTGGCGTTCCTGTTCCAGCTCGCGCGAGACAGTTTCTGCCCGTGCCCTCTCCTGCTCCATTCGCTGCCGCAATTCCACGTATGGGATGAAACGCTCCCCGTCGGGACGATAAGCCACCAGCGCACCGTCCTCCAGCGCGAAGCGAATGCCCAACCGGGGGCTAACCCAGCCCTCCATCTCTTCCACACGCTCTAACGTGCCATCTCGACGCACCCAACCGTTTAGCACGCCCAGGTCGGGGTCATAAAGATAGTACTCTTCCACCCCGTAGCGATCGTAGAAGCGGAACTTCTCCACCAGACCGGCGTAGCGGTTGCCCGGTGAGACGATTTCAAACACCACCTGCGGGGCGATATTCTGCTCTTCCCACTGCTTGTAGCTGCCACGATGCCCTTTGGGACGCCCTATCACCACCATCACATCGGGAGCGGAGCGTATCTCGGGATGCCCCTCCACCGGATACCACAGCAGGTCAGCGGCAACAAACACATCCTCGCGGTCAGCAAATAGAGCGCAGAGGTTATCGTACAGATACACAATCGTCTCCAGTTGCTTCGTGTTATCTGCCATCGGCTGACCGTCCGAGTCGGGATACACTATCTGCTTTTTCGGCAACTGCTGCACTGCCATGCGCTATCACCACCCTTACCCCACCACAACGTTCACCAGCTTGCCCGGCACTACGATTACTTTCTTGACCGTCTTGCCGTTGGTGAACTGCTGCACCTTTGGGCTGGCGAGCGCAAGCCGTTCCAGTTCCTCCTGTGGCGTATCAACAGGAACCACCAGCACATCGCGCAGCTTGCCGTTCACCTGCACCACGATGTTCAGCTCTTCCGCCGCGGCAACCGCCTCATCGTACTCAGGGTAGGGCTGGTTGTAGGTAAAGCCTTCATAGCCCAGCCGCTCCCACAGCTCGTCGGCGATATGCGGGGTAAACGGCGCCAACACCAGTATCAGCGAATATATCGCCTCGCTGAAGGCAGGCGATGCTATCAGCGTGTCCTTCAGCTCGTACATCAGGTTCACCCACTCCATAATCGCCGCGACGGCGGTGTTGAAGCGGAAGTCCTCGATATCTTCGCCCACCTTCTTAATGGTCTGATGCGTCTTGCGGCGCAGTTTGCGCTCGTCCGCGCTCAGAACCGCTCCCTGTAGTCTCTGCTTCCAATCGCGGTGATAGTGTGGAATAGCATCCAGCACCAGACGCCACACGCGGTGCAGGAAGCGGTTCGCTCCGCTCACGCCCTCCTCGCGCCACTCAATCGCCTGGTCGAAGGGGGCGACGAACAGCTCGTACAGGCGCAGGGTGTCCGCCCCGTGCTTCTCTACCACCGCGTCGGGCGTGACCACGTTGCCCTTCGACTTGGACATCTTCACCATCACGTCGGGGTTATCGGGGTCGGGCGCCAGCACCATACCCTGATTGCGCAGGGTGAGGAACGGCTCCACGAAATGCACCAGCCCCGCGTCGTACATCACCTTCACCCAGAAGCGGGCGTACAGCAGGTGCATCACCGCGTGCTCTGCCCCGCCGACGTACACATCCACGGGCAACCAGTAGCGCACCGCATCGGGGTGGAAGGGGCGGTCGGTCTCGTGGGGGCTGGCGAAGCGCAGGAAGTACCACGAGGAGCATGCGAAACCGCCCATGGTATCGGTCTCGCGCTCGGCAGGTCCGCCGCACTGCGGGCAGGTGGTGTTCACGAACTCCGGGATGTTCGCCAGAGGCGATTTGCCCGTGCCTGTCGGCTCGTAGTGCTCCACCTCAGGCAACAGTACAGGCAGCTGGTCCTCGGGAACGGGTACTTCACCGCACTTCGGGCAGTGGATGATGGGTATCGGTGCGCCCCAGTATCGCTGTCGGCTAATCAACCAGTCGCGCAGGCGATAGTTGACGCGCCGTTTGCCGATGCCTCGCGCCTCCATCCAGTCGGCGATGCGCTGTTTGCCCTCTTCGCTGGGCAATCCGCTGAACTCACCGCTGTTGACCATTATGCCTTCGCCGGTATACGCCTGTTCCAGCGGTTCGCCGTTCCAGCCGGGAGGGGCAATCACCACAGGGACAGGCAGTCCGTAGCGTTTGGCGAAGTCGAAGTCGCGCTCGTCGTGTGCGGGAACCGCCATAATCGCGCCTGTGCCGTAGCCCATCAACACGTAGTCGGCGATGAAGATGGGTACCAGCTGTCCGTTGACGGGGTTGATGGCGTACGCTCCCGTGAACACGCCGTCACGCACGCGCTCGGTGGAGAGGCGTTCTATCTCCGTCTCGCGCTGGCTGCGGGCGATGTACGCTTCCACCTCTTCACGCCGGTCGGGCGTGGTAATTTCGCGCACCAGGGGATGTTCGGGCGCCAGCACCGCAAAGGACATGCCGAAGGTGGTGTCCACGCGCGTGGTGAACACGCTGAAGGATTTGCCCGACGGCTTGCCATCTGGGGCGGCAACCTGCATCTCGAACTCTACGCCCTCGCTGCGCCCGATCCAGTTGCGCTGCATCATTTTGATGCCCTCGGGCCAGTTGATGAGCTCCAGGTCGTTCAGCAGTCGCTCCGCATAGTCGGTAATCTTGAAGAACCACTGGGGCAGGTCACGCTTCTCCACGATGCTTCCGCACCGCCAGCACGCGCCGCCTTCCACCTCCTCGTTCGCCAGCACCGTCTTGCAGGACGGGCACCAGTTGGCAGGGGCGGTAGAGCGGTATGCCAGTCCGCGTTTGTACAGCAGCAGGAAGAACCACTGCGTCCACTTATAGTAATCCGGCGAGCTGGAGTTAATCTCACGGCTCCAGTCGTAGGAGATGCCTATCATGTTCATCTGCCGCTTGTAGTTGGCGATGTAGCGCGGCACCGTCTTGCTGGGGTGTGAGCGTTTGCGGATGGCTTCGTTCTCGGCGGGCAGGCCGAACGCATCCCACCCCATCGGATGCAACACGTTGAAGCCTTTCATGTGCTTATAGCGGCAGAAGGCGTCGGTAGGGATGTAGTTGCGACAGTGCCCGACCGATAGTCCATCACCCGAAGGATAGGGGAAGAAGTCCAGCGCATACAGTTTGGGCTTCGGGCTGAAGTCCTCTGCGCGAAACAGCTGCGCTTCCTGCCAGCGTTTTTGCCATTTTGGCTCTATCTGTTGTGGTTGATACTTTTCCTCCATGCGTGCCAACCCCTCCCAGACGGTTACGGTAGTATCAGTATAACGTGAGAGAAGGGGGCTTTGCAAGGGTGGGAATGATATACCGCTTACTCGTCTCCCACCATGCCGAAGTTGCGCACGAGGATGCCAAAGTCAAACAACGTCACCTCTCTATCTCCGTCAAGGTCGGCATCGGGGTTCCAGTTGCTGTCGCTGGGTACCGAGCCAAAGGCGACTACCAGCTGCCCGAAGTCAAACAGCGTCACTTCATTATCGCCATCGATGTCGCCGTTCACCAGAGAGAAGTAGATTGTCACAAAGTCGGATGTCACGTCCACGTTGCGCAGAGTTTGGCGTAACCAGTGGGATGCCTTGACTGATATGTCATAGCTACCCGGTTCTGTTATGTAAAACCGAAAGCTTCCTGCGTCATCCAGAGCCAGGTCGTACCATGCGTACTGGCGCACCTCAATCCTTCCACGCACGTCAGTATAATTCCCGACGAAATCGCCGAGATTGACCTGTCCCCATACCTCAGCCGCCCAGACTACGTCGAACGCGCCTTCCGTGCCGCTGGGTTGGAAAGCGTCATCGCCGTCGAACCAGACGGTGACAGAGCGCGTTCCAAGGTAAGCGTCGTGAGGTATGGTGTAGAGGACAGACGCCACGCCGTCCAAGTCGGTGGGTGCACTGTCCGACCAGTCATCTATTTGAAAATTAAGCGTTCGCCCCACGACAGGCTCTCCGGTGTCTGTCCGGGACAGCCGGGCGGAAAGCCGATAGGTCTGTCCGCGATACGCAACCGCGCCTGATGATAGAAACTCTATAGCGGTTGCCACGCGGGAAGTCACCAGTATAGACCGACTGACCGAGGCAGTGCCTCCGTTAATGGAGTGAATCGTGTAGGTCACGTTTTGCCAGCCCTCTTGTGTAGCCCGCAGGATCCATTTTAACCTGCGTGTGAAACCGGCGAGGATGTTGCCCTGATTGATACCGCTTCTGCCGGGCAGGGATATTTCCTCCTCGCCGAAGTCGGGCGCGAAACGAACATATTTCATCTCGTTCAGGGCAAGGCCGTCGCTCAAGGAGATACTGCCATACACTCCTGAAGCCACGTAGGAGCTCGCCTCCGCTTCACCTACGACCTCGAAATCTACCCCCAGCGGAACCTCTAACGGTGCAGACAGCGAGATGGTTACGTTGGGATAGAGGGACCCATAGACGATATGCAAAGCAACCGCCCATGGCTGATTGCTACCCTCAACCTGATTATAGGTGTAGACCTTGATACGGTAGTTGCCCGGAGTGGCGTTATACACGTCAATGACAGCGACGTTGTCGAGCTCATAACGCACCTCCCACTCGCCGTGCGGTCCCTCCTGAAAGGGCTCCTTGTCCAGATAGAGGTCCAGGTCGTTCTTCAATGCCCAGAAGCCGCCGGAGGGCGCAGGCGCGTCCGGGTAGACCAGTACCACACGCAGTCGTGAGGCGTTCTGCGGCAGGTAGAAGTCAATTGCTCTCAGGTCGCCGTCATCGCCGTTGACGCCCCACCAGACCTGCCACGTGCTGTCATGGCTCCCCCAGTGCGCCAGCATGGCGTCCACTTTGCCGTACCCCTGAGCGGACAGTGGTTGCCAGAGATCGATAGCCGTCGCAAGAATGATCGCCTTGGTCGCCCAGGCGGGCATGTTGTAGTGTCCGATCAAACCTGCTACCAATCCGGCAACATGTGGCGCCGCCATTGACGTGCCTTCCCAATCGTATAGATAGCCGTTGTTGCTGCTGTTGCTACAGGAGTCGATCCACGAGCCGGGCGCAACCACATCGGGTTTGACACGGCCGTCACCTGTGAAGCCACGCGAGGAGTAGTTGGTCACTTGATCCAGGTATCCGAGCTCGTCATCGTATATCGCACCTACGGTGAAAGCCCCTTTTGCCACGCCAGGACTGCGGATGGTGCTATCGCCCGGACCCTCGTTGCCGGCAGAGATCACCGGCACGATGTTTTGTTGGAACATCTCGTCCACCTTGCGAGAGTTGCAATCTGTACCTCGCAGATTTGTGCCACGGAAACCGCCACTGAGGTTGAACACCTGACGCGTGTATCGGGCTTCGCGCCCCTGCATGTCCAGCAGCCCCTGATAGACCGAGTCGCCCTCCGATACGCCGCGTCCGTCGTCACCGAGACGGAACACCTTGCTGATGAGCAAGTCGTAACCGTCCACATCGGTGTCGCGTAAACCCTGTGCAACGCCGCGATACCGGAACTGTGCCACACCCTCGCCGATGAACGTGCCCGTCACGTGTGTGCCGTGACCGAGCACATCATCCCACCAGTCTGTCTCGGTAGTGCGGTTGTAACCCGCAGTACCGTTCCACACGTTGTAGAAGTCCCAGTGATAGGAGAGGCCGGAATCCATCACTCCCACCTTGATAGAAACACCACCTTGAGGACGCCCGTCGTGTCCGTAATACCACAGCAGGTCGGCATTGATGGACGCCATAGACTGCGTATGGGCGACAGTTGCCTGTCGTATCGGCTCCACGAACAGCACCGCATCCATGTCCAGCAGGCGGTTCACCGTCCCCGCATCCGCCACTATCGCGAACACACCCAGCGAAGGGTCGTATACCCCCGTCTCCGCCGCCATGCTCGCAATGGCTTCCTTCGCACTCTCATCTGCCGCGAACAGGTTCACATACAGCCAGATGCGCTCACCCGTCTGGTCGCCCATGAAGTAGAGCAAATCCGGGTCTAACTTCTGCAGGGGGTTGGGTTGACCCACCCAGCGCACCTGCGGATGCGACGCCACCTCGTTCAGGGCATCTACGGGGATGCGCGCCTGATAGGCGGTATACGGGTAAAAGCCAAACAGTTCCACTCCGCGCTCTGCCAGCCACGCCTGCAAGCCTTCGTCCAGCCTGCCGTTGAGCAGGATGAGCGCGTACACGCTTGGTCTGGCGCTGGAGCCTTGCGTGGAGAGTTGCGCGGCGCGCTGTTGCGCCAGTTGTGCCAGCGCGGGTTGCAGTTTTTCGCCCTGTGGTGGCACGTATTCTCCGCTGAGGAAAGCCAGCGCGACCTTCTCGCCCTTGGTGCCGAAGGGGAGGATGAAGCGACCTGCCTCCACCACGCCCTCATTGCCCAGAACCTGCCCTTCCCGCAGGTATTGGGGACCGGTAAGGAAACCAGAGTTGGCTTTCTCAGGACGGGTGTGTGCTACAGAGGTCTCATACCGCAGGGGAAACTGATAGCCGGGAATTGGCTCCCCACGCGCTTTGCCTAAGAGGGTAACTGCCGATTGGGTGTGGGAAGGAGGCTTCTTCTTCGCCTGCGCCGGCAGTAGCGCTGTACCGGTGAGCAACATGGTGATAATTGCCCACACTGCGAGCAGAAGCCCTTTGTCAGTGTGCTTCATGGCTAACCTCCACCATGGTCCCGCACGGGAGTGTTTTGCTACGCTAGTTATATCCTAGCATATCCTCATAAAAATTGCAAGAGTTTTCGGAATTTTTTGAAAAATTCTTGAGGATTTTCCCGCGCACGCTGTACTCTATCGCTCAAACAACGTTGCCCCCTCGAACGGTTGACAAAGGGTGCCTGCCAACGTATAATTTAGCATCAATAAACGCACTGTACGAGGAGGAGGGTTCAGCGTGTTCAATACCTTCATTACCGACGAGCAGTGGTGCGAATACTTTAAAAACGGCTACCTGCGCCTGGGCAAGGTAATGACCGAGCAGGAGCTGGAGCAGATGCGCCAGCGCATCGACGACATCATGCTGGGCAAGGCGAACATCAACTACGACCGCCTGTTAATGCAGCTGGATGGCGAAACGGGGCGTTACGAGGACCTGCCCGAACAGACGCTGGGCTTTAAGGGGCCCACACTCAGCTACCGCAAGATTCAGAATCTGGAGTACGACCCCGTGTTCCTGCGCTACATGCAGAAGCCCATCTTTCGCGAGATTTGCGCAACCGTTTACGGAGCGCACGCGCCCATCGCCTGCTATCGTGCGATGTTCATGAACAAGCCCGCTCAGAAGGGAACGATTCTGCCCTGGCACCAGGATGCAGGGCTACAGTGGGGTCTGGACCGCGACCCGGTCGTGACCATCTGGACCGCGCTGGACCCGGCTACTAAAGAAAACGGCTGTGTGCGCGTGGTGCCGGGCACGCATCGGCTGGGCTTGCTCAGCGAGTGGGGGCACACGATTACCCCTGAGCAGGAAGCGATGTACTGCCCGGAGGAGAAAGTGGTCTATCTGGAGGCGGAAGCGGGCGAAGCCATCCTGTTGCATAACTGGCTGTTGCACGGTTCCGGCGTCAACACCATAGACATCCCGCGACGGGCGTTCAGCGTGTGTTATATGGATGGGCGCACGCGCCGTCTGAGCGACGGTGGAACCTTTCCCATTATCTTCGGCAAGGGCGCACTGAATCCCGAAGAGCTGGAGGTGGGCACGCCGGTGTAGGGATACACCGTATATAAAGAGGGGAGCGGGAATACATCCTCTGGGAGGAGGTGTGCTTCTATGGAAAAGAACATGGGCGTTGTGGACCGCGTGATTCGGGTAGTGATTGCGGTCGTGCTCGCCGTGCTCATTGCACTGGGCACGGTGAAAGCGATTGCGGCGTGGGTGCTCGGCATCATCGCGCTGATACTGCTGGTAACGAGCATTGTGGCTTTCTGCCCGCTGTATAAAGTGCTGGGCATCCGTACGCTGAAGGAGGGAGGAACCTCGCAAGGCGAGAAACCTGCGACAACGTAACGCTGACGGAGGGCGAGGCTCCGTCCGAGCCGTCCATCCGATCAGGTATCTGCGGCTGTAACTGTACTCTCACCGATTGCCCTGCTGGAGGGTCACGCTCCATCGTGACCGCTGTATTCAGGACGCGACGGAGCGCGTCCCTCCAACAGGTTGATTTTGCGGATGCGACGGAGCGCGTCCCTCCAACGGGTTAAACCTCCTTGCGTGTGGAGACCAGCAGGGTAAGTATCACCGCCAGCACCACAAAACTCATCTCTACTACGCCTCCCGAACCCCAGCGCACGAACCAGTTGCGCTCGTCGGGTTTCAAAAGTACCTCCGGCAGATACTTCGCCCACGTCAGCCCCGTCTGCATCCATACCGTCCACAGCCACCAGGTGCGCGCAGGCACCTCCCGCCGATGCCAGAGCGCGGAGAGGTAGGCGGTGATGAACAACAGAACCACCAAACCGGCGAAGCCCCAGCCGAAGGCGAGCAGTTTGCGCTCGTCCACCAGATAAAGCACCGTATTGCTCGCAGAAACCAGCGTGACCGCCACGCCCGTGCCGAACGGCGCCCAGCCGCTACCTGCCAGACTGCCCAGCAGTCCAATCAGCATCCATATCGCAGGCAGTTTTTCCCATCCTTTCGCCCAGCCGATGCCCAGTTCCACCGCCAGCACCGGTATCAGCCAGAGCAAGATGGTGAGGTCGTCCCAGCGGCGGTGCCAGGTTTGGGGTTTGGGGGGCGGAGTAGCCGATAGTCCGGTAACCTTCCAGCCGATGCCCAGCCCTGCGCCTGCGATGAAGCCGAAGGTCATCTCCATTACCTTCCACCAGTCCATCCAGCGTTGAACCGCCTCGCCGAAGGGTTTCTGGTGCGTTCCCCATGCCTGCAGCACCTCGCCGAAGCTGAAACCGATGGCTCCCGCCACGATGCCCCATAGCGCCATCGCCACCGCCTGCCGGTGCTTCTTGAACGCGCCGGTGTACGCCATCAAGCCGATGAGCGCGAACCACAGTCCACCCCACCACTCCACACGCGGCTTGGGGTCGTTCCGCGCGGAGAAGTAGATGAGGGGCAACTGCTCCGGTGGGTTATGCGGGCGGTTGAGCAGCTGCATGCCAATCGCGCCCAGCACGAACATGCCGACAATCATCGCCAGCAGTTCCCCCGGACGATAGCGGTCACTGGTGGCTATCGCCAGAAACGCACCGGTAATGCCAATCCACACGCCACCCTTGATAGCCAATCCCAGCAGCCCCCACCAGTAGGTCGGTGAGGGGTACTGGTTTTGCACCAGCCCGATGGTCTGCCCGTAGGTCATCATTCCGCCCAACGAGCAGGCGAAGGCTGCTACCGCTGCCAGACGCGCTGCCTCTTTGCCCCTCCAGCCTGCCAGCATCGCCAGCGCGAGCCCCACCATCGCGCCGGGCACCATCGCGCCCGTCTCGCCACCAAACTGTCCACGAATACCCCACCCCAGGCACATCGCCAGCGCGGGGAGTAGGACAAACAGAACGCTCATGCCCGCCCTCCTAGAGCATCAAATGTGATTCCAAACGCAGCCTCAACCTTCAGGTTGCGTATCACTGGCACAGGCTGAAGCCTGCGGCTACTCTTTTCGTGGCGGAGAGCACAGTTCCTGTAGGAGTGCGAGAATCCTGCCTTTTTGTTCACGAACCGCTTGCAAAGTGTTTAAGGGATATGCTATGATGTGACAAGAGTTTGTCTCCAGAGAGGGTGCTCATGAAGCGCAGCGTCGTCCTCCATCGCAGGGTACAGAAGAAACTGAGAGAAAAGGCTTTACCACACGACCAGGTGAGCAAATGCGTGCGTTTGCTCTGCGAAGGGCAAACCGACCACCTCGGCTTGCGCATGAAACGTCTCAAAGGTGTTGACCGTCCCGTGTTCGAGGCGCGAGTCAACCGTGATGTGCGCCTCATCTTCACCATACAACCCGCCCACGAGTACGGCGGTGCAAACGGAGGGACAGGTCGCTCGGATGGCAACCACTTGCGCGACCGTATTGTTGTGTGGGACGTAGACCATCATGACGATGCCCTGAGCGCCGCCCGCCGTATCTCGTATGATTCGCTCCATCAGGCGGAAGAGCTGTGCCTTGCGAGCAGCCTGCACGAACAAGGCATACTGGAGGAAATAGGCATCAGCAAACTGCCCGAGTATCCTACCGTGCCTCTCTCGATAGTGGAAAGGGAGGTTAAGACAGGTAAGAGTGTGCTCAACCAGTACATCCGCCCGCACTACAGGGGTGAGGAATGGTGGCTGGAGCAAGCGTCATCGGTGGAGCAGGAGAGCCTGTATGACGCGCAGGAGTTTTTGGAGATCGGCCTGGACCGTATTGAGCAGGATATCGAGCATCTCGCGCAGAGCGACGAAGATTTCCTGCTGCACCTCTTGCCGGAGCAGATGGAGTTCGTGCGGAAGCCGGGTCCGCTACTGCTGAGCGGAACGGTAGGTAGCGGCAAAACCACCATCCTGCTCTATCACTTATATCGTCAGGCTCGAGCGAACCCCGCCGGCAGGTATCTGGTGGTCACCTATTCGCCGACGTTAACCTCCCTGTGTCAGCTGCTCTTTGAGCACTTACCGAGAGGACGGGAGTTACTGGAGAGGGTAGATATTCTCAGCTACGAAGATATGTTAAGCCGCTGGTTCCCCAACGTACGGATAGAGAGCTACACCGAGATGCGCAGGCAGTTTCATGAGGCGTACCAGCGTGTCAAAGAGGTCTGGAAGATGGGGAACCTGAAAGAGCCTCTCAGGTCGTGGAAGCGTCGCCACAGGGAGTTCCCCTGGGATGAGGAGACATTGTGGGCAGAATACTGGGACGTCATCAAAGGTCAGCTCAACTGGCAAACGCGCCAATTACTGGACCGCGAAGGCTATTTGCACAATGCGGCGAGTGACTTCTCTGTGCAAGAGCGCGAGGCAATCTTTGCTGCCATCCAAACCTGGTTCCCAATCGGCGGATCGGACGAGCTGGACCTGAGCCGTAAGCTGTGGGAACAACCCGAAAAGGTCGTCGCTTCATACGACGGCGTATATGTGGACGAGATTCAGGACCTGTGCGAAGTGCAGTGGATGTTGCTCATGCGCCTGGTACGGCATCCCGCGGGGCTGTTCCTCACCGGTGACCCCTTCCAGGCGTTGCGTCCGTCCGGTTTCCACTGGAACAGGCTTGTCAGGAGGCTTTCGCAAGAGGTAACGGTTCTGGAAGGCTCGCTGAAGTTGAACCTGCGCAACAGCCGACAGATTGCCCTGTTCGTGCAGGGGGAGCTCGAACGGATCAAGAGGGAATACGACCTCGATGAAATGCCGGATTACCATGTGACGGCGCTGTTAGATGGACTGCCTCCTGCTGCTGCAACGCTCGATTCACCTGCCCTCAGCGCGCAACAGCTGGCGGAGTGGCTTGGCGACCAGGGAGCGGTTATCGTGTGGGATGAAAGCGATAAAAACATTCCCATAGCACAGCAATTGGGTCAGCACGGCGCGCTGCTGTGTTCTGTGGAAGAGGCAAAGGGCCTGGAGTTCGACCGGGTCATTTTGTTCAACATCTATTCCCGGATGCACGAACAGGTGCGAAGGTCTCCGGTGCTCCGTCTGCAGGCTTTCTCGCGCCTGTATGTGGCTCTGACGCGAGCGCGGAGGGGGCTGGTGGTTGTGGAAGACACCCCCCAGAGCTTGCCCCCTTCGCTGCCGAAGCTGAGCAAGCAATGGCTGAGCGCGTGGGAGGCGGCGGAGAGGGTGGTGGTGAGGAGCTATGAGGCATTGACAACAAACCCAGCTATCTGGACTAGGGCACGGCGGATGGAATGGTCTGGACGTCTCGAGGAAGCTGCGGAGTTGTACTAGAAGGAAAGGCAGTATGCCAACGCGGGTCGGTGTTATGAGCAAGCGAAGGACTACTCCAGCGCGGGTCGGTGTTATGAGCAAGCGAAGGACTACTCCAACGCGGGTCGGTGTTATGAGCAAGCGAAGGACTACTCCAATGCTGCAAGATGTTACGAGCAAACCAGCAGGACAAGGGATGCCGCACAGTGTTGGGGGAAGTTTTACGA
Source organism: bacterium HR16 (assembly GCA_002898895.1). Lineage (GTDB taxonomy): Bacteria > Armatimonadota > HRBIN16 > HRBIN16 > HRBIN16 > HRBIN16. The sequence continues at coordinate 65,100 of BEHS01000001.1, read as the reverse complement.
AGGACAAGGCAACTGGTTAGAAGCAGGGCAGTGGTTTGAAAAAGCTTATTTGCTTCCAGATGCTGCTAGTTGCTATATAAGAGCAGGGGATTACGCGAAGGCGGCCGGTTGCTATCAGCGGTTAGGGGATTACGCAAAGGCGGCCAGCTGCTACGTACGAGCGGAAGATTACGCGAAGGCGGCTCAGTGCTACGGACAAGCAGGCAGAGGGAGAGACTCTTTTTGGTGTTGGGGGGGTGTGGAACATGCAACAGGGAAACTGGTCAGAGGCTGGGCAGTGGTTTGAAAAGGCTGATATGCCTCTGGAGGCTGCTCGGTGCTACGAGCGAGCACGACTGTATTACTTAGCCATACTGAACTATGAGAAAGCAGGGTCGACCGCAGACGCCGAGCGTTGCCGCAGGCGCATGCACTTCTGGTAGACCTCGCCTCTGCTCACACCTCCCACACCCTCGGCTCCATCGTTTGCGTATCCAGTATAACCACCGTACACTTGCCCGTGAGCCAGCCGCCCACTTCGCCCGGATTGACCACCAGCACCTGACCCTCGCGGCGGATGTCCAGCCGGTGGGTGTGTCCGTACACCAGCATGTCCAGCGCATTGCCCGCCGCGATGGGCGCAACCAGCTCGTCCTGATGCACCACGCCGACCCGCTTGCCGTCCGCCTCCACGACGGCGATTCGGGGATGCACCTCGCCGATGGGCTCGAAGGCTCTGGATAACCCAATGCGCTCGCCATCGTTGTTGCCGAACACCGCCACCACCCGGCAGGGCGCGTCGTGCATCGCCCGCACCGCAAAGGGCGCTACGAAATCGCCCGCGTGCAGTATCAGCCCCACGCCCTCGCGCTCGAACAGCTCCATCGCCGCGCGGATTTTGGGCAGGTTATCGTGACTGTCCGCCATGATGCCTATCTTCATAAGCGTATCTCCTCTCCGATTTCAGGGAGTATCACCTTACTTATACCCGAGAACCGCTCCACGAAAGCTGCCGGTTCGGTAGTGTGCACCGGAATCAGCGTCTTCGGGCGGATGGTCTCTATCACCCTTGCCAGCTCCTCGCCGGAGGCGTGTCCTGACACGTGCAGGGGCACCCTTTCATCGTCCGGGTCGCCCTGCGGTGGTTCGCGTGTGAAACCGAAGTGCTGTAGCCACCGGTTGAGCCGTCGGTCGTCGATACGCTGTTCCTCCGTCATCGGCTCGCTGAAGGATTGTATCCATAACCCATTTGAAACCTTCAGGTACGGCAGCTCGTTGAGGTCGAAGTAGCCGAAGCAGAGCAGGTACTGGTCGGGATGGCGCGAGATTTGCTGTGCGGTGATGCACAGGTTGCCATACAGTTCGTGCAGAGCCTTCTCCCACGATTCGGAAGGCGGTTTGCCCACGCCCTGATACACGCGCAAGGAGCCGTCGTCTAACGGCAGCTCGTATCCGCTCTGGCGCCACGCATGGAGCAGGTACAGGTCTTTGGGGTTCACCACCACCTGCCTGCCGCATTCGCGGGCGGTATGCCAGAACCGCTTCAGACGTTCCAGATGGGTCATCGAGAAGTTTGCACTCACCAGCCGTTGGGCGTGCTGTTTTAGCAGTCTGGCGAACTCTTCCTGCACATCGTCTTCGGTGTGGCCGGAGCCGGTGCGCGTGATGCGCGTGCCCTCGATGATGAGTGCAACCGGTTGTAGCCGTGCTGCCTCTTCCATAAATCGCTCGGTGAGGTGTTTGCGCTCGCCTCGAAAGCGCAGGTCGCCTGTATATACCACCCATCCCGCGCTCGTCTGCACCGCCCACGCACCCGCGCCGGGGATGGAGTGGTCTAATGGGAAGAAGCGCACCTCGTAGTCCTTTATCCGCCCGTTGAACGCCTCCAGCGGCTGCAGGTCGCATTTGTCATGGTGTCCGCCGGGCAGTTCGCTCCAGAAGGATTGCATCGCTTCCGTGTCGCCGTCGGCGGTCAGTACGGGGCGGAAAGTGGCGAGGGGCGACTCTCTGCGGTTCCACGCCAGCTTCCTGAACTCGCCCTCCTTGAGTTCGAACCGGCGTACGTAAATCGTGCCGTCGTCGAGGCTGCTGCAGTCCTGCAGGGCGCGCAGTAACAGCGCGCTCTCGGCGGAGCAGACCAGCGGGATGTCAGGCAGGAGGTATTGCAGGTCGCCCGCATGGTCGGAATGCGCGTGCGAGAGCAGTACACTGTCCACCCCATCCAGTCGGACGCGCCAGTCGTCGAAGGGATAATCGTCCAGAAAGCGTTCGTGATAGATGCCGTACACGGGGGGCAGTAATTCCATTACAAACAGCTCGTACAGCCCGCGCCCCTTCTGGGGTTTCAGGTACTCCTCATAATAGTCCATCAGGCGGCTGAGGTTCTGCCCGAAGTCCAGCCACAGAGTCAGGTCGTCATCCTGTAGCAGGATTTTATTGCCTCCAACACAACCTGCGCCGTCCCACACGCTCACACGGGTCATGGTTGCATCACCGGAAAGACAAGCAGTGCAAATTGTATTCGCGACGAAGCAAAAGTCTCCTGTCTGCGCGGGACAGAGGGCAGAACCGCTGGTTTTCTGGAGGTGCGGGGGGTATATTGCATCTTTTCGTGTGGTGATTTATAATGCGGGTAACAACACGTAAAAAGGTTCTTACGACGTTACCGTGATGTGTAATGGAGATGCAGATATGTGTAAGCATGACAACTTATCATCTTCTTTATGTGGACGGGTGGTGAGAGCAGCCGTGCGCGACTTTCATCGTCACTATCCCTCCTCAGACATCGCGGACGAACGCGAGGATGCCGGAGAGAAACCAATGAAGCGATCGGGGGCATTTACCGTCTTAGAACTGCTTATCGTGGTTGCTATTATCGGGGTGCTCGCAGGTATTTTGCTGGCAGCATTCCACACCGTCAGAGAACGCTCCAAGGTCACCACGTGTCTCTCCAACCTGAGGCAAATTGGAATGGCTCTCGCCCTCTACCGGCAAGACTATAACGGGGCGGATGCCGTCTCCGGGCAAGAGATGGAATACTGGCAGCTGGGCGTACCTTCTTTCTCTCAGTTTGAACAGTTTCGCAGGCAGTACGTGAAGGACGATGGGGTATTCCATTGCCCGGGCTATTTCGGCTGGATAGACCCTTTTACCTATGCAGGGTTGCCCTTGCAACGTGTCAACACCTACCAGTGGTGCGTGGAAAGTGAGGACATGCCTGTTCCTGAGGAGTATCGATTTGCGAAGAGGGTCGCCAGAATGGGAGACCGGGTTGTGGTGTGCATTTGCGAGGTGCATAATCCTCCGGCATCCCTTGATGCCCCAAGTACCGCGCGCAAGCGCGTGAACATCCTGCGTCTCAGCCAGCAAGTGGAATCAAAGTGGGTGCCACTCCGCTCCACCGTCGTGGAGGTGGAGAGTTGGTAATATCGCTACATGAGGAGGGTATTGAATATGAGCATTCGCGAACAACACATTCTGAGGATGCTGGATGCCGGTATACTCGTGGCTACGCTCCTCATCTTCTTTCAGGCATTGGGTGTACCTCAGGTTCTTACCTGTCCCGCACAAACCTGTGTGGGAACCAACCCCTGCCCTCCTGCAATCCCCAATCAGTGTGGCTTCACTGTTAGCGGCGTCTGGCCCGCCTGTGCCACACGTGAAGGCGGATGTTGCCAGTATGGCTGCAGAACATGGACGCTGATAGGGACAGCACCCGAATGCCAGAATGTGCAGTGGGTGATTTGTACGTTTGCCTCAGCCTTGGTTGGAGGGGTGTGCAGTTCCAATCAGTGCATAGAACCACAGCCACCTCCGCCGCCACCGCCTCCTATTTACGTTCTTAATGCTAAAAACCGGCTTGCTGGGGACAACATCTCCAGCGAGCCTTATCACTGAGGTGTACAATGCTGGCGAGATGTTCTGTGTATCTACGTAAGCACAAGGTTCATGCGCTACTCGCAGGCGTGGGGATACTGGTTCTGGGCTACTTTCTCTACAGGTGGCTATCGCCTCCATCGGCAGAGGAGGTAATGCGTGCCACCTTGATCGCTCTGCAAAGAGGAGACGTACAGACGCTGTATCGCCTCACCCACCCTGAAGAGATACGCTCTTTGAACCTGACCCCGCAGGCAATAGACGCCCTGTTGCGAACCGGCGTCTGGTACAAAGGCTACCCCAAACCTCGGGGCGAACCGGTGTTGCCACAACCACAGCCTCGCGACCAGCTCCGTTGGCTCGTGCCTCTGTCGCAGAAACCGGACCTTGTCATCCCGGTTTATCAGACCGAGGATGGCCGGTGGTATCTCTCTTTGAGCCAAATGATGGCGGTGATGAATGCGCTGACCTACCGCCTGGACAACAGAGCGCCTTCGTACTGGACAGTGGCGGAACGCTACGGCGTGCCGGGGTACTATACGCAGAGCATCATAACGGGCGAAAGGAAGCTGGTGCGCCCGCCAGGCGCGTCGTCCTCGTCAACGCCCCGGTGATGGAAAGTCATACTTCCACCAGAACGCCAGTGCGCTTCCTGCCCATGCCACCGCCATCGCCAGACCGAGCCAGCCGACCGGATGATGCGTCGCCGTCAGCCAGATGGATACCGCCACCAGCGTCAGCCACACCTGCCATCCGCGCCACCACATCAGCGAGACAGGCAACAGGTCCACTATTGCTCGAAGGTACCGACTGGCTCCAAAGCGGCTGTGCCCGCGACGACGCGCCACATGAGGCACCGGAGCCTCCGCGACACGGTATCCCATTCGCGCTGCCAGAACAGGCAGGTAGCGGTGCATATCGGAAATCATCCAGCCTTCCAGGTTCTCCGCCACTTCGCGCTTCATGGCTTTGGTGCCGCAGTTCACATCGTGCAGGGAGAGACCGGTCAGCCAGTGCAGGGTGGTGTTGAACAGGCGCGAGGCAAGCACACGGAAGAGGGTATCCTGCCTCTGTTGTCGCCACGCCACCACCAGATGCGCCTCGCCGGACCGCACTCGTGAGAGAAGCATGGGTAGCACTTCGGGAGGTTCCTGCAGGTCGGCGTCTGTGGTCACCAGGATGCTTCCCCGCGCGATGGCGAAACCGGCGGACAGCGCGGCGGTCTTCCCACGCCTGCGAGGCAACCGCACCGCGCGCACGCACACCGGTTGAGGCTGTTGCAACAGCATCTCCAGCTGGTCCGGCGTGCTGTCGGTGCTGCCGTCGTCCACATAGATGATTTCGCTGGAGGCGTCTATGCCGGTCAGCACCTTCGTCAGACGGGCGTGCAGCTCGGGGAGGTTCGCTTCCTCGTTGTACATGGGCACGATAACGCTTACCTGCGGCACACTCATTGCGGCTTCGCCTCCACACGGAAGAGGTCAAACTGCTCGCGATAGCCGTCGGGTAGCCATCGGAACGGGGGCGCACCTCGGAGCGAGGCGTAAAAGCCCGCTCTGGGAGGAAGAGTCGCCAGATGCGCCGGGACACTCAGTTCCACACTGTCCTCGTACATCAGGTGCGGCACCAGCGAGGGAGGCACTGTCGCATCACCGCCCTCTGTGGGTATCGCCACCAGAGTACCTTCGTGGGGCAGGCGGTTTGCGCTCACCTGCTGTAATCCGGCAGCTCGGGCGTAGTACATCCACCCCCAGTGCCCCACAAACGCCTGTGCGCCGTGTTCCTGCGCCAGTAACCGCGCTCCGCGTCGGTAAACGTCCGCTATCTGCATGTCGCACCAGCCCGCATAGATGCCAAAGGCGGTTTGCACCGCTACTACCGCCGAGAGAGCCTGCCGTTTGCCCCAGCGCAGCTGCCATTTGGGAAGCCACAGCGACACCAGCGGTGCAATGGCGGGCAGGAGATGCCTTGCCGCCGCGAAGGGCGCGCCGATACCAATCGCGAGGAGCACCCACCCCGTCCACAGCACAGGAAAAGCCTGCTCTCGCCAAGCCTCCCACGCGCGGAAGAGGGTCAACACCAGCAGGAACGCCCCCGCCGCGCTCCAGAAGGCGGCTTCCGCATCCCCTGCAGGCATAAACTGCTGCCCTCGCCACCAGCCGACGGCAAGAGCGGTTATCAGCGCAATGGAGACCACCTGCCACCGCCTGCAAACGATACCCGCCCACAGCCACAGTAGCCACACTCCGCCCAGCGCTGCCAGCGTGCCCCACAGGCGGTCGCTCACTGGAGTGCTGATATCGACGCGCTGCATAGTTGCCCAGAAGTGCAGCTGTTCGTGCACTATCAGATTCTGCACACACCACAGAGCGAAAGGCAGCAGTGCGAGCAACACCCACCACAGATGGCGAGGGCGTCTCTGCAGGAGCGCGTACGCCCCCAGTAGCAGCACTGCTCCCAGGCCTGAGTACTTCATCAGCGCGGCGCAACCGGTCACCAGCGCGCCCCAGCCCATACGTCTGGCATCTTCTGCGCCACTTCCCAGTAAGAACACCGCCGTACCCAGCGTCCACAGAGCGACCATCGGCACGTCGCGCATCAGGTTGGGTGAGACGATGGTTGCCGGATTCAGCATGACCAGTGCGGTGGCGAGGGTTTCATTGACCTCGAAACGCCGCGCCAGCAGCACCACACCCCACCAGAGCAGAATCTGCCATATCAGCATGGCGGTATGCATCAGCCACTCGCGCTCTCCGCCCACGAGCATCCACAGGGCGAGATAGTAGCTGAGCAGGGGCGGGTTGGTGGTGACGTGGAAGGTGGGTTTGACCATGCCGTCCCAGTCCAGCTCGCCGGACAGCGGATTCAGCGGGTTTTGCAGCACCTGCTGGGCGATATGCAGTACCACCGTATCGTCGACGTGAAAGGGTTTCTGGATGAAGGCAATTTGAATGCTCAGCGCAATCATCAGCACCCACCACGCGCCGGCAGGTACAGGATGACGAAGCACTTGTTGCGATACGCTCTCTGTCGCTTGCTGCTCAACCATCGGTACTCCCTGACGGAATTCTTTTCCCCGTCAGGCGGTGGTGAATCCTGCCAAACAGGAACTCTCTTGCCTTTTGTGAAACTATATCCATACACACTTTGCCAGCGAGGAGCAGGAGAATGGGTTCATTGAAGATTGGAGTTGCATTGTGGTCGCTGTCGGCAGGGGAGACGGAGGAGAGGCTGATGAACGCTCTGCAGACGGCAGCTGAGCTGGGTTTTCAGGGCGTGCAGATGTGGAACGTTGCCAGCTACGGACCCTGTGTGTTAGACCCCGATGTGTGCCAAGGCGCACAGCGCGCCGAGTGGCGCAGGCGGGTAGAATCGTTCGGGTTGCAAATCAGCGGATTCTGTGCGCAAATGTCCGGCCCCACGCGCTTTGGCGGATTCGATGAGGCGGAAGGCATTGAGGAACGCATCGCAAAGACGCAACGGTGTATCGAACTGGCGGTGGACATGGGCTCGCCTATCGTCACGACGCATCCGGGCGTTATCCCCGAGCACAAGAGCGACCCTGTCTACCCCATTATTCGCGACGCGATAGAGCAGATAGCCAAACACGCCGAGAAGGTAGGAGGTATCTTCTGCATCGAGACGGGCATGGAACCTGCGCCCGTGTTGAGGCAGTTTATCGAGGACATCGGCAGCCCTGCGCTGAGGGTAAATTACGACCCGGCGAACATGCTGTGGTATGGCGTGCTGGAAGGTGTGCGCGAGCTGGCTCCACACATCGTGCATACGCACGCCAAGGACCGCCATCCCGAAACAGGCAGACCCACTGTCGGGCAAGGAGCAGTACCCTGGAATGAGTATATCTCCCTGCTGAAGTCCATCGGTTACGATGGGTGGTACGCGGTGGAAGACGAAAGCGGGCAGGATGTGGTAGAGTCTCTACGGCAGGGGCGAGAGTTTTTGGAAAGGTATTGAGTGATGGATCAGAGTGTGCGTTGCCCGAAATGTGCGGCAGAGGTCAGCGACCCCACGCAACCGTGTCCGCAATGCGGTTATGTGATCGAACATCCCCAGCGCAAGCGATACCAGAGGCAGGTAGTAGCGTCGGGTGTGACGGTATTGCTCGGCTATGCGCTGGGGATGACGGGCACAGCAACGCGACTGGACGTACTGGGCATTGCGGGGCTGGTGATGGGTTTTGTGGGTGGAGTGTGGTTGATGGTGTCGCTGTATCTTCTGCTGCGGACGGGGGTATGAACGGATAATGGTTGACGCCCTGCCCGGTGGCAGGTTATAATCACTCGGCAGGAGGAGGAGGCTGGCATTCGAGTCGTCGTTGCTGGTGAGGATTGGGAGGAGAGCCTGTGCTCCGCGTGGCGCGAGCTACAGGCGGTAAACCTGCAGGTTTCGCCCTTTCAGACGTGGGAATGGACGAGCCTGTGGTGGAAGCACTTTGGCAAGGGCAAAAGGGCACAGGTGCTGTGCGTGCAGGAGGACGGCGAAGTGGCAGGCGTTGCCCCGTTGTATGCCAGCCGGACGGGCATGGGTAAAGTGCTGCGCTGGATGGGCACTGGCATTTCGGACAGGCTGGGCATCATCGCGGCGCCCGAATCTGAACGAACTGTCGCCGAGCGGGTGGCGGAGTGGCTGGAAAGCCGATGCTGCGCCGACCTGCACCAGATGGCAGACGGCTCGTGGATGGCTCGTGTTGCGGAGGCGCGAGGCTGGCACGTGGTGGGGCAAGAGAAGTGTCCGTATGTGGTGTTGCCCGAAACGTGGGATGCCTACTGGGGGTCTTTAAGTAAAAAGACGCGCTTCAACATCGGCTATGCCCAGAGGCAGATGCAGCGAGATTTGGGTGACGTGCGCCTGGATACCGCCGATCCAGAGGAGTTACCAGCCGTGCTGGAGGCGCTGTTCGACCTGCACACGCGCCGGTGGCGACAGAGAATGTTGCCCGGCGGGTTCTTTCATCCGCGCGTGCGGCAGTTCCATCGTGAATGGGCGCAGTGTGCTTTGCAAAATGGCTGGTTGCGCCTTCACACGCTGCGGGCGGGCGGGGCGGTTCGGGCGGTGCTGTACGTGTTTCATTTTGGGCGGCGTGCGTATTACTATCTGGGAGGCTTTGACCCCGCGCTGGCTCGCTATAGCATGGGCACGGTACTGACCGCCTACGCCATCCGTCGGGCGATAGAAGAGGGGTGTGTGGTGTTCGACTTCCTGCGCGGCGACGAACCGTACAAGTATCGGTGGAAGCCGCGCATACAGTGGCATCGGCGGGCGTGCTCTGCGCGAGGTGCACTTGCATGGGCATGGCGCAAACGGGTAGACTGGGAAACCCGGTTGTGGTGGTGGTTACAGGCGCGTCTGCACGGGAAGGGGGCATCGTAGATGCGGTTTATCACGTTCCTGCTGGCGGTGGCAGCGTGTGTGGGGGTAGTGTATAATTACCAGCAGCTGCGCGAGCTTCGCCAGCAGGTGGAGCAGATACAGGTGAAGCTTGCCAGCCAGCAAAAGGGCACAGAACCTGCAGGCATCGCCGAGGCGAAACAGCATCTGCAACGTGCTCTGCAGCTGATGAGCGCAGGGAAGCTGGATGAGGCGAAGAGGGAGCTGGAACAGGGCGGTAAAGCGCTTGCGGAGGTCGCCAACCGAAACGGCGATACCCAGCACACCCTGCAGCAGCTGCAACAGATGATGGAGAGCGCACGCAAGGAGCTGGCGCGCTTCTGGTCAGGCAAACAGGAGAAAACGCCATGACACGCACAATATGGTTCGGGCGGATCGGGTTGCTTTTTCTCGTCGTGTCGGCGATGCTCTCGCTAATGAGCTGTCGCGGCACGAACCTGTTGAGCAAGCAGGACGAGATTCAAATCGGTAAAGAGGGCTCGGCGGCGATTGAGAAGGAGTACAGGCTGGACACCAACCCCGAGCGCGTGGCGCTGGTGCAGGAAATCGGGCAGCGTGTGCTACAGGGAATGCGCCAGACGGAGGGCAAGCGCGCACCGGATTTCCCCTTCACCTTCAAGGTGCTCGATACCAAGGAGATCAACGCGGTCTCTTTGCCAGGGGGTCCGGTGTACGTTTTTCGTGGGCTGATGGAGCAGGTTGGCGATGACAAAGATATGCTGGCGGCGGTAGTTGCGCACGAGGTGGGGCACATCGTGGCGCATCATGCAGCGAAGCAGATTTCCAGCAGTATCCTGGCGGACATCGCTATCTCGCTGGGCACAAAGGGCAGCGCACAGAAGGTGGCAAGCATTGCTACCTCGCTGGTGATGCTACAATACAGCCGCGACGACGAGTACGATGCCGACCGTCGAGGCATCCTGTACACCCATGCCGCCGGTTACGACCCGGAAGGGCTGGTGCGCTTCTTCGAGAAGCTGCAGAAGCTGGAGAAAAGCCCCATGAAGGGACTGCTGGCGAACTTGCGCACCCACCCGTTAACAGAGAACCGCATCCTGCGGGCGAAGAAGCTGATTGCTCAGTTGCCTAATCGGCAATCTCCGAGCGCGACGCCGGGGCAATGAGAGTTACCGCCATTATCCCCGCCTATAACGAGGAGACACGCCTGCCCCGGGTGCTGGAGGCGGTGCGCGCAGCGTCGCTGGTGGACGATATTGTGGTGGTCAGCGACGGTTCTCTGGACGGCACTTACGAGGTTGCTCGCCGGTTCGACGGGGTGCGTGCGCTACAGCTTCCTCAGAATCTTGGCAAGGGGGGAGCGATGCACGTTGGGGCGTGCCACACCGAGTCGCCTGTGATTGTGTTTCTGGATGCCGACCTGATCGGGCTGACTCCTGAACACGTGGATAGCCTTGTGGAACCGGTACGCTGTGGCGATGCGGATATGACGCTTGGGGTGTTTCGTGGTGGCAGACGTGCTACCGACCTCGCGCAGAAGCTGTTTCCCTTCGTGAGCGGGCAGAGGGCTATCCGGCGGGAGCTGTTCCTTGAGGTGCCCAACGTGCAGTTCGCCCGCTTTGGCGTGGAGACGCAAATCACGCGCTGGGCGGTGCGCCAGCGGTGGCGGGTAAAGTACGTCGCGCTGTATGGCGTCACCCATCCGATGAAGGAGGAGAAGCTGGGGCGACTGCGCGGCACGATGGCTCGCCTGCGTATGTACGCCGATATCGCCCGCATCCTGCTGGACGGGCGTGCTCCTGCTCAGGCGACGAAGAGGCTGTTTCGGATAAGGAATAAGTAGCAAGGGGGCGCGTGCGCTAATAGTCGTCTTCTGTTTGGAGAAGCGCAGGCTAATGAGTTTTGAAAAATAGTCGTATTTATCCCCTCATCTCCTTTCCCGCAGCTTCGGGAAGGGTCTTGGAGGCGAGGTGTATTCAACCTAACCCCCTGTCCCCCTTCCCTACGAGGGAAGGGGGCATTCGACGCGAGGCCCCCCTTTCCTTGTAGGAGAGGGGCCGGGGGAGAGGTTAAATCGCTTTATTTTTTCAAAGTCCATAAGCCTGCGGCTACAGCCGAACACAATGCCCTCAACGGCTCGGATGGAGCCTCGCCCTCCAGAAGGATGGTCGCGTTGCCATTTGAGATTCTTCGCTTCGCTCAGAATGACAGGATTTTGTTGTCATGCTGAACGAAGTGAAGCATCTCAGGGTGGCGATACAACGAGATTCTTCGCTTCGCTCAGAATGACAAGTAAGTGGAAACGGTCTGCTCCCATTCAAGCAGTCGTGCCTTGGCGCTCTACAGTACAGGGTCTATAGCATCGGCTGCCGGACAAGACAGGGCAGGTGAACACTGTCCGCGTGATTACATCTCCAGCTCGCCCTGGCGGAACTGTTCTTGCACGCGCTCGGCACGGGAGACGCCCATCAGCATCGCCGCACCGGGTATCTGGAAACCCTCGCCGCGCAGGAGCTGCTCGACGGTGCGAATCTGCAGGCGAGGCAGGTGCAGTTTGCCCAGCGGGGTGACGTAGAAGCCGACGCTCTCCGCTTCGGTCTGCATGGCGCGGGTGGGTTCGTCAAGGGTAACGAACAAGCCGAGAGTGGCTTTCTCGCGCTCCATCACCCCACGAAAGTCGCGAATGTCCTTCACACCCACGTGCCCGCTTTTGACCTGAATCACCACCTTCTTGGGGTCGTCTGGGTCGTCTTTGAAAAAGAGCACGCCATCGATGCCGGTGTCCGCGCCTTTTTTGTCTTGATAGGGACGGGCACGGGGGATAAGCCCGATTGCCCACCGCTGAAACTCGTCGCGGTCATGATGGGCAAGGGCACGGGCGTCCTCGACGGTGGTGGGTTCGCCGACAACGAGGTAGTCTTTGCCCTCACGCAGGTCAAACATGTCGGCGAGACGGTATTTGATGAGCGCAATGGCAAGATGAGTGATGTCGATGCCGACCCAGTGGCGTTTCAACTTCTGGGCGGCGACGATGGCGGTTCCGCATCCGCAGAAGGGGTCCAGCACTACGTCGCCCTCGTTACTGGACGCGAGAATGATTCGCTCCAGCAGGGCGATAGGTTTCTGTGTGGGATAGCCAAGACGCTCACGGGCTTGAGAGGAAATCGGGTTGATGTCGGTGATAACGTCCTGAATGAGGTTACCGGGGTTCATGTCCAGATACCGTTTGTAGCGGGGCACTCGCCCTTTCTCGGGCCATACAATATAGCCTGCCTCTTCTAGTACATCACCTCTCCTCAATCTTTGGGTAGAGACGCTTCAACTTGATGCGGGCGTCCGCCGTCGTGAACTGCCAGTCCACACAAGCGCACGCCTCATTGCGCAACCGCGCCCACGCCTGTACCTCCCGGTCTAACGCCCCTATATCCCCTATCCGACGTTCCAAACACTGACGCACTAACACGCTTAACTCGATCTCCGCCACGTTTAACCAACTACCGTGAACCGGTGTGTGGTGTATCTCAAAACGCTGACGCAATCGCCACGCCTCCGAAGGCACAAAACGCTTATACAGCGACGCCACATCGTGCGTGTTCAGATTGTCCATCACCATCACTATCCGCTCCGCTTCAGGATATAACTCGTCTGCTATCTGCTGCATCACCTCCGCCCAATCACACGCTGTGCGACGGGAGCGCACAAACAGATAACGCTTGCCTGCCAGCGGCTCAAACACCATGAACACGCTCGCTGTGCCCTCCCGCTTATACTCGTAATCCTCGCGCTTCGGCTTGCCTCGCTCCATCGGCAACGGCGTGAACACTTCACCCACTAACTGCACCGGCAACTCATCCAGGCATAACACCGGTCTGTGGGGGTCGTAAGCACGCTGATACACGTCTAACACGTCCTCCATCCCCGCTACAAACGCCGCGTTTGCCTCTGGGGGGATGCAGTAGAAACGCTTCTGCCAAGGCTTAAGGTCGTTTTTTTCAGCGTACGACGCACTGTCTCGGCGGAGATGGTCTCCACCACCTCCAACTGCACCATCCGGTCTGCCAGCAACTGCATCGTCCACGAAGCCCGTCCCTCCGGTGGCGCACTGCAAGCCAGAGCAATTAACTGCGCTTCTGCTGCGCCGTCCAGTCGGCGGGCATACACGCGATTGGGGCGTTTGCGATAGATGGCGTCGGTGCGCAGCGTCTGGAACTCCCGACAGACGGTGGTGACGGTGACCTCGCTGACCCCCACAGCGTGGGCGATGTCGGCGTAGCGTTCGCCGTTGTGTGCTTTGAGCAGGATGTGGGCGCGGGTGATCTGTCTGGCAGGTGCTTTGCCTTTGCGGATGATGTCGGTCAGTTGCTCGTGTTCTTGCTCGGTCAATTGGACGCTGTATTTTCGCATGGTTGCACTCCTGTTAGCAAATTAGCGAGATTATACCACAAGATTGATGAGAGGTCAAGTACTAGTGCATCCAGTTTCTCTTGCACACTTAATTGCGACGCGCGTTCCCTCCCAACCACTTCCTCTACCAGCTTTTGCGGAACTGCCCAATGCCTGCCAACAGCAGTGGGGTTCACCCCTTTCCAAGGCTGACCTGACTCCCCATAGCGAACTCCCGCTCCTGTAAGGTCTACCAGCTGATACCTGCCTCTATCGTCCTCGTATCTGTAGAACTCCTCGACGTACTTAGCATCAAACTGGCTGAAAACTTTGTTCCACGTGTATGTATCGCTCTTTGTATAGAACAGAACGGTGTCATGAACAGGTCCCCATCTTTTTGCCCCACTATGTGCGCTGGTGCGTTTCCACACGATCTCGTTTTTGAAGTTACGCGCTCCGAAGATGACGTCGAGCATCACCTTGAGGTAATGGCTGGCGGTGGGGTCGCAGTGCAGGTAGAGGCTTCCGGTGGGTTTGAGCACGCGGTGCAGTTCCACCAGTCGGGGCGCCATCATCACCAGATAGGCGGTGACATCGTTGCGCCCCAGTGTTTTGACGAAGCCCTGTAGCAGTTCCACAAGGGCGGGTTTGGGACACTCCTCGCAGAACTGCACGTAGGTGCGTTCGCTCCATTGCCATGTGTCGGTGAAGGCTTTGATTTGCGCCTGCGCGGGTTCACCCGACTGCTCGCGGAAGAGCACGTTATAGTCACGTGCGCTGTTGAAGGGCGGGTCGAGGTAGATGAGGTCTATTGTTTCATCCTGCAGGTGTTTACGCAGGATGTCGAGGTTATCGCCGTAGTAGAGGGTGTTCATCCGCCACGCACCTCCTATAGGTCAGGGAGACGCATTTGTGGAAGGGCATGGGGGCGCACAATCCGCAATTCTCCGTATGTGCCCTCGCTCGGATTACACAATTTCAAGATGCGGTCATCAGTAGTCCACATCTCATCGGGCTTAAAGAGTAGCGCAGTAGCAATGTGAACGGCATCGGGCGTTTTGAGGTCGCTCCTGCTGTGCGTGCGCCACTCCGCACGTAGACGTCCAGCCAGTTCAAAAACTTGCCTGCTTACCGCTAACAGCTCGATGTAGGGGCAGGCTTTAACCTGTTTCAGAAAGTTCTTATGGTCATCATCTACAGGTAGGATCTCTGCCAGAAGCAATTCAGCCGTGACCAGTTGTACCTTGCCTTCCACAGCCTCGCGGAACGCCTGCTCCAGAAAAAAGACCATCTGCTGCGCCTGCTCATCTTGCGCTGCCCGTTTCCTGCTGTGAACGTCCAGAACGTGAATGAAACAGCAAGTGTCCCAATAATAGCGAGGTTTATTATCAGAACCTTCTGGCATCGATAGGTTACTCCCACTCTCGTTCCAGATATTTCTCCACTGTCACGCCCTCGGGGACAATGTGTAATCGTCCCACATAGCTCAGGAGGTCTTCAGGGGAATATTCCAGCTTCATGGGTTGCTCCTCTACATCTATCCTGAGAGGAAAGATGCCTACAGGAGCATAGTATGCGGTTCCTTTTATCTCTGCCATCTTTCTGGATTTCAGGATGTCGGTGACCGCAGGAAGGAACTCGTCGTCTCTGAATCGGCATTCGACGTGCTGGCGTGGCTCCACTTTTGTATAAAGCATGAAAACATAAGGCATCCTGTGAATGTTTACACTCTCGATAGTGCCGACCACGGAAGCATGCGGAACGCGAATGTACTCGGACATCTGATGCACCTGCTGCCTGACCTGCTCGTTGACTTCGATAAAGCGTTTCCCGTACAGCACGGAGTACGGTATGGTATTGCGGGGTGCACGAATAACTTCGGTGTAAGCCCTGTACAGGTCGACGGACATAGTAGGACGCGGTGTTTGGGCGAGAATGCCAGACAGGTCTTCAAACACGTATTTCGCCAGCGGGAGGCTCTCACTGCTTTGCGTACGGGACATTGGCCCTATTGTCATTGCAACACTGCCAGATGCGACCCGTACGACAGGTATGTCGACACGGGGTTTTTCCTGACCTGTGAGCTCGCGCGCCAATTCCCGTATCGCCTTGCAGAAATGGTTCGCAAGTTGACTGATGTCATTTAAGTCAACCTGTTCCCCTCCTGCTCCGATTGTTACTGTCAGCTCCTCCATGCTTCTATAGCCTCAACCCGACGCGCTTTGTCCCACGTTATATATGCACAATCATTGTACCATCACTTGACGGTTTTTTCGCCGATTTTTCCCGCAATCCTGCAAATCGCCTGGTTATTCAAAGTCTGAACCGTAAGACAGGCGATTGGGGGATCCTCGCCCTTCGATTAGAAAAAGGTTGACAAATGTCTGCTTTTCTGCTGTACAGGGTGGAAGGAGGTGAGCGCGTTGGAAGTGGAGCGAGAGGCGAAGCTGTTTGAAGCCGGCTCCTATCCCGACAAGGGGCTGGAAGTGGGCGAGGAGCAGTTGCAATCGCTGGTGGAGGGCTTCACCGCGCCGGTTCCGCTGATGGTGGAGCACCTGTCGCAGGGATGGCAGATTGGAGAGCTGAAGCGGTTGTGGCGACGGGGCAAGGAGCTGTTCGGGCGGCTGACCCTGCTGCCGGAAGCGGAGGCGTTGCTGAAACGGCTGGGCATTCGCGGCATCAGCGTGGCGGTGACGCCCGACCTGAAGCGGATTGTGGAGGTGTCGGTGACCGCGACTCCGCGTGTGGCGGATGCGCGCCTGCTGAGTGCGGGCGCGGTGGCTTTTTCGGGCGAGATACTTTTGACGGAGGTGACCGCGTTGGAACAGGACATGGAGGCGTTGCGTCGGCGGGCGGAGGCGGCAGAGTTTGCCCTGCGCGAGCGACAGGTAGAGGAGACGTTGCAGCGATGGCTTAGGCAGGGGAAGCTGACGCCGGCGACGCGCGAGATGGCGAAGACACTGCTCCTGCAGGGCACGCAGGCAGTGACCTTTGCAGGCGGTAGCGCGAGCGTGGCGGAGGTGTTCGCCCGTTTTGTGGAGGCGTTGCCGCCGACTGTGCGTTTTGGCGAGATCGCACCTGCAGGCGAGCAGGAGCACACGCTGAGCGTGGAAGAGGAGGCGTTCCTGCGCAAGTACTGGGGCGACCTGTCCCCCGAGCAGATTGCCCGTTATCTGTCGGAAGGAAGGAGGCGATAGGAGATGGCAGCGTTGACGAGCGCGTACGACCCACAGGACAAGCCGGGCGAGCTGGTGAGTTACAAGGTGGGCGCGAACACGGTGATTTACAAAGGTGCGCTGGTGAGCGTGCGCAGTGACGGTTACGCCTACCCATCGCGCAGCGGCACAAGCAGCGATGTGTTCGTGGGAGTAGCGTTTGAAGGTGTGGACAACACAGGCGGTGCGGCGGGCGCGAGGTCGGTGCGCGTGTGGAAGAGTGGCACTTACGTGTATAACGGGAGCGGCTTCACGCAGGCAAGCGTGGGGCAGGCGATGTACGCAGCGGACGACAACACGCTGACCACCACTTCCACCAACAACCAGCTGGTGGGTTACGTGGTGGAGGTGCTTTCGGCGACGCAAGCACGCATTCGTATCGATAACGCGGTGCGGTAAGAGGAGGAGAGACAATGCCAGCGATTACACGGAGCGAAATGGGCGCCTTGCTGGAGGCGGGTTTGCGTGCAGACTTTTTTGAGGCGTATCGACGGCAGGTGGAGTCGGCGATTTATCCGCAGATTGCAACGGTGATTCAGACCGAGCTGCCTGTGCAGAAGTACGGGTGGCTGGGCAGTGTGCCTGCGATGCGCGAGTTTGTGGACGAGCGCATGCCGAAGGGCTTACGGGCATATAACTACACCATTCAGGACACGGTGTGGGAGAGCACAATAGCGGTAGAGAGACGCGCTCTGGAGGACGAACAGATTGGAGCCATCCGACTGCGGGTGCAGGATTTGGGGCGCGAGGCGGCACGGCACAAGGACTATCTGGTGGTGAAAGCGTTACTGGACGGGTTCAGCCAGACGTGCTACGACGGTCAACCGCTCTTCTCCAGCGCACACTCGGAGGGCGAGAGCGGCACACAGAGCAACGTCACCACCCAACCGCTGAATCCCGACAGCCTGCAGAGCGCTATCTCCAGCATGATGCTGTTCAAGGACGATCAGGGCGTGCCGCTGGGCATCCTGCCGGATACGTTGCTGGTGGGTCCACGCCTGCGCTGGGCGGCGATGGAGCTGCTGGAGTCGCAGGTGGTGGTGGTCAAAGCGGGCACGGGTGACAACACACCGTATCGCAACGTGCTGCAAGGTGCGCTGAGGCTGGTGGTCAGCCCGTATATCACAGGCAATCAGTGGTTTGTGCTGGACACCAGCCGGGCGGTGCGTGCGGTGATTCTGCAGGAGCGGTCGGATGTGCCGGTGGAGTTCTCGGCATTGGAGGACCCGTCGGTGAGCGAGAGTGTGTTCCTGCGGGACGTGGTGTATTACGGCGCGCGAGCGCGTTACGGCGTGGGCTACGGTTTGTGGCAGACTGCTTACGGCAGTAACGCGAGCTAGCGATTCGCGGTGAACCTGTCGGGTGCGTTTGTGGTCGCGACGGAGCACGACCCTCCAATGGGGGAGGGCGAGGCTCCCGCCGAGCCGTACGAAATATCCCCTCCTGACCTCCCCCGTGGACGGGGGAGGAACCGCTCTCTCCCTGCGCGCGGTGGGGGCTAAATCGGCTCACCGGCAGGTTCGCCCTCCAGACAGGGGGCAGAGGAGGTGCATCATGGAGATCGGAGTACAGGTTTTGACGCTCATCGGGGCGATGGTGTCGGCGCAATGGGCGTTTGCGCGGTTGACGCTGCGCGCGCTGGAGCGCATCATTCAGGCACAGGAGCAGACGCTTCGGGAGCATCTGACACGGCTGGAGCAGGCGGTGCGGGGAAACACTGAGGCACTTCAGGCTCTGAAAGAAACTCTTGCCTGCGTGAAGTTGAACCATGCACGCCGGGCGACAAGCAGAAAGGAGTGAGGAGGTTGCGCTTCACAGATACGATGGGGCGATGGCAGGCGGTGCGGAGTGACACGCCCTTTCCGGTAGCGGGTGGACAGGTTCTGCACTGGCTGAGTGACGACTTCAACGGTGCGCTGAACGCCGACAAGTGGGAAGTGGTATCAGGCAGTCCCATTCCGTTGAACGGCGAGCTATCCATCACCAGCGGCGTCGTGCTGCTCAGCAAGCAGAGTTTCCAGCCGCCCTGCCTGATAGAAGTGGTGGAGACCATGACTGCCCGCGCATCTACCGATAACTTCCGCTTCGGTTTCTATACCGACGACGGCAACCTGGTGGAGTGGGGCGCAACAGGTACCACCAGCAGCTACATGGATGCGCGGATGAGTGCTGGTGGTGTGGTTTCAGACCAGACCAGCATGAGCGTCGGTGCAGCCAACAACACCTACAGGCTGGCGACCATCTACGTCGGGTTTGGTGAAGCCATCTGGGCGTATCGCGCTATCAACAGCCTGAACACCCGCAATGAAGTGTATCGGTATGTGGAAAGCGGTATTCCCGATGGACCGTTCCGCGTTCGGCTTGCTGGTCTTGCGGGAACCAGTACGCTGAAGGTGCATCGTGTGACCGCATATCAGCTGGCGGATATCATTCCACCTGGGGCACTGGGGCATCATGTGGACGCAATGGCACTTCCCGTCAGGCTCACGAATACGCCGTTCGCTTCTGTCCCCAGCACTTCCAGCCTGGGTTCCATCCAGAGCGTAACGGACACCTTCTCCGCTCTCGCTGCGGGTTCGGTGGGTACAGGAAGCAGCCGCGCATTCTACACCGAGCAGTGTCACATCCAGGCGCACTTCATGGGAGACCAGCCGTTCAGTGCATGGGTAGAAGCGCAGGTAGACGGCAGCAACTGGCAGGTAGTGTGGTACGGCACAAGCACCGATGCCACGACAGATGCTGTGGTTCGGTACTATGTGTCGTCGCCTATCATGCAGATATACGGTTCTCGTAACTTCCGCGTGAAGGTGAAGAACACTGGCGCTGCTGCGGGGACCTTCAGGGGCACGCTGGTAGCGACTCAACTCTAGTGACGCGAGCGCGTCGAACCTGATTGTTTAGATGCAGGCAGAGTAGTTTGGCACCCTTGTCATGCTGAGCATCAGCGAAGCACCTCGGAGTGGCGATAACACGAGATTCTTCGCTTCGCTCAGAATGACAGCAAGGCAAGACCGCCTCGCCACAGCCACGAGAATCACACCTGACAGACTATCAGGAGAGACAACGGTGAAGAGAGTTCTGAAACAGCTGGTACTGCGATGGCTGGAAGAGCGGGCGCTACGGTTACCGCAGGCTACGAGAGAGAGGTTAGCGGACAGGTTGAAGGTGGACGTTGCGCTCGTTTACGCCATCGAAGAAGCGATACGTGAACACATCATCAAGCAAGTACAGGAGTGGTGAGCCATGAGAGCATACGTGAAGACCGCTGGAACGAACATCGTCTTCGTGGACATAGACACCGGAGAGCGAGTATCTGTCTCCGCTACAGCTATCCAGAAGCTGTTCGGGGTTGCCGTGCAGGAAGGCGACGTATGGGACTTCCGCGCCGTTAAGCTGGACGACATCGCCGAGAACTTCCGCAAGTGGCAGGTAGTGCAGCAGGCGTAGGGGGAGGTGGCAGATGGCGATTACGGTCACACGAGAGGCGGTGAAGCGCACGGCAGCGGTATCGTCCACCGCTTACGACGCGCAGATCGATGCGCTCATTGCCGACCTGGTTCCTGTGATAGAGTACACGCTGTCATCGGACGCGCTGGCGGATAGCACGCTGGATACGGTGCTCAGTCGGGGCGCGACGGAGATTATCGCGGGTGAGTTTCTGGCACAGCGGTTGCGCGAGGAAGGAGCAACAGAGGCGTTCGAGGCGGGCGGTGTACGAGTGGGTGAAAGCCCTCAGTCGCGTGCCGATTTGGGCGACCCGTACGGTCTGATTCAGCGTGGATGGGCGAGGCTCATGCCGTTCCTGAAGCCGATATACACGCAATCCACCACGCGCCATCGGGAGCGGCAGGTTTCTGAGCAGTCGATGCTGGGCTGGTAGGTGAGGCAGATGTCGACGCGAGCAGAACGGCTGAGGTCGCTGGTGAAGCGGCACGGTGAGGATGTGACAGTGAACGGCACGCGCACGGTGCGCATGGTGGTATTTGTGGCGACGAGCGGGCTGTTGCGCAGTCTGTTTACCGACAACGACCTGCTGGGTTTCAGCCGTCCGATGTGGGCAGGGGTCACAGCGGCAGACGAGGTGCTGAACGAGGGCGACAGTATCTCCCGCGACGGAGCAGGCTACACGGTGCGGAGGGTGGTCACGCTGAAAATAGGAAACGCCCCCGCAGTGAAGGTGGCGGTGTGGAGCCGGTAGGAAGCTGCCCTCGTCGGCTGCCCCCTCTCCCGTCGCAGACGGGAGAGGGGCGTTCAGTCAGTTATTCATCTCCTACTTCCCCGAAGTTACGCACCAGGATGCCGAAATCGAACAGGCTGATTTCGCCGTCGCCGTCGAAGTCGGCGGTGGGTTCAAAGCCCTCCTCTCCATCCAGCTTACCGAACGCGCCGACCAGTTTACCGAAATCGAACAGGCTGACCTCGTTATCGCCGTCGGCGTCGCCGTTGACGAGGTTCACCGCCAGGGTTCCCGCCGGCACGGTGATGCCTGTCAGCACGCGGCGCAGGGAGCGGTCTGCCTTGAAGGCGAGGGTATAGGTCGTCGGCGTGAGGGTGAGGGGAAACGTACCGTCGGCGTTCAGTGCTGGGCTGAACGTAAGCAGAGTCTCCCCTGTTGTCGAGCGCACCTCCACCTGCAGGGGCAATCTGGAGTAATCGCCCGTGTAGCCGTCCAGATTTACGGTGACGGTGGTAGGCACAGGTGTCATCAGGAACGCGCGAGTAATGCCGTTGTGTGCGCCGTAGCCGGTAATCTGTCCGAAGTTGTTGATGGCGCGCGCCTCGTTGAGCACCCAGCCGGAACCTGGCGGCAGGAGGTCGTTGAGGTCGCGAAGCACACCGTTCACCCACAGGAAGGCGCGTAAGGAGATGTTGTCCGACAGATAGGAGTGTCCCACGACGTGCCCGAGGTTGTTAATGCCGTACGCGCGTCCGATATTGCCTCCCAGTGTGCCCAGATCGATAACAGAACTGCCCTCCCACAGTACGGGACGGGTGAGGGTGCTGGTTCCCACGCGCGTGTTGGAGAAGCCCACTACCTGACCCCGGTCGTTAATGCCGAAGGCTTCGGCGGTTGTGCCGTTGGGCAGATAGGGCAGGGCATCGGTGAGCGGGTTGATAGCGGCGTAGGGTTGTGTACGGAAAGCGCGTCGGCTGCCCGCCGAGCCGGAGCCTCCCACCACCTGTCCGAGGTTGTTGATGTCGTTAGCGAGGCTGATTTCGTCGGGATTGCCGGTGATGTTGCCGAGGTCAAACCAGTCCCACCAGCCGCCTGTGTTGTAACTCCAGCGGAAGGCGTGGTACACCCCATCGGGGTTGATAGCAGACCACCCTACCACGTGCCCGGCGTTGTTGATGCCGTACGCTCTGCCCTGCCAGGTATTGGGGATGGGACGCAGGTCCACCATCTCGCCCGGGTCGGCGAGGCGGTTGCCGTTGAGGTCTTTCCAGATAAAGGGATGGCGCGCCTGTGCGGCATCGCTCCAGCCGACCACCTGTGCGAGGTCGTTGACATCGCGCCCTTCGCTGGCGGTACCCGACAGCACGCCGAGGTCTATGAGCACACCGCCTGTCCAGAAGAAGGCGTGTCCATCCGACCATCCGGCGACTTCGCCGAGGTTGTTGATGCCGTAGCCGCGGCTTTGCCCGTTAGCGGTGATCGCGCCCAGGTCGGTGATGGTATACTGAGCGTGGACGGCAGAGAGGCTCAGCGCGAAGGAGAACGCGCAGGCGAAAACGTAAAGGGTTGATAGGCGAACCATTTCGTTTCCACTCCTTTCTCACAGTGAGGCTCGCCCGGGTGGGAACGGGCGAAACTTATGCCGAGCTGGCGGAGCAATCATAGCACCGGACAAGCGGATTGTCAAGCAATGGTGAATACAGAAATCGTACGTGCTGAAGATATCTGGGCGGGATACGGTGCAACGCCTGTATTGAAGGGCATCAACCTGTGTATCTCGCGCGGTGAGTTTGTGGGCTTGCTGGGACCGAACGGCAGCGGCAAGTCCACGCTGTTGCGCGTGCTCAGCGGAGTGTTAAAGCCGCAAAAGGGACAGGTGTGGCTGGACGGACAACCGCTGGCTCAGCTGCGGGCGAAGGATGTGGCGCAGAGGCTGGCGTTTGTGCCCCAGCGTGAGGACGTGGCGTTCGGTTTCACCGCGTGGGAGGTGGTGTTGCTGGGGCGCGCGCCGTACATCGGCTGGTGGGGCAAAGAGCGCGCGGAGGACATGCAGGCGACTCGGCGGGCGATGGAGCGCACGGACAGCCTGTCGCTGGCGGAACGCGCTTTCGGCACGCTCAGCGGTGGCGAGCGTCAGCGGGTGGTGCTGGCGCGTGGGTTAGCGCAGGAGACGCCCTTGCTGTTTCTGGACGAGCCGTTGACGCACCTAGACGTAGCGCATCAGGTGGGCACGCTTTCGCTACTGCGCCAGCTCAATCGCGAAGAGGGGTTGACGGTGCTGGCGGCGCTACACGACATCAACCTCGCTTCAGAGTTCTGCGACAGGCTGGTTGTGCTTCGACAGGGGCAGCTGGTGGCGGACGGTGCGCCGTCGGAGGTGATTACCCCCTCCCTGCTGGCGCGGGTGTTCGGTCTGGATGCGTGGGTACGGGTGAATCCGGCGACGGGGCGTCCGCATGTGTTGCCACGCACGTTACAGCACGTGGAGTCGCAGGCGGGCAACGGCAGGCGTGTGCACGTGATCTGCGGTGGAGGGACGGGCGCGGGATGGATTGGCGCGCTGGCGCGGGCGGGATGGCATCTTTCGGTGGGGGTGTTGCACCTGCTGGATAGCGACGAGGAGGTAGCGCAGGAGCTGGGCGCAGAGGTCATCACGGAGGCGCCGTTCACGCCCATCTCAGCCGAGAGCCTTGCCCTACTGCGCGACGCGCTGGCGAGGGCGGATGCGATACTCGTTGCGCCGGTGGCGTTTGGATACGGCAACCTGGCGAACCTGCAGGCGGTAGAGGAGGCGCAACGGGCGGGCAAACGGGTGCTGCTGGCGGACTGCAACTGGCAGGAGCGCGACTTCACCAGCGGGCAGGCGATGGAAATCATAGAGCGGCTGAAGGCAAGCGGGGCGCAGGTGGTCACCACGCCGGAGGACGCGCTGGTGGTGTTGGGATAACTTCGGTGGTAACAGGAGGCAGCGTATGGTGTTTTCGCAGCTATGGCGTCGCGTGAGGCGGCGCGGACTGGACCGGGAGCAGGCGGCGGTGGAACCCATCGCCGCCCTTCGTTTTGGTGGCGCAGGGGATGCGAACGACCTGCTTCGCACGCGCGGAGAGCGGGTGTACGAGGAGATGCTCACCGATGCGCAGGTGCAGTCTGCGCTCACCACCAAGAAGTTCGGCGTGCTGGACGCGGACTGGCAAATCGTGCCCGGTGGCGAAGACGCGCCATCACAACGGGCGGCGGAGCTGGTGCGCTTTGCGCTGGGGCAGCTGCGCGGTTCGGTGATCCGCATCCTGCTGAACGCGCTGGACGCCTTAGCGCACGGCTACTCGGTGCAGGAGATTAACTACACGCTGTGCGAGCAGGAGCCGTGGAGCGGGATGGTGATATGGCAGAGCATCAAGAGCAAACCGCCCCGCCTGTTCCGGCTGGAGACAGATGAGTTCCGAAACCTGAAGGCATTGTACCTGCGCACGCCTGCGGGTGAGGAGAAGCCTCTGCCCGCCGAGAAGTTCGTGGTGTATTCCTACAACGGCAGTTACGAATCGCCGACGGGGCGCAGTGACCTGCGCGCGGCGTACAAGCACTGGTGGGCGAAGGGGTTGCTGCTGAAGTTCTGGCTGTTGTCGCTGGAGAAGTTCGGTGCGCCGACGGTGAAGGGGGTGGTTCCGCGCCATGTGCCCGAAGCCGAACGGCGAGAGCTGCTGGAGGTGCTGGACCGTATCCAGCAGGAGACGGCGGTAGTGCTGCCGGAGGACGTGCAGATCGAGTTGTTAGAGGGCAAGTCACCTGTTGGCGCGGCGTATCTGCAGGCGGTGCAGTTTCATAACAAGGAGATTGCGCGGGCGGTATTGGGGCAGACGCTGGCGACCGACGAGGGGATGCGCACGGGGTCGTTGGCGTTAGGCAAGGTGCACTATCGCGTGATGCAGCTCTATTTTCGCGTCTTGCGAAGGGATCTCGCAGAGCAGGTGATGGAGGAGCAGCTGTTCCGTCGGCTGGTGGAGCTGAACTTCGCCGACGCGAAAACGCCGCGATTCGTGTGGGTGGAGAGGGACGTAGAGGAGGAGTAGTATCCCCGTTACTTTACCGTTTTTCGTTCAATCCCCGCAAAGTGCGCAACAGGTATGGCACTCCTCTTGCAGCATATATGGGTGCCAGTACACCGTGAAGGAGGAGTGTCTGATGAGGAGATGGATTTTGAGCCTGGTGATTGGGTTTGTGCTCGCCAGTAGCGCCAGCGCAGTTACTATCAGCCTGCACAATTACGATAACAGCTACACCGCCGATACCGTTCTGGACGGTAGCACCCGTTGGGTATATATCGGCGCAGTGCGCCTGAATGTTGGGGGATACCCCTTGCCAAAGGAAGCATGGTGTGTAGACCTGAAGCAGGCGGTGGCGAGTGGTTCGTGGGATGCTGTGCAAAAGAACACCGCTGCTACTGCGCTGGACGACGGGCGCCGCGCGGACTGGGCGATGGGGGCGTTGTGGAAGAACCGTCCATCCGCTACGGATGCACGCG
This sequence comes from bacterium HR16, assembly GCA_002898895.1. Lineage (GTDB taxonomy): Bacteria > Armatimonadota > HRBIN16 > HRBIN16 > HRBIN16 > HRBIN16. The sequence goes on along the minus strand of BEHS01000001.1, from coordinate 39,584 downwards.
GTCGTGCCGCCCTGCAGTTAGCCATCTGGGAGGCTCTGTATGATGGCTTTGGGGCGGACCCGTTCGGCAGCGGACGCTTTCGCGTGACGAACGTGTTCAACGGCACAAACCGCAGCTCTATCGATAGCCTGACCCTTACGCTGGCGCAGAGCTATCTGCAGGCATGGAACGGCCTGGGCGTTCTCAACGGTGTTCTGTACGACGCGCCCTTGCCCGGCAACGGCACACGCTCGCAGGATTTCATCCTGACGCCGGAAGGGGGATTTACCCCTCAAGCGGTTCCTGAAGGAGGGACGCTCTCGCTGATGCTAGCCGGGTTGCTGGGTACGGGTAGACTGTTGAGGCGGCGGATAACAATATAAGCCCGCATGGAGGGCGAGGCTCCTGCCGAGCCGTGTGAAGCCCCCTCCTGACCTCCCCCGTGGACGGGGGAGGAACCGCTCCCTCACCGCTCGCGGGAAGGGCTGGGGTGGGGGCTAAACCGGCTTGCCGGCAGGTGCGCCCTCCACGCGGATGTGCTAAATCCGTCGAGACGCCGGATGGTATCGCTTCCACACGCGGAAGCCGATTTTGCCGTAGAAGTCCACCAGGTCGGTCCAGTCAATCGCCATGCGCTGTGCACCCTGCTGCTTGACATATTCCACGCCTTTGCAGAGCAGAGCCAGTCCCAACCCTTTCCCCCGCGTGCTCCCTGCAAGACCGATGGGTCCCAATCCGCCGTACGCTTCACCCAACAACTTGCGCCAGTAGATGGATGGCCCAATGCGCTTGGAGCCGCGATGAAAAGTGTGGCAGAATCCCACTACCTCGTCCCCATGCGTGAGGATAAGGATGTCGCGAGGGGTGTCCTCTACCTCCAGCCTCTTTGCGGTCTCGTAGTACCACCTGCCGGGGAACTCCTGCTGTAAGAAGCGGAGCAGGGCAGGCACATCATCGGGGGTGCAGGAGCGTATGGCGTATTCCTCGTGCAGGCGTTGCAGATTCGCTTCCACCTCTTCAGGCACGCGATAGTCCGCCAGTTCACGCACCAGGTCCACCGCCACATGTTCGCCGATGGTGAACCCCGCCTCCCGCAAGAGCTGCTGATGGAGGGTTTGCTCGGTGGGAACGCCGGGGAAGAAGTGGGCAGGGTCGGAACCATAGTTTACCCGCTTTCTCCCCTTCGCTTTCAGCCACTCCAGCGCAGTTTGCAGGAGCAGGCGAGCCGCCTGTAAGCCCTCTTCATTGGGCAGGAAAGCAAGTGCGCCGATCCACCCCTGCTCGGGCATCATACCCGCCGAACCCAGCGGTTCTCTGCACACCTTCGCGTGCGCATACGCAAGCAGGTTTCCCCCATTGTCTTCCGCTACCCAAACCGCCTCCGGGTCAAAGTGAGCGTCCCTCAGCACGTTCTGCTCGAACAGAGCGGAATCCAGCGGGAACTGCTCCCCCATACACCGGTCCCACAGTGTCAAAACCGCAGGTTCGTCTCCCGCGCGCAAAAGGCGTATCTGCATCTTCAGTGTCCCGCTCTTTGCCCGTATTTATCTATTTGCGCTCGTAAATGGGCATCATAGCGAGCCACGATCTCGCGCGTCAGGATAATGCGCCCCAGCAGGTCACCCTCATCGCCTTCGATTACCTGCATCACATGCGCCGGTGCGAACAGCTTCTCGAAGGGGTCTTCTTGCGAGTTGCCGTCCCCCTCGGAGAGCACCTGTCGGATAAAGGGAGCCATCGCGCGGCGCACGGGGGCGTAGTGCTTTGTGAACCAGTTTCGCACCTGTTGATACTGTTCGTCGCAACCGTCGTGCACGGTGTCACGCGCTGCCCAGCACAACACGTCTACCAGCTGCTCATACTGTTCGTAGAAAGCAAGAAACTGCTCGCGCTGGCGCCGGTACTGTGCCAGCGGGTCGGTGCGCTCCAGAATCCAGTGCGCCACCAGAGACACCCCGTCCTGTACCCACGCGGTAAACGCCCTGACCCCCCGTACTGCCCATAGATAACAGCGTCGGACAAAATAATAGCGCGCCCACTGCGCACGTAGCCAGCGAACCTCAGCGCTTTCTTGCGAACGATGCATGGTCGCCTCCTTCTCTCTTTCGATTCGCAGTGCAGATAACTAGCCACCCGCACTGCGCTGCACAAAATTGAGCCGTAAGTCGGTCAGCAAACGCTCCAAATCGCGACGCTGTGAGTCTGTTATGTGGGGTTTCAGTACCTCTGCCAGCGCCGCCACACCATCGATAGCAATCTTCGCCTGTGGCAGGTCTGTATGCAACTCCCCCGAGATGGGGTCTTTCCACAAGCCCATTTTAATCCATGCCTGGGCCTGCAGCTCATCGATCAGCCACAAGACGAAGGTCACCACATCTACAGGCTGTTTTTGAGCCTGTTCTTCCTGCGTGGCTTGTTCAGATTGTGGCTGCTGCTCCTCCATCTCAGCACCCCCAGCAGTGTCACCGATTATATCACACCTTCCGCGGGAGGGCAACTGTTCATCTGTCTGCCTGTAGCTTAAAATGATAGTCGCCGGAGCCGACTTCCACTATCATCCAGTCGCCCTCATCACGTGCACTTTTCACGCCGGGTACTCTGGGTATAAACGCGCCGTTGCGCCATACTCTGCCTTCCGCTTCTGTCAGGACGGGGTTGGCGATGCCCAGCTTGGGGATGTATACTGTTGCGGAGCTGTTGGCGGGCACGATGACGCTCAGCAGAAAAGCGTCGGGGCGCCTCTCCCAGCGTACCCCTGCCCTGCCGCGAACGGTATCTACGGAGGCTTGCGCCCAGCGCAGGTCGCCAACAGGATGCGGGCGCACGATGAAATGCTCCCAATCGCCTCGCGAAGCATCGGGCTGAATACCCGCCAGTGTCTCATAGAACCACCCACTAACCAGTCCAAACGCAGGGTGGTTGTGTGAATTCATGCCCGGGCCGACCTCGTACTTCCACAGCTCCCATATCGTGGTTGCTCCCATACGCACCATGTAGCCCCAGCTCGGGTAGGTGTCCTGTGAGGCGACCAGATAGGCGATGTCGGCACGCCCCAGCATGGTCAGCGTATCCAGCAAATAGCGTGTGCCGATGAACCCTGTGCTGAGGTGTCCTTTGTGGTTCACGGTGATGTCGTGTATCACATTATCCAGCACCTTCTGCCGGTGTTCCTCCGGCACAATGCCCAGATAGAGCGGGAAGATATTAGAGAATTGACTGCCGTTGCCGTATTGACCGGTCTGCGCGTTCCAGAAGCGTTTATTGAAGGCGTCAGCGATGCGTTCGCACAGAGCACGGTACTCTCGCTCGTCGGTGTGTTTGCCCAGCACGCGCGCGATGTCTGCCAGCACCTTCACGCTCAGGTAGTACGTGCCTGTGGAGATAAGGTCTTTGGGCGTTTCCACCACCGCCACCCAGTCGCCGTAGTTGTTGCGGGTGAGGATGTAGCTCTCTCCTGCCTCCCGACGCAGCATCTCCACATAGCGCTTGAAGCCCTCGTAGTGCGCTTCCAGCAGATGCTTCGCCCCCGTATGGCGGTACATGTCCCAAGCGATAAAGAGGTATGCCCCTGCCCACTGCGGGTCGCCCGGGTTGGTTCCCCACACGTGGGGCACGGTGTCGGGAATACGCCCGTCCTCACCCTGGGCGTCGGCGATGTCGCGCAGGAACTTCACGTAGGCGGATTCGGCGGTGAAGTTGTACAAGCCCATGTTGGCGGTCATCTGGGCGTCGCCCATCCAGCCCTGTCGTTCGTCGCGCTGGGGGCAGTCGGTTGGAATGCTATGCCAGTTGGTGCGGTAGCCCCATTGCGCGTTGCGCTGAATCTGGGTGAGCAGCTCGTTAGAGCACTCGAACTGCCCGCGTTGTGTGAAGGAGGTATGAACCACTCTTCCCTCAATATCCTCTGGCTTCAGGGTTCCCGGATAGCCTTCCACCTGCACGTAGCGGAAGCCGTGATAGGTGAAGCGCGGCTCGTAAACCTCCACCCCCTCGCCTTTCAGGATGTAGGTGTCGGTAGCTCTGGCGGAGCGCAGGTTCTGCTGATTCACCAGCCCGTTCTCGAACAGCACTTCGGCATGTTTGAGCGTCACGGTAGTGCCTGCGCTACCTTTCACTTTCAGCCGACACCAGCCGGAGAAGTTCTGTCCGAAATCCACCACAAACACACCGGGGCGCGGCTCGGAAATCCATCTGGGCTTGAGGGTTTGCGTGACCTTGACAGGCGGCATCATCTGCGCCGAAAGCGTCACGCCCGACAGTTCGCTAACCAGCACCGGTTGCCATTCCCCCTGCTGCTCGGCAAAGCCGGGCTCGCACCAGCCGGATTGCTCCAGCCGGGCGTCGTACGTCTCGCCGTGATACAGGCTGTTGTCCAGAATTGGACTCTTTGCCCAGCGCCACTCGCCGTCGCTGAGGATAGTCTGCTCGGTGCCGTCGGTGTATTCGATATGCATCTGCAACAGGAGATGGGGTTTGCCCTTCCACCAGCCGTTGCCCAGCAGTGCGCTCACACAGTTGTCACCCCGACGAAGCAAGGGAGTCACATCGTAGGTGCTGTAGTAGATGCGCTTATGAAAGTTCGTGTAGGGCGGATCCAGCACGCGGTCGCCTACCTTCTGTCCGTTGAGATAGAGCTCGTAATAACCCAAACCGGTGACGTAGGCGCGGGCGCGTTTTACCCTGCCTGCCACTCTGAACTCGCGTCGCAGCATAGGGGCGTATGTATCCGACGGACGGGATTCGCGCACCCCATCGGTGAGCATCGCCCGACCCCAGTCGTTTTCCTCGATGCTATCCATGTTCCAGCCGTCGGTGGTTACGGTGGCGTAGAGAGCGAGGTTATTGCCTTTAGCGTCCTGCACCTCCATCTCCGCCAGCGCCGCCAGCGGGCGCGTATCGGCGGGATGGTGTAGTTTTGTAATCACCAGTCGCACATAGCGCGCCTTCTGATTGCCCACGTCGATGGAGAACGGTTTCGCGCCCGGGTTGGGCACGTCGGCTTGCGTGTAGTCGGCGAGAACGCGCGAGTGGGTGAAGTCGGGCTCATCGCTGGCTTCGAGGCGGAAGCGCACAGGAAAGCCAAAGCCGGGTTCGTCACGCACCCAGTTATGCGGGCGGGCGGGGTAAAGCACCACCCGTCGGAACTCCACCGGCTGGCGCAGGTCTAGCTGCACCCATTTGGTCACGTCCACGCTGTCCGCGAACTGTGAGTGCCAGCCGTTTCCACCCGCTCGGGGCACTGCAATCCACTTCGCCTGCCACTCGTCAGGGTGCAGAAGGGCGGTTTCGAAGGTGGCAGGCTGGCTGTACGCGCTGGTAACGTCGTTGTGGTCCCATATCCGCACACGCCAGTAGTAAGTGGTTCTGCTCTGCAGAGGTTTGCCCTCATAGCGGATGTGCAGATTCTGCGAGGATACGACCTTCCCGCTGTCCCACATATCCGCTTTGCCATCACGAAGCAGCTCCGGTCTACTAGCGACCTGAATCTGGTACGCGCTCTGGCTGGCACCACGCTCCTGATGTTGCATCTGCCACGAGAAATGCGGCTGTGGAGCATCTATCCCCAGAGGGTTTTCCAGCCATTCCGTGAGAAGGTGTGTGACGCTAAGACGACGCTTTGACTCGCCCGGTAGCGCAAACACCAATAAAAGCACAAGAACAAGCGGCCAATCCGTTCGCAACTTCACCCTTCCTCCTTACGGTTGTTGATATGGCTATTCGCCTCCGCCGCTCAGGTTCCTGCAATCTCGGGGTCGAGCGAGAGAATGGTTTGCAGTTGGCGAGCGTTGTCGGGAGCGTAGCCGTTGGTGTCGTTGTTAAAGTACACGTATACTTGCTGTACCTGCTGGAGCAGAGCGCGGATATGTGCGGCGAGGTCGTGCAGCTCCTCTGTGCTGTAACAGTAGTCATACGCCTGCGTTACCCCATGCAAACGGATGTAGGCAAACGGGGCGGTCACCGTCCAGTTTACCGGATAGCGTGGGTAACTGATGGTGCAGTGCGCCACCCCCAGCGCGCGGAGCATCTCGTATACCTCGTCGCACTCCCATGATGGATGGCGAAACTCCACCGCCACGCGCACGCCCTCGGGGAACAACCGGAGGAATCCTTCCAGCAGCGGCACATCTTTGTGCAGTCCGGGCGGCAGCTGCACCAGAACCACGCCCAATTTTTCCTCCAGCAACCTCAGGCGCTCCATCCATCGCTGTACGACCGTCTGGCAGTCATGCAGGCGTTGCACGTGCGTTGCCTGTCTGGAGAACTTGGCAGCAAACACAAAGTGCTCCGGTGTCCGCCGGTGCCAGCTGAGTACCATGTTCTCAAAGGGCAGACGGTAAAAACTGCTGTTAATCTCGACGGTAGGAAACGCTCGTGCGTAGAAGGCAAGCCACCCTTCGCGTTCCAGTTCTGGTGGATAGAAGATACCCTGCCAGTGATCGTAGCTCCAGCCGGAAGTGCCGATAAGCACACGCGGTGCCATGCGAAGCCACCTCCTGTGTACGGTATCCTCTTGACGATTCGTCCTCAGCTCCGATATAGTCCTTTTAGAGAATGTCATGAGAGGTGAACGCTTGAGCGAGAAAACAACCCGCCCCGCTCTGTTTCTGGACAGAGACGGTGTGATTAACGCCGATCCGGTAGAGTTCGTCACCAAACCGGAGGAGCTGCATCTGTTGCCTTCCTCGGCGGAGGCGATAGCGCATTTCAATGCGCTGGGCGTGCCGGTGATTGTTTGCTCGAACCAGTCAGGAGTGGCAAAAGGGCTGTACACGCTGGAGGCGCTGAAACAAATCAGCGAACGGCTACAGGAGATGCTGCGCGATTACCATGCGCATATCGACGCCTTCTACTATTGCCCGCACGATGACGCGGACAACTGCGACTGCCGGAAGCCCAAACCGGGTCTGCTACTTCGAGCGGCGAGGGAACACGCTATCGCGCTGGAGAAATCGGTGTTCGTGGGTGATTCATGGAGGGACATCATTGCGGGACGCGCAGCGGGCGTAAGGACCGTGCTGGTGCTGAGCGGACACGTGAAGCCGGAGATGCTCGATTCCCCCGAAGTGACGAACCACCCACCCGACCACATTGCGCCGGACCTTAAAGGGGCGACGGAGTGGATTCTAAACCAGCTGAACAGTTCAGAATAGCGCGCATGTGCCGGTTTGCCGTGCTGCTCTTGCTGGGGATGCTGGTCAGCGGTGCAAGGTCAGCTCCCTCCCCCTCGGAAGACGACGCATGGCGACTGCTGGCGCGTCGTGTAGAGGCTCAGCAGTTCCGCCATTTCACTGCGGAAGGGGATGCCGAGGTGCAGTGGGGCAGCCGGCGTGTGCGGGCGCAGCGCATCGAGGGCGATATGGAGAGCGGCTGGATTACAGCCACAGGCGATGTGTTCTTAGCAGATGAGCGTGGAACGCTTCGCGCCTCGCAGATGCGCTTTAATTTAAAGACACGCGAAGGCGACCTGTCCGATGTCCGCGGTGAGATAGAGGGCATCTTCATCACCGCCGAGTCGCTGCGCTCCGATGGCAGCATGTTGACCATGCAAGAGGTGACGCTGACCACCTGCGACAAGCAGACCCCCGATTTCCTGCTGTCCGCGCGCAGCCTGAGTCTGAGCCCTGCTTTGCGGCTGCGTGCCCGCCAGGTGTCACTGTCGGCGTGGGGGCATCGGTGGGTCACCGTGCCGTACCTGAGCCGGCGGATCGGCAGGCGCGAGCCGGGCGAACCGCTGTTACCGCAGATAGGCTATTCGCGCCGGCGCGGGCTGATGGTGTACTATGGCGACCTGCTGCCGCAGAGGTGGGGACAGGTGCGCTACAGGTTGCGGGTATTCACCCGACATGACCCCGAGATACGAGTGGACCTGCTGCGCAGGCTGGACCGTGCCGGTGACCAAGAACCCCTGCGTCGTCTGGAACCCACCGAGCGACCCGGAGTGTCTTTTCTGGAGACTATCGGCACTTACAGCTGGCGTACATCGCTGGACAGAGAGATGAAGCAAGGTGCGTTCCTCTCTGTGCAGGCGAATTCACCAGTGGAGAATCTCCAGCGCACCGACCTTTATTTGCGCGGTGCGGAACTGGGTTACCAGACCGTTCACCCCGTGGGCGGCGGATTGCTGGAAACAGAGTGGAAGCTGGGGCGACTGCAGGAAAGCCCCACTCTGGTTACCGCCAGTCGTGCGCTTGCTCTGCTGCGCTGGCAATCCCGGACGCTGGAGATAGGCAGGCAGGTTGGCTCTGATATTGTTCTGGAGGCGAGAGCGGGCGCGTACTCCGGCTCTGAGATGTACGGCTGGGTGCGGGCGCAGTGGGGCGTTTACTGGAATGCGGGAGAAGGCGCACAGATGGGAGCGGGATTAGCCCTTGCCGCCACAAGGGGTAATAGCCCGTTTGTATTCGACCGGCTGGAGACGCGAAGAGAGGCACGCTTCCGTTTACGCCTGACCGAACGCTGGGGCGTGGACGTTCTCGGGATATGGGATATCGAACACCACCGCTGGCGCGACTGGCAGGTTGCTTTATCGCTACCGGCGCACTGCATCCAGCCACGCATTCTGTGGAGCTACCAGCAACGCCAGCTGCAGGTGCAGCTTAGTCTGGTGAGCAGGTAATCCGTGGGTGCGCACGGAATGTTCAACGCATCTATCGCAAGCTGCACATCGCGCACCAAACCTGCAGCTGAAGCCGCACCTCTTCAAACCAAACCCTGCCTTCGCAGGGTTACACAGCCAGCGCAGGCTGGCTTCGTCTGCAGGGGAACGGCTTCAGGCGAAATCGGCTCGGCAAGAGCCTCGCCCTCCCCGCAACTGGATTGGAGGGATCGCGCTCCGTCGCGACCGAAATCGAACGGCTCGGCAGGAGCCTCACCCTCCCAAGCAGGTTCGGCGTGTTTTTTGTCATGCTCCGCTGACGCTCGGCATCCCGCCTTTTTGTCATGCTGAACGAAGTGAAGCATCTTGGAGATTCTTCGCTTCGCTCAGAATGACAACCGTTTACTGTCATGCTGAGCGTGAGCGAAGCATCTTTTTGTGGCGATGGAGCGAGATTCTTCGCTTGCGCTCAGAATGACAGGGAAATGGTGGATTACTACGCTGCCTTTCTCAGCGGTTCCTGAGCGGGGAGGGAGAAAATGTCATCGTCCGGCGCGCTCGTTCTGGATGTGGCTTGAAGGTTTTGTATCACCATCTCCCACACACCGGCGGGAATGCTGAGAAACGCTTTGACCACCTGAGGGTCGAACTGCGTGCCCGCGCATCTCTCCAGTTCGGCGGACGCCTCCTCCAGAGAGAGAGCCTTGCGATAGGGACGGTCGGAGGTCATGGCATCAAGCGCGTCCGCGACGGCGAAGATGCGTGCGCCGAGCGGAATCTCCTCGCCGCGCAAACCCTGGGGATAACCGTTACCGTCCCACTGCTCGTGGTGGCACAGTACCACCTCGCGCGCCGCGTCTTGCAGAGAACGCACCTTCATACACATTCGATATCCGATAACGGGGTGCTGGCGCATAATTTCCCACTCGGCGGCGTTCAGCGGACCGTTTTTGAAGAGAATGCTGTCGGGGATGCCGATTTTGCCCACGTCGTGTAATAAGGCACCGCGCTCGATGTTGGGATGCTGCTGGTGTGGAACGCCCATGGCTTCGGCAAGTATCATCGTGTAGGTGGTGACGCGCTCGCAGTGTCCCTCTATCTCTCGCTCACGTGTCTCGAGCGCACTCAACAGCGCCTCCAGCATGTCGGAATACGCTTCGTTCAGTTTGCGTAGATACAGCTTCTGCTCCTCCATCCAGATACTGTGGCGGCGGATGTTGCGCTCTATCACGATGGGCAGTTCGTGCGCGCGCCACGGCTTGGTGATGAAGTCACTGGCTCCGCTATCAAGCACCTCGCGTAGCACCTCGACCGAATCATCTCCGGTCATGATAACAATCGGGATTTCAGGATACTGCTGGCGCACCTGCCTGGCGAGCATTTTGCCTCCGATGCCGGGCATATGCAGGTCTGACAAGCATAAATCCACTCGCTGTTGCGCCAGTACCTGCAAGGCTTCCTGACCACTGTACGCTGTGCTAACCGCATAGCCGTACGAGCGCAGGGTACGCTCGATGGCTTCAACCACCAGCGGCTCGTCGTCCACAACCAGCACGCGAGATTGAGTTGCAATAGCGGTTTTCATTAGACTTCCCATTCCCGATCGAGATAATGAGATGCCTCGCTCAGCATGGCACGATGGGCTGGTTTCCCTGTCATTCTGAGCGGAGCGAAGAATCTCCGGGATGCTTCACTGCGTTCAGCATGACAAAAAGAGCGAGATGCTTCGCCAACGCTCAGCATGACAAGATAGATTCTGCCGCACCACAGGTGTAACGCTACAAACACCCAGCGGTCGCTTCGGCACGACATCTTATATTATCGGAAGATGGACAGTTTACTTACAGGGTGTTACCGAAGCGTTCCACGTACTCCCGTAGCATGACGAGGCAACGTTGCAAGCAATAGCGCGTGATCGCCTGCAGGTCAAAGCGACCGTCCAGTGCCGCTTCGCGGATGTTCTGGGGAACCACATCCAGATAGGGTAGATTCGAGGGAAGATAGACAGGGGCACGGTCCGGCATTTTCAGCAAGCGCACATGGCTCTCAAAATACGGAGACCACTGTACAGCAACCTCCATCAGCCACTGACTGCCGTCGGTGGCGGTATAGAACTCCTGGTGGGTAATAGAAGCGGGGGGATCTTCCTGTATTCCCCCCGCTTGCATGTTTACTTCGCCAACCATTTGCGCAGCCGGTTAATGGTGATGTCGCGGTTCAGCTCGGCGATGGCACGGGTCAATGGAATCTCTTTCGGACAGACCTGCACGCAGTTCTGGGCGTTGCCACAACCGGTCAACCCATCGGGTCCTGCCAGCACGTCAAACCGCTCATCTTCCAGAGTAGCCCCCACCGGGTGCAGATTGAACAATCTCACCTGTCCCAGCGCAGCGGGACCGATGAAGCCAGAGTGTGAATTCACGTTCGGGCAGGCTTCCAGGCAACAGCCGCAGGTCATGCACCGGGCGAACTCGTAGCGCAGCTCGCGGATGCTGTCGGGAATGCGCGGACCGGGTCCCAGGTCATGTGTGCCATCGATAGGAACCCATGCCCGAATGCGCTTGAGCGTTTCGAACATCTCGCTGCGGTCTACGATTAAGTCTCGCACCACAGGGAATTTGGTCATGGGCTCCAGGGTGATTTCGAGATGTTCACCGGCCCGCTTACCCACCTCGTCCACCAGCGTAGAACAAGCCTGGCGTACCCTGCCGTTAATCACCATCGTGCAGGTACCACATACCTCTTCCAGACAGGCGGCTTCCCATGCTGGGGCGGTGGTAGGTTTCCCTTGACGGTTGACCGGGTTGCGCTGAATCTGCATCAGGCAGAAGATGATGTTCATGCGAGGCGTGTAGGGCACCTCGAACTCTTCCCAGTAGGGTGAGCTCTGGGGGTTCGCCTGTCGCTTTATCTTCAGTACCACGCTCTGGATGCCGTCCATACGCTATTCTCCCTTATCATCCTTTACGCCGACAAGTTCGGCGGGTTGGGCTGCGGTAGTGATGGTCACTTTCTTGTCCACGTCGTACTTGCGGATGCGCGGCGGAATCAGCGAGGTATCCACCGGTTCATAGAAGATGTGCGGACCGTCAGGCGTGTAGCTGGCCATCGTGGTCTTGAGCCATTCCGCATCGTTGCGTTCGGGATACTCGGGTTTGTAATGGGCACCCCGGCTCTCGTTGCGCAACAACGCGCCGCGCGTAATCACCTGCGCCAGTATCAGCATATTGCGCAGGGCGCGGGTAAACGGCACAATCTGATTCGTCCACAGCGACGAGTCGTTGATGTTGATGCGCTTCCACCGCTCCATCAGCTCCAGTATCTTCTCTTCGGTCTTCTGGAGCCGGTCGTTATAGCGCACCACGGTGACGTTGTCGGTCATCCACTCGCCCAGCTCCTGATGCAGTTTGTACGGGTTCTCGTCGCCGGTCATCTTCAGCAGCTGCTGATAGTCCTGCTCATGGCGCTGGCGTTCGCTCTCATACAGCGATGCCGGCAGGCTATCGGCGGAGCTCTCCAACCCCTGCACATAGCGCACCACCGCGTTGCCCGCCACCTCACCGCCGAAGATGCACGATAGCAGGGCGTTCGCGCCCAGGCGGTTCGCGCCGTGATACTGATACTCGCATTCGCCCGCTGCGTAGAGACCGGGGATGTTGGTCATCTGATTGCGCGTGCTCTCGGGGTGCAGGAAGCCGTCAGGCGTGCGCTCATAGTCCACCCACAGTCCGCCCATCGAGTAGTGCACTGCCGGGAACACCCGCATCGGCACCTCGCGCGGGTCATCGCCCACAAACTTGGTGTAGATTTCGATGATGCCCAGCAGTTTGCGCTCTATCAGGTCACGAGGCAGGTGCGTGATGTCCAGATACACCTCGTTGCGTCCCATGATGCCACGCTTCTGGGTAACGCACACTTCGAATATCTCCCGCGTGGCGATGTCGCGCGGCACCAGGTTGCCGTATGCGGGATACTTCTCTTCCAGGAAGTACCAGCGGTCGCTCTCAGGGATTTCGCGAGGCGGTCGCTTGTCGTAAGGGTCTTTGGGTACCCAGACACGTCCGCCCTCGCCGCGAATCGCCTCCGACATCAGGCGCAGCTTGTCCTCGCCCGGAATGGCGGTCGGGTGCACCTGGATAAACTCGCCGTTCGCGTAGTACGCCCCCTGCTGATAGCAGATGCTCGCTGCGGAACCGGTGTTGATGATGGAGTTGGTGGACTTACCGAAGAGGTATCCCGGTCCACCTGTCGCCATCACCACCGCATCCGCACGGAAGGCGCGAATCTCCATCGTGTGCAGGTTCTGCGCCACGATGCCCCGGCACCTGCCCTCCTCATCGCGCACGATGCCCAGAAACTCCCAGCCTTCGTACTTATTAACCAACCCTTCCACCTCAAAGCGACGCACCTGCTCGTCCAGCGCGTACAGCAGTTGCTGACCGGTGGTAGAGCCGGCGAAGGCGGTACGGTGGTGTTTGGTTCCTCCGAAGCGACGGAAGTCCAGAAAGCCCTCCGGTGTGCGGTTAAAGGGCACGCCCATGCGGTCGAGCAGGTAGATAATGCCCGGAGCGCGGTAGCACATGCTTTTGACAGGAGGCTGGTGCGCGAGGAAGTCGCCGCCGTAAACGGTGTCGTCAAAATGCTCTTCGGGGCTATCGCCCTCACCTTTGGTATTTACTGCGCCGTTAATGCCTCCCTGCGCGCACACCGAGTGACTGCGCTTCACCGGAACCAGCGAAAACAGGTCTACCGGCAGCCCTTGCTCGGCGATTTTGATGACCGTCATCAGTCCGGCAAGCCCGCCGCCGACGACGATTGCACGTTGCTTTGCCATCGAGTATCACCTCTTAAGCCTTTAGCGAAATGCGAACAGTGCCGACCACCCCAGCGCGGTCAACAGCACAAAAATGACCGCACACACCTTCGCACACCCGCGCTGCGCCCGCTCGCTGATGGTAATGCCCCAGCGAATGCAGAAGTTCCAGATGCCGTTGGACAGGTGGAAAGTTGCAGAGGTAATTCCCAGCAGGTAGAAAGCCACCACCCATGGGTTGCCAAAATACTGAACCATACCGTCGTAGTGGAGGTTCGTACCGTATAGCCGGTGGCTAATGGTGGTGCCCCATACGTGCGCCGCGATGTAGATGACCAGGATGATACCCGTGATGCGTTGCCACAGGTACATCCAGTTGCGCCAGTAGCCGTACCGTCCCACGTTCACCTGTCCATGCGCGGTGATTACCAGCCCATACAGCGCGTGGAACAAGATGGGGATAAAGATGAAGCCCCATTCCAGGATATGCAACAGATGGCGGGGCATCGTCTCGTTGAAGAAGTCAATCACCGCGTTGTAGTGCGCAGGACTGGCGAGCGCGAAGGAGTTGAGCGTCAAATGCTGAACCAGAAAGATACCAACAGGCACAATACCGGACAACGAGTGCAGCCTGTGCAGGATATGATTGTCGGCTGCAATGACCGATGTACGATGCGCTGCTGCGATAGCCATGCTTTCCCCCACCAGTAAGGTTGCGTGCTTGAAGCATTTCCATTATACATCGAGGTTTAAGAATGCGCAAATATTGCTCACCAAAAAGTATTGATTGAGGTACAATCTGAGTATCAGCGGGTGAAGTGTGTAGAGGATGACGGGTTTAATTTCCCTGTCATTCTGAGGGGGAGCGAAGAATCTCGTTTTATCGTCACGCTGAGATGCTTCGCTGACGCTCAGCACGACAGTAAAAGGTTGTCATTCTGAGCGAAGCGAAGAATCTCGGAGATGCTTCACTTCGTTCAGCATAACAAAATGGACGGCAATGCGCATTCGCCCAGAGTAAACATAGAGCAAAGGGAAAGGACGCAATGGAGCGTATCGTTCTGGCTTCGCCGCGCGGGTTTTGCGCCGGCGTGTCGTACGCGATAGAAGTACTGGACCTGGCGATTAAGGCGTACGGCACACCGATATACATGCGCCACGCGATTGTACATAACGAGCATGTGGTGCACTCGTTCGAGCGACGCGGGGTTATCTTTGTGGAAGAGGTATCGGAAATCCCGCCGGGCTCGACGGTGGTCTTCAGCGCACATGGTGTGTCGCCCGCAGTGCGACAGGCGGCGGCGGAGCGCAACCTGCGGGTAATCGATGCTACCTGTCCCCTGGTCTCCAAGGTGCACCGCGAGGTACAGCGTTTCGCTTCGCAGGACTACCACATTATTTACATCGGACACGCCGGACACGTAGAAGCCTTAGGCACGATGGGACACGCACCCGGGCAAATCACGCTGGTGCAGACGGTAGAGGATGCCGAGCGCGTGCAGGTACCGGACGGCAAACTTGCGGTTGCCACGCAGACCACCCTGAGCGTATACGAGGTGGAGCGTATCATGGCGGTGCTGAGACGACGTTTCCCGCACCTCGAAACGCCTCCCAAAGAGGACATCTGCTACGCGACCACCAACCGCCAGAACGCGGTGAAGGAGCTGGCGAAGGTATGCGACCTGATACTGGTCATCGGCAGCCGCTCCAGCAGTAATTCCAACCGGCTTCGCGAGGTGGCACAGGAGGCGGGTGTGCCCGCATACCTGCTGCTGGAGCCCGAAGAGGTGCTTCCCGAATGGCGCACCGACTACCGCTCGGTGGGTATCACGAGTGGCGCCTCCACGCCGGAAAGCTCGGTGGAGGCAATCATCGGTGAACTGCTGAAGGGGCATGAGCATGTTCCCGTGCAGACACTGGAGACCGCCCGGGAGGACATCGCTTTTATCCCCCCACGCACGCTGATTGCCAGCGCAGGTGTAGCCCCCTCTCCTGAAGCTTCGGGAGAGGGGGCACGGGGATGAGGGTTACTCGTCTCCAATCGCGCCGAAATTGCGAACCAGGATGCCGAAGTCGAACAGGGTGACCTCTAAATCTCCGTCCAGATCGGCATCGGGGTTCCAGTTGCTATCGCCGGGCATCGAGCCAAACGCTGCCACCAGTCCACCGAAGTCGAACAGCGTGACCTCGTTGTCGCCGTCGATGTCGCCGTTGGTCAGCGTGGCATTCTGTCCGGTGACCTCTTCCGCCAGTCCAAGCGTGACATCCGTCAGATTCACGCGCAGCCAGTGGCTGGCTTTGAAGGAAACCTCGTAGGTGCCCGGCTCTACCCACAGCGAGTAGTTGCCGTTGCGGTCGGTGAAGACGGTGCGGGTCTCCTCGCCGCCGCCCTCTTTACGCAGGCGCACGGAGATGGGAACCAGCGAGGGGTCGCCGCCGTAGTCGCCCAGCGCCACGTTTCCACGAATGACCGCCAGCTTGCCGTACAGCACAAAGGCGCAGTTCCAGCGGTCCTTCGGGTCTTGTCCTGCTTTGGGCTGGATAGCGTTTGGCGCGTACACTTCGAAGCCGGGGTTGGGGAAGTAACGCGACCGCCACATGAAGTCCTGCTCCACCTCTGAGGGCTGCAGGTCGGCACCGGTCAGCCACGCAAGCGCGTTAAAACCGGTTGTGTTTCCGGCTCCGATGCCGTCCGCGTAGATGGTCAGGTAGTAATCGCCCTCCGGCAGGAGGATGTTCAGGTTAGAGTAGCGGTGCAGCCAGTCCTCGCCACCCGGGACGCGTGGGTCGTCCATGCCTGCGGAGTATGCACCCAGCACGCCCTGCGCCACCTGGTCTCCATCCACCGGTCGGTTCAAGCCGGTACGTCGCCAGATGATGTAGCGTACGTTCGCGCCCTGATAGCCATCCACCACGAACCAGTCCGCATCTACCTGGCTGACGAGCGCACCGCCTGTCGGGATACGGAAGGGAATGGCGGACCACCGCTGGGGTAGCGTCGCTGAATAGTTGCCGGAGACGTAGCCCAGGTACACTTCCTGGTTGTTGAAGATGACCGTCTTCGGCGCGCCGGTATCCCACACAGGGGCTTTGGTGGACTCGTACACCGCCGTCACGATGTGGTTGTCATCCAGCGTTATCTGCAGTTCGGGGTCGCCGGAGTAGTCGACGCCGTCAATCTGCCATTTCTCGAACTCGTTGCCATCAGGCGCGAGGGTTGCTGCGTTCAACGTAACGGGTGTACCTGCAGGATACACGCGCACGAAGGGGGTCACTCCGTCGCCCGTGTTTACCAGGTCGGTGGGCGATACGGTGACGTTTGCTCCCTCATACGGGTTGTCGCCCAGAATAATCAACGTGCGGGCGGGCGAGATGAACGGAGTCAGCGTCCAGTTGAGCACATCGGTGTTCTCGTAAGCGTATACCGTGCGTCCGCTGAAGCCTACCCATGCAGCGCCGGAGCTATCGATCGCGCCGGCGGCTGCGAGGTCAACAGCCAGCGAAAGCACCGCTTCGTTGTCCACGGAGACGGTCAGCCAGCCCCCTGCGTAGTCAATGCGTGCGGTGTGCACGCCTTCGTCATTGATGTTAATGGTGTTGGGGAAGAGGCTGGTGGCGCCTGTCAGCGTGCCGTTCACGTAAACCGCTACTACGTTGGGGAAGTCGCCCTCCGGCGTCTGGTAGAAGGTGGCGAAGCTCACGGTGACGGTTCCGGTAGTGCCCGTCTCATTGACGTTCAGGGTCGCCGAGACGTTCTGAATGTGGAACCCCAATCCGTAGCCCAGACCATCCTCAGGGGACGGCCCATGCAACTGGAACTGGAAGGTGGTCGAGAAGCCATTCGTCAGGTTCTGCTTGGTGGCGTACCACGCAGCCCCTTGCTGACTCATACGGTTCTCGGTGAGGCGGAGCCTGTTCGCCGTGACCTGCGCGTTGCCTACCAGATTCAGCCCCGCTGAGGAGCTGAAGTTGGGGTAGTTAATCTGTGCGAGCGCGGGAGCAACAACAAACACGATAAACGCCCAGCTCAGTAGACCCGCGACCAAACGAGGAACACGAGACATCCTGAGTACCTCCTCCTTTCGGGATTGAGAATGCTATGGTTATACCACCGGTATCAAAAGTATATTACAAACACCACAAAAGCGCAAGCAGTCTATCCTCCTGCAGAAGAGGCTCCTAATCTCTGCAGGCTCTCCTTCGCGATAGTGTTGTTCGCATCGCGCTTGAGCACCTCGCGATACTGCTCGATAGCTTTCTGCTTTTGCCCTGCCTGCTCGTACATCCCCGCCAGACGCAGGCGGGTAGGGATGTCCTGCGGATAGCCCGCCAGAATGCGCTCGTAGATGCCTGCGGCTTTGAGGATCTCGTTGCGCTTCTCATGTATCTGCGCGATACTGCGCAGCGCCTGCAGGTCGGTGCCGTCTATCCGCAGTACCTGCTCGTAGCTCTTGAGGGCGTCCTCCTCTTTGCCTGCCTCCTGCTGTAGCTGAGCCAGCGTCAACCATATGCCCTTCTGTTTCGGGTGCTTCTGCGATAGCGAAGCCAGAAGTGGTATTCCATCGGCGGGTTTGCCCCGGTCGCGGTAAAAGTTCGCCAGAGCGCGCACCGCCGCCTCATTCGAAGCATCGCGTTCGATAATGGGCATAACCAGAGCGGAGAACTGCTCTTCTTGCTTCAGTTGCACAAGACACCTCTGCAAACCGCTGTATGCCCCGGGTTCGGTGGGCGCGACCTGCAGAATCTGTCCGTAAACCTGCTTTGCCTCTTCCCACTTTTGCTGTTCTTCGTAGGTGCGTGCCAGCAGAGTGCGCAGGTAGGTGTCCTTGGGCAGCTCCTTGATTCCCTCTTGGTACACCGCTATCGCCTCGTCGGGGCGGTTATGTTTTTTGTACAGGGCGGCAAGCATCCCGTAAAGGCGCGGCTCCTTGCGCTGGCGGGCAATCAGCTTGCGGTACTCTTTCGCCGCCTCCTCGGTTTTACCCTGATTGTCCAGCAGGCGGGGGATGTTGACCAGATAGAACATATCGTTGGGTGTCAGCTTCTCGATCTCCCGAAGCGCTGCAAGCGCTTCATCCATCTTGTTTTGCCGCTCCAGAGCGATGGACAGCCGCCACCACGCCACCACGTTTTTGGGGTTCCTCTGCACCACCCGACGCATCTCGGTTGCCAGCCCGGCGTAGTCTTTATCCTGCTCGTACAGGTCGGCAATGAAGAACAGCACCTGTGAGTTGTCGGGCTGAATATCCAGCACCTGCCGGTAGTAGCCGAGCGCGTCCTTGCTGCGCTTCAGTCGAGCACACATCAGCCCTGCGCCGTTCAGCGCGCCCAGATGTTTGGAGTCGATTTTCAGAATGCGCTGGTAGCGTTTGAGTGCCTCTTCATACTGATTCGCCTGCGCCAGCACATCTGCCACCTGCATCAGCACGCCCGCGTTACTGGGGAACTGACGCTCTGCCTTCTCCAGCACGCTGATCGCCTGCGGGACCTTATCCCGCTGTAGCCATACACGAGCACTGCGCAGCAACGGCTCGGGGTTGTTTGGCTCCTGCTTTTGCCACTGCTCATACTCCTTCAGGGCATCATCCCAGCGTCCCTGCATTTCGGCAATGTATGCCAGCCCCATCAGCGCGTTCACGTCCTGCGGGCGCATCTGGCGCAGCTTTTCGTACTCACGCTTGGCGTTGTCCAGCTGGTTCTGATTCAGCAGACACAACGCAAGGTTTGCCTGCGCGGCCACGTTTTTCGGCTGCGATTGCAATACCTTGCGAAAGGCGATTTCCGCCTCGCGATACTGCCGCATGTTGAAATGCGTCTGCCCGATGGCAAACCACAGTCCGGCATCGTTGGGGTGTGCCTTCACCAACCTCTCCAGCAGCTGCAGTGACTCCTTATGCTGATTCATGCGCCCCAGTACCATCGCCAGGCGCAGGGTCAGGTCCTCGTTCTGGGGTTGCAAAGACAGAGCGCGGCGGTAGGCATCGCGTGCTTGGAGTAAATCACCCGCAATGTCGCATGCCATTCCCAGCCCCGCCCACGCCGCGGGGTTTTTCGGCTCCTGCTCGGTAATCTTTTTCAGAATGGGTATAGCCTTGCGCGGCTGGCGCATCTGCAGGTACACGTAAGCAAGGTTAAACTGCGTGTTGGTCGCTTTGGGGTTCAGCTGGCTGCTGCGCAGGAGGCTTTTCTCCGCCTCCGCAAAACGCTTCTGAGAGAGGTAGATTACTCCCAGCACGAAATGCCCTTCCGCGCTTTTGGGGGCAAGCTGCACGCCCTTCTGTGCCATCTGTGTCGCCTCACGCCATTTCTTTTGCTGGGCAAGGGCGGTTGCAAGCCGGAAATAGCCCTCCGGCAGTTTAGGCAGGGCTTTTACCACTTGCCGGAACTGCGCCTCGGCGGCTGAGAAGTCCCCCTGCGCCATGTAAATCTCGCCCAGATTGAAACGCGCCATCGGCGTGTTGGGTTGCAGATTGAGCAGCTCCTGATACGCCGCAATTGCTTCCTTTGCCTTGCCTGCTCGCTGCAGCGAGACCGCCTTTTCAAACAGGGCGATAATCTTTTTGTCCTTCTCGGAGAGCTGCGGAGGCGCAGCAGGGGGCTTTTGTGCTTGCCCCCAGGACAGAGAAACGAAAAGTATGTATAGTAAAACGACGAAGACAGGTTGCTTTCTCATGCTTATCACCCCTTTATTCTTGCCCGTATGTCGGCTCGGACGGAGCCTCGCCCTCCATGTGGTGAACTCTTACCCCATCAGCTCCACCACCTGTTGCACGTCTTTATCCATCTGCGCCCTCAGCGCCTGTAAAGACTCGAACTTGCGTTCGTCACGCAGGCGGTGAAAGAAGGCAAGGTGCACCTCCTCACCATACAGACTGCCTGAAAAACCAAGCAGGTACGCTTCGATGGTGCGCTTCGTGCCGTCCACGGTAGGGCGCACGCCGATGCTAATCGCCGCCGTGTAGCTGTTGCCCGTACGCGGGTGTAGTAGTTTTCCTGCGTAGATTCCATCTTTCGGTACCAGCTGGGGCGCGCGCAGGCTCAGGTTTACCGTCGGATAGCCCAGTTTCCTGCCCAGCTGTTTCCCGCGCACCACTATCCCCTCCAGTACATACGCCCTGCCCAGCATAGCCGATGCCTCCTGCACTTCGCCGTCCAGCAACGCCTGGCGGATTCGGCTACTGCTGATGCGCTCGCCGCGGTACAGCACGTCCGGTACGTCCTCCACCTCGAAGCCGAAACGCGCCTGCACTTCCCGTAAATAGTCTACACTGCCCATCCGCCGATGCCCGAAGCGGAAATCCCTGCCCACCACGATACGACGCGCGTTCAGGTGCTTCTGCAGAACCGAGTGCAAAAACGCTTCGGGAGGCAGTGAGGAAAACTCGCGGTCGAAGCGTAGAACCAGCACATCGTGAAGCCCGGTGTTCAGTAACAGGCGCAGACGACTGGTCAGGGTGGTTAAATAGGGTGGCGCGTTATCGGGTTGAATGGCTTCCTGTGGATGGCGGTCAAAGGTGACCGCAACAGCAGGTATATGCAGTTCCTGCGCGCGCTGGATAGCCACACGAATAATTGCCTGATGTCCCCGGTGCACCCCGTCGAAAGAGCCGATGGTCACGACGCTGGCACGCAGGCTCAACGGGCGCGGGTCGGAGCCTCTCACCCCAAATCCTCCTCCACGCTACGTGGGTGATACAGCACATGCTCACCGAAGACCTTGTAGGGCCATACCTCATCACGGCGTACGGTTGCGATGGCGAACAAATCGCCTGCCGCATCCAGTACGGCGATGTAAGGAGGTTTATCTTCCGGCAGAGGCACAGGTGGAAAAGGTTTCGGCTTCACGAATCTACCCAGCCGAAACAGGCGCAGCACGCGAGGATGAGGTGTCCAGACAGGAAGAATATCCTCCACCGCCTTCGCCATCGGGATGAGATGGTCTGCAGCGTCGCCCGCTTCCAGCTGCTGAAGGGTCACCGCGTTTTCAACGCGGAAGGCACCGATTGCGGTGCGCACCAACGACTTCATGGCTCCTCCTGCGCCCAGCGCGTCACCGATGTCCGCGCACAGGGTGCGGATATAGGTTCCGGTGGAACACTCCACCTCGATTTCCGCTTCAGGGTGTTCGCCGGGCGAGAAGCGCAATAGCTCCAGACGATATACCTGCACCTTACGAGCCTCTCTGGACACCACCTTCCCTTCTCGAGCAAGCTCGTACAGCCGCCTTCCCTCGTGGTGTACCGCCGAGTGCATGGGCGGAATCTGCTCGATCTCTCCCGTGAAGCGGGGCAGCACAGCTTCCAGCATCTCGCGCGTAATACCGCCGGCATCGGTGCTGGCAATCACCTTCCCTTCCATGTCCTGCGTATCGGTCTGCACACCCAGCACCATCGTCGCGCGATAGGTTTTGGGGAGCCATTGCAGAAACTCGTTCAGGCGGGTGGCTTTGCCCAGACAGATGAGCAACACCCCTTCCGCACCGGGGTCCAGCGTGCCGGTGTGTCCAGCCCGTCGTACACCCAGTATTCGGCGTACGGCGTCTACTGCCTCGCGCGAGGTCATGCCCGCTGGCTTGTAGAGGTTGAGCAGTGCATCCATTCTCGCAGTGTCTCAATCACTTTCTGTTTCACCTCGGCGATGTTACCTTCCACCCAGAACCCTGCCGCCAGCCGATGCCCGCCCCCTCCGAACTTCTCTGCCAGCTTTGCCATGTCGATACGCTCGTCGCGGCTGCGCACGCTCACGCGCACACGCCCGGGCTTCACTTCCCGCAACAGCGCCAGCACCACGCTATCACGCACTGCTCGCAGCTGGGTGATGATGCCTTCAGTGTCTTCGTCTGTGGCGCCCAGCTCGGCGAAATCCTCGTGGCTCAGGTAGGACCACACCAGCCGTCCATCCTCTTCCTGCCGGATGTGTTCGAGGGCGCGCCCCAGCAGTTTCACGCTGGGGAAGGAGCGTCGTTCAAAAACCTCTTCGGCAATCTGCGCAGGCGATGCCCCCGCCTCCATCAGGGTTGCGCTTAAGCGGAAGGTGGTGGGCGAGACGTTCATGTAACGGTAGAGACCGGTATCGGTGATGATGCCGGTGAGCAGACAGGTGGCGATGGCGGGCGTAATCGGTACATCCATCACTTTCAGCAGGCGGTAGACGATTTCGGCAGTGGCGGCAGCTTTGGGCTGCTGGATACGGATGTCGCCGAACGCGCCTTCGGTGACATGGTGGTCGATATCCACGACGATTCGCGCCGAGAACACCGCATCTTTCGCCTTCCCGATGCGCTCGGGCATACCGGTATCACACACCACCGCCACATCGAAGCCGCGTTGCTCGGTGGAGGTGAGTATCTTTTCCGCGCCAGGCAAGAAGCGATATATCTCCGGCACGCCGTCACTGCTCAGGGTGATTACTCGCTTGCCCAACCCCTCCAGCGTCGCCTGAAGAGCCAGCGCGCATCCCAGCGTATCGCCGTCGGGGTTGAGATGGCAGGCAAGAACCACGCTCTTTGCCTCCCGCAACACCTGAGCAACCTGTTGTAGATGGCGGCGAATCATCCCTGTTCCAGCTGTCGCAACAGTTCGTGCACGCGCATTCCTGCCTCGATGCCCTCATCCGGCTCGAACTGGATTTCCGGCACAATACGCAGGTGCGCGCGACGACCAAACTCGCCTCGAATACGCCCGGCAAGCGCGCGCAATACTTCCAGCGCTTTGTCTCGCGCCTCCACGCCCCCCAGCGCGCTCACATACACCTTGGCGTGGCTTAAATCGCGCGATACCCTTGCCTGGGTGATGGTCACTCCCGCAAGACGCGGGTCCTTCAACTCGTGTCGTACGATGTCGCTGATTTCGCTAACCAGCAAGCTCTCTATCTTGGATACTCTGTTGCTGCTCATTTTTCACCACAACTCCATATTGACTGCGATCACTTCAATGCGTGGGTCGGCGTATAAAAAGTCCAGCGCCTTGTTCAGCACGCTGTTCACGTGCTGTTTGTCGTTGCCCACGCAGGAAAAGCCCAGCGTTGCCTGCTGCCATTCGTCCAGATGGTCTACCTCGGCAGCAGAGAGGTTGAACTTGTTGCGCAGGGTGTCCAAAGTACTACGCACCACGTGACGCTTCTCTTTCAGAGAGGTCGCTTCGTAAAGATGCAATTCTACCGTCAGCACGCCGACGACCATCATTGCACCTGCTGTCATTCAGTATCTTCTACGAAACCGCTGTTGCGCTCCGCTGGGTAATCGTATGTCCGGCGCGAGAGACTTCCCGCCTCTCGAAGCATTCGATGGTGTCACCCTCCTCGAAGTCCGAGAAACCGTCCACCATGATACCGCATTCGTAGCCCTGAGCGATTTCGCGGACGTCCTCCTTCAGGTGGCGCAGGGAAACGATTTTGCCGGTATACAGCAACTCCTTCTTGCGCCAGATGCGCGCCTCGGCGTTGCGCACTATCTTGCCCTCGGTAACATAGCACCCTGCGACCGTGCCACGCGGCAGATTGAACACCGCACGCACCTCCGCTTTACCCAGCGGAAACTCCTCCAGAACCGGCTGTAGCATACCCAGCATCGCCGCCTTGATGTCCTCTACCAGCTCGTAGATGATGCGGTAGGTGCGCACTTCCACGCGCTCCTGCTCCGCAACGCGCTGTGCTTCCGGTTCCACCCGCACGTTAAAGCCGATAACCAGTGCGTTGGATGCCGACGCCAGCATAATGTCGGACTCGGTGATGTTACCCACAGCCGCGTGCAGAACCCGCAGGCGCACTTCGGGATGTTCCAGTCGCTCCAGCGAGCTGCGCACCGCTTCCACCGAGCCGTGCACGTCCGCCTTCAGCACCACCAGCAGCTCCTTGATCTCGCCCTCCTTAATCAGCCGGCTGAGGTCTTTCATGGTCACACGGGCACGCTGGCTGGCGAGCTTCTCCTGGCGGTGGCGTTGCTCGCGCTCCATAGCGATTTGTCGGGCGGTGCGCTCATCTTTCACCACTTCCATCTTTTCGCCTGCATTGGGCACTGCCGACAAGCCGATGACCTCTACGGGCATAGCCGGTGTCGCTTTGGGCACGCGGTTGCCTCTATCGTCCAGCAATGCCTTGATGCGCCCATAAGCTTCCCCTGCTACCACCGCGTCGCCCTGCTTGAAGGTTCCTTGCTGAACGATAATCGTGGCAACAGGACCTCTGCCCTTATCCAGTTTGGACTCGATGACCACCCCCTGGGCTGGAGCGTTGGGGTCGGCTTTCAACTCCTGCACCTCGGCGACCAGCAGGATGGCCTCGAGCAGGTCGCCTAACCCGATGCGCTGTTTCGCCGATACGGGCACGAAGATGGTGTCACCGCCCCATTCCTCCGGCATCACGCCCAGCTCCGCCAGCTGCTGTTTCACCCGGTCGGGGTTGGCTTCGGGTTTGTCTATCTTGTTGATGGCAACGATGATAGGCACATTGGCAGCTTTGGCGTGGTTCAGCGCTTCCACGGTCTGGGGCATCACGCCGTCGTCGGCGGCAACCACCAGCACCGCGATGTCGGTGACCTGCGCGCCTCGCGCTCGCATAGCGGTGAAGGCTTCATGTCCGGGGGTGTCCAAGAAGGTGATTTTTGCCTTCTCGCCGGCATGCTCCACCTCTACCTGATACGCGCCGATATGCTGGGTAATACCACCGTATTCGCCTTCTGCCACGTTGGTGCGCCGGATGGCATCCAGCAAGGTGGTCTTTCCGTGGTCTACGTGCCCGAGAATGGTCACCACCGGCGGGCGGGGTTGCGGCCCTCCTGACGATGCGGTGCGGGGGCGTGCGCTTTCGGGCACTTCCGGCTCTTTCGCCTCTGTCCAGCGGACACTGTAGCCCAGCTCGTAGGCAACTCGCTCGATCTGGTCGGCGGAGAGCTGCTGGTTCAGCCCCGCCAGTATGCCTACTTTCATCAGCTTTTGCTGCACCTGCGTGGACTGCACGCCCAGTGCCTGAGCCAGCTCGCGCACGGTCAGTGACGGTGGTAGTTCCACCACCGGGTGCCCTTTGTCGAGCACCTCGCGCACCGCCTGCGCTGTGGAGATATCTATCAGACTATCAGCGTTTCGCACCTCCACGCCCAGGTCGGTCAGCGTGCTGAGCAGCTCGGCAACACTCATCTGCAGGTCTTTTGCCAAATCACCAACGCGAATCCGGTTCACGAGCGAGTCACCTCCTCCTCTTCTGCCTGCGCAGCCAGCTGCAGCAGCTCCTGCGCAGTATCCGCTGGCAACGGTACTTTCAGCGACCGCTCCAGCTTTTTCGCCTTCAGTGCCGTCTGCACGCAGGACACATTCCGACAGACGTATGCCCCACGCCCCGCCCTTTTACCGGTGGGGTCTACAACCACTGCGCCTTCAGGGGTGCGTACGACGCGCATTAATCCCCTCTTTGGCGCGGCGGTTCGACACGCCACGCACGTCCGTATCGGCGTATGTTTGCGTGCAGGCATCGTGCACTCCAGAACTGTTTTTCTGCTCAGGATACGCTTTCCTGTTCCTCTTTGTCCGTCTTCAGCGCGTCCTGGGCGATCTGCGATTCACTTCGAATATCTATCTTCCAGCCGGTTAAGCGTGCCGCCAGCCGCACATTCTGCCCCGCTTTGCCAATCGCCAGCGAGAGCTGGTCGTCGGGCACGATGACCAGCGCGCTCTTCTCTTTCTCGTTCAGATACACTCTCGAAACCTTCGCCGGGCTCAGCGCCTCCGCGATAAACTGCGCCGGGTCGGGATACCAGCGGATGATGTCTATTTTTTCATCGTACAGCTCGTTTACCACCGCCTGCACCCGGGTCCCCCGAAGCCCTACACAGCTACCCACCGGGTCGATGTTCGACTCCTTCGCCCACACGGCGATTTTGGAGCGCGCTCCCGGCTCTCGTGCCACCGCCTTAATCACTACGCTTCCCTCACGCACCTCGGGCACCTCCAGCTCGAACAGACGACGGATGAGGCTGGGGTGACTGCGCGACACGATAATGCGTGGCGACTTCGTGGTGCGCTCCACCCGCAACAGATACACGCGCAGGCGGTCGTGCGGGCGATACGGTTCATTGGGAACTTGCTCCTCAGGCGGCAGGATGGCTTCTACCCTGTCGAGGTCGATAATCACGTTCGGACCTTCCCTGCGCTGCACGAAGCCGGAGAGTATCTCGCCTACTCGCTCTTGAAACTCCTGATATATCTGCTCCCGCTCCGCTTCACGAATGCGCTGGACGATTACCTGCTTGGCGGTTTGCGCAGCGATGCGACCAAAGTCATCCAGGTCCACCGGTACAGACACGGTGTCCCCAATCTCCGCTTCCGGTTTAAACTTCCGCGCCTCTTCCAGGCTAATCTGGGTATGCGGGTTCTCCACCTCTTCCACCACGGTACGCTCACAGAACAACCGAACCCCCGCCTTACTGGAATCGAGGCGAAGACGCACATCGCCGACAGCGCCACAGTGCTTCTTGTAGGCGTTGGTCAAAGCGGTTTCCAGCGCCTCCCAGAGCACCGCCAGCGGGATGTCCCTCTCGCGTTCCAGCGCACGCAGTATCTCGATGAATTCACTGTTCATGGCTGCCCTCTATCCTAGCTAGTTACCTCTTCACAGGGTAAGAAAAAGAGTGGGCGAGCCTGCCCACTCTCTTCCGAGATTATTGCTACCCCCTTATGCCGCCCTACCTGCTCATCATACCCTCAACCAACATAAGTATATCATATCGGCAACCCTTTGCGCAACCGCTGGCGAACACCGATAGCAGGAGATAGAAGCGTGGAGAGCGTAGAGAAAAACTGTCAATTCGTATGGTGAGGAGTACAGCTATGGCGAAGCACTCTACAGAGGAGATTGAAGGACGACCACGTACGGTCGTAGAGCTGGAGCCCGGTGAACGGGTAGCGCTGTGTCGATGTTTCAAATCCAGCAAGTTCCCCTTCTGCGACGGCACCCATAAGCAGTATCAGGGCATGGGGCCGGTTATCGTGCAGGCACCGGGGGAGAAAAAGCAAGAGTAGTCTGTTTTTGGTCGCGACGGAGCACGATCCTCCAGGACAAACATTCGGAGGGCGAGACTCCTGCCGAGCCGTTAGCCACCCCTCTCGTCCCCCTGCTTGCAGGGAGACAATATCCATACTCCTCCCCGCGTGCAGGGAGGTCAGGTGGGGCGTTCTGGCTCACCGGGAGGCTCGCCCTTCACATGAGACACCTCAGGATCGGCACGTCACGGGCTAAGGCTTCTTCGATTTCATCTTCTTACGGTACTCGCACACCGGACACTCTTTCTTGTTCTTGTCGCTGTAATAGCCACACACTTTGCACTTCTTCGCCAGGCTGGACAGCTTGACCATCGGCTTTTTGCAGTGTGGGCAGTCGCCCTTTTTATCCGCCATGGCACCGCACTCGGTGCACACGTATACCCCTGCCTTTGCCATCGGCAGGTTGCAGATGGGGCATTTCCCCTGTTTATCTGCCCCCACCTTACACATCAGGCAGACGTACTTGGGAACGTTCTTGTCCGCCTTGGGTTTGGCACTCTTTTGCGCCTGCGCCGCGATGTTCAGCAAGAGAAGCACCGCCAGCAGACACGCCACAGTTTGCTGGATGCGCATGAAAGTCACCTCCTTTTCATCAGTTTTTGATTCGTCGGATAGACTACCCATCCTGCGCCAGATACCTCTTCCACCACTCCACAATCTGTTGCAGTCGGTGCACGCGCAGGTCGGGCGGACCGGAACGGGATAGCCCATGGCTGCTCTCCAGCGGATAGCGCACCAGCACCGCTTCCTTCTTTTGCACCTTCAACGCGGCGAACAGCTGCTCTGCTTGCTCGATAGGGCAGCGCAGGTCGCCCTCGCTATGGATGATAAGCAACGGGGTGTGGATATTATCCGCGTACTTCAGCGGCGAGTGCTCCCACAGGTCTTGCGGTTCTGCCCAGGCGTTGCCCCGGAAGTAGTCGCCGCCGGGTAGCAGGGGGAAGTCGCAGGTTCCCGCCATGCTGTGCAGGTTAACCACGCTGCGGTCGGTGATGGCGGCGCGGAAGCGGTCGGTATGCGACACCACCCAGTTGGTCATGTAGCCGCCATAGGAACCGCCCATCACGCCCATGCGCGTCTCGTCAATATACCCGCGTGCCAGCAGCGCATCTACCGCTGCCATCAGGTCGGTGTAGTCGGGTCCGCCCCATGTGCCTTTAATCGCCGCCGTGTGCGCCTCGCCATATCCCTTGCTGCCGCGCGGGTTGGTGTACAGTACCACGTAGCCCTGCGCCGCCAGCAGCTGGAACTCGTGGAAAAATACCCAGCCGTACTGCGCGTGCGGTCCACCATGTATCTCCAGGATGAGGGGATATTTCTTCGCCGGGTCAAAGTCGGGGGGATGCAGAATCCATCCATGCACCTCGTTGCCCTCGGGCGAGGTACAGGTAAACTCTTCGGGAGCCTGTACCTGCACTTCCGCCAACCACTCGGCATTGAAGCAGGTAACGGCGCTGGCGTTTTGTATCGCCCCGTCTTCCAGCGTGCCGGTGAATACCTCATGCGGTTGCGTAGCAGTGCCTTCGCACCATGCGAGGCACTTGCCGTCCGCGCTGAGAGAGAACGTTGTGATGTCTGCACGCTCTCCACGCAGAGCAACGGGTTCGCCTCCGTCGGCGGAGATGCTGTAGAGCTTCGTGCTGCCCCTGTCGCTGGCGAGGAACAGCAGCCGTTTGCCGTCAGGCGTCCACGTTGGACGGCTACCTCCGCCCACGTCGCGCATATCGCTGAGCGTCAGGTTGCCCAGCGAACGGTCAAATCCCTCCATGATGTCTCGCGCTGTGCCGTTGCTCAGGTCGGCTATCCACAGGTGGTCATTCGTAACACCCCAGATGTCCTCTACTTTCGTATGTCCGATGTAGGCGATGCACGTGCCATCGGGCGAGAAAGCGAGTCCGCCCTTGGGTCCCTTCGGAGTCTCTACCCGTTGCAGGTCGCCGCCTCCGGCAGGGACCAGCCAGATATCCTCGAGATTGGGGTTCAGGTCGGGGTCTTCACTGCGGTTGCACACAAAGGCAACCTTGCTGCTGTCCGGGGACCAGCTCAGGCTACCGCAGGATGTCGCTTCGTTCGTAAGTTGCTTTGCTTCGCCGGTACGGGCGTCCGCTACCCACACCTGATAGTACTCGCCGTCGAAGTAGCCAGCGCCGTCCAGCCGGTAAAACGGACGGGTGATGATACGGGGCGGGGTAGACAGGCCTTTCTCCTTCCGCTCTTTCACCACCTGTTCGCGCCACTGCTCGGGCGTGAGGCGGAAGGTAAACGTTATCTTCGTGCCGTCCGGCGACCAGGCGATTTCGCCGATGCTACCTTCCTCCAGCGAGGTGAGTGCACGCGCCTCGCCGCCGTCCACCGGTATCAGGAATATCTGTGATTTGGGCTTCTGGCGATTGCTGACAAAGGCGATGGTCTTGCCGTCCGGGGACCAGCGTGGCTGGCTATCGGCGACCTCGCCGCTGGTGAACTGGCGCACCTCGCGCGTGCGCAGGTCACACAGGTACAGATGGCTGAAGTATTTGTTCTTCTCGCGATCAGCGTTCTTCACCACACAGACCACCCGTTCACCATCGGGCGCAATCTGCGCATCGCTGACCAGCCGGAGCCGAAACAGGTCGTCGATGGTAATAGCTCTTGGCATCACAAGGTTCCTCCTGATCTCACCTGATTCTTTCGTGGAAGAAGCGGTTCCTGCACGAACGGTCGGCGCGTTCAGCCTGCCCGATGCCCGTCGCTAAAAACAGGGGGTACAATGTACACAGTGAGGAAAATCGCGATAGCTGGCATAATTCCTCACGGAGCGCAACTTTTCGAACGCGCCCGGTGTCTAATAAGAAATGAAGGAAACGAGGAGGTCGTTTTAAGATGTGGTGGAGAACGATAGCGGCTATCGTGGCGTTATCTGTGTATGCCCTCATCCCGCTCTGGGCACAGCCCGCCCCGGGTGAGCCTGAACCCCCACCGGAACCGCCAGTGGATGTGCCGGCGGAGCCGGTGATGCCGCCACCGCCGCCCGCCGATTTTCAGCCGCCTGCAGCACAGTTCCAGCAGCAACTGCCTCAGCAAGCGCGGCAAACCGGTAGTGACGTGCGACAGGTTCTGGCAGACATCGCCCAGCGGTTTCGACTGCAGGTGGTGGTGGACCCGCTGTTGCAGGGACGTGTGACGCCGCCCGCGCAGGCAAAGGACGCTCAGTCTGCGCTGGATGCGGTCGTCAAACAGATACCCGGCGTAGTCTGGCGCAAGGTGTACCTGCGTGCGGATATGGAGTTGCCCGCTTCTGAGACGCTGGTCAACTGGGTGCGCTCCATTGTAAACCTCGAAGCGCAGGGGCTGATTGTTGCAGATACTACCGGTAACCGGATTACCTCCTTCGTGCGCAACGTGACCGTATCGTCGGACTTCGAACAGCAGCTGGACGAGATGGTTCCGGCGTTTAAGACGCGCCCGGTATACGTGGTGTTTTACCAGCAACCGATGGTTGCCCAGCAAGCGGGGCAACGTGGCAGGCAGGGACAAGTACGCGCAGAGGACTTCCTGGCGCTGGAGCAGCAGAGAATGCAGTTGTTCATGCAGATGTCGCCGGAAGAGCGCCAGAGGGCGATGCGCATGGGTATCCAGATGTTCATGAACATGGACCCGTCACTGCGGATGCAGATGATGCAAGAAGGGTTGCGCATGTTCATGAACATGTCGCCCGAAGAGCGAAGGATGCTGATGGAGCAGGGGATGCAGATGTTCCAGCAGATGATGGGAGGACCTCCTCCCGGTCCACCTGCGCCCGGACGGTAAAAATCGGAAGGCGCGCATTCGCGCCTTCCACAACGCCTGGCAAGGGGAAGGTGACGAATGGTACTGACAGCTGGCACGCCCACGGAGGCAACGCAAGAGATTACGTTCAACATGATCGCGCCACTGGACGAAGACATCTTGCTGGTACGCCGATGCAGCGACGGCGACTCGTCCGCCTTTGAGAAGCTGTACCAGAAGTACATGAGGCTGGTATACAGTGTGGTGTACCGGATGGTGCCCGGTGAGGAAGCGCACGACCTGACGCAGGAGGTGTTTATCCGGGCGTTCAAAAACATCCGCTCCTTCCGCGGAGACAGCAGCTTCCGCGCGTGGCTACTGCGTATCGCGCACAACCTGTGCTGTAATCGCCTGCGCGACATGAAGCGAGAGAGGACCGATTCGCTGGAAGAGATGGCGGAGCGCGAAAACGGTGGTTATGAGCCGGTGTCGGACGAGGATTTACAGGCACACGTGGAGCGCGAGGAACTGCAACGGAAAGTGCGTGAGGTGCTGGCGCGCTTGCCCGAAGACTACCGGACAATGCTGGTGCTACGTGACTTCGAGCAGCTCTCCTATGAGGAAATCAGTCACATCACCGGCTTGACGATTGCGAACGTGAAATCGCGCTTGCATCGTGCCCGATTGGCTTTTAAACGTCTTTTTGAACCTTATTATCGAACTTACTGGCAGGGGGTAGGTGAGTAACCATGCGTTGCGAAGAGGTACAGGAACGACTGAGCGCGCTGATTGACGAGCAGCTGAGCCAGACAGAGCGGGAACAGGTGCTGCAGCACCTGTACGCTTGCGAAGCGTGCTCTCGGGAATATCAGGAACTGCGCCGGTTTGTGGAGTTCTGCCGGCAGCTGGAAGCGCCGGAGCCCCGGATTGACCTGTGGCGAGAGTTTCAGCCGATGCTCGCCGAGATTATCGCCGAGCAACGGTTGCCTTTTGCCCAGCGGCTGCGCCGCCAGTGGAGCCGTCTGGTATCGCAGGTCTGCTACGGCATCATCCTGTTCCTGCAGGTGGTGACGTACCAGCTGACCATCACGCTATCGCGCTACATCGTGGAGCCAGAGCGTCCGGCTTACGGTCGCTCGGCACAGGGGTGATGGCGGTGAGCATCGAAGGCTTCATGCAATGGCTGCAAACGCCCTATGCTACCGTACTGTTCACCTTTATTGGGCTGGCGTTTCTGGTAACGGAGTTTCTCACCCGACCGGTCTGGTCCTGGGTGGGCACGGTTGGCGTGCTGTTCTTAGGGGCGGTGTTTGTAGCACACCTCTGGAGTGGCTCACACTGGTGGGGCATGGCGGTTTTCGCGCTGGGCGCGGCGCTGGTGATTGTCGAAACGCACATCCTGCCCGGACGAGGAATCTTCGCTCTGCTCGGCTTCCTGTGCATCTTCGCGGGAATGCGTGAAGCCATCACCATACAATCGCACCCCCTCTTCGCGCTGGTAGTCTCTTCGATACTGACTCTGATGAGCATGGTGGTCTTTTTCCTCTACCTGCCCAAGAGCCATCTGTGGCGCGAGATGCAGCACCGTATGCAAATCTCGATGCCTGCCAGCTGGGAGGCTCAACGCGAACTGCTCGGTGCAGAAGGAATAACTGTGACCGACCTCACGCCGGGAGGTGTGGCGCAGATTGGTGGTGTCAACCTGCGCGTGCTGACCGAGCGGGAGTTTCTGCCCGCGCACACCCCCGTGCGTGTTGCGGAAGTGCGCCCCGATGGGGTGGTGGTGGAGCCGTTGAGCAAACCCACTCACTCCGAAGTGGAGCAGAGTTAATTTGTCGCGCACCTATCCGTAGTGCCGCGCCCAGGAGTGGAAGTGCGCCTGAAGCCACATCGCCGTCTCCATCATGGACGGTCCTTCATGAATGATGTTCTGTCCCTTCTGTACCGTACCCACTACCACATATGGCGCAGGGTTCCACCGATGCCAGCCTCGCTCCTCAATAAGAGCCTCCACGTTCACCGGGTAGTCGGGTTCGGTGTGGAAGAGAAGCACGTCGGGTCTTGCCTCCGCCACCTGCTCCAGGTCGGGTACGAAGTAGGCACGTCGGTCTCGCCCAAAGATGTTATCCCCACCGGCTGATTCTACCAGGTCATGGATGAAGCTGAGCGCCCCCACCGTGCGCAGGTGTCTGCCAAACCACAGCTCGATGTAGACGCGAGGTCGACGCTCTGGAGCAGACAGGCAGATCGTCCGAAACTGCTGTTCCCACCGCTGGCGCAGGCGACGGGCGGATTCCACCTCGTTCACCAGCCCTCCCAGCAGGTTCAGGTTCTCCATCACCCCGCCCATACTGCTGGGCAGCGGCAGGGCGTACACCGGGTAGCCTGCTTGCGCCAGCCGGAGTCCCAGTGCGCGCTGGATGCCGGTGGTCAGCAGTATCAGGTCGGGGTTTATCTGCCGCAGCAGGGTTTCGTCCACACGCAGATAGTCGCCCACCACCGGCAGGTCGCTGGCAGGAATATAACGGGGGCAATACACGGAGATACCCGCTACTCGATGCCCACAACCCATTTCGAAAAGAGCCTCGGTTAAAGAGGATGCCAGACAGACAATGCGCTGTGGATGGTCCGCGATGTCGACGCTCACCCCCAGCGGTTCACAGAAAACTCGCACCGAATCCCTCCTCATAAACAGCGCTACGCTCACAGTGTAGCAGTATTTGCAGCGCTTGTAAACCGGCTGGTATAATACCTGCGAGAGGTGATGCACGATGGCACTGCCTGCACAGCCGATATCGCAGGGTCAAGTGGGGGGTCAGGTTACCCGTATGGCTCTGGGAACGCCCCTTGCTTCAGGATGCCTTGCGTACGATAGGCGTGGTGTAACTGCAGGAGGATGAAGCATTATAGCTCGCGCACGATCCGGGCTGGCAAAGTCTGTCGCTCGGCAAGAACCTGCTCCACCCGCTCCTGAACCATCTGCTCCATCTGGGCATGAAGCGTCTCTATCTCCTGCTGGAGCTTTTCCACCCTATCCAGCAGGTCAAGAATAATCTCCACCCCGGCGAGGTTCACCCCCAGATCGCGCGTCAGTCGCTGAATCTGGCGCAGCCGCTCGATATCCGCCTCAGAGTACAAACGATTCTTCCGATTGATGCGCTTGGGACGTATCAAACCCATGCGCTCGTACATGCGCAGCGTCTGCGGGTGCATGTCGCACAGCCTCGCCGCCACGCTAATCAGATAAACCGGTTCGTGCTTGTCACGAATGCTGTCTGCCATGTCCACATCCCCCCCTGACATCGGTTAAACACGAGAAGTCGTTGTCGTGCCGTGCAGTTGCGCCAGCTGTTGTAGCAGCTCCCGCTCACGGGCGGTCAACGTGCGCGGCACGGTGATGCGCACTCGCGCATACAGGTCGCCATATCCGCTACCCTTCAGACGAGGCATTCCCTGACCGGCTAAACGGAACACCTGTCCGCCCTGCGTGCCTGCGGGCACTTTCATTGTGACGCCGCCTTTCAGGGTGGGCACGCGCACCTCGCCTCCCAGCGCGGCGGTGGTGTAGGGCACGTCCACATCCACGTACAGGTCATCGCCTTTGCGCTCGAAGGTAGGATGCGGACGCATGCGCACTATCAGGTACAGGTCGCCGCGCTGTCCTCCTCGTCCGGTGAGTCCCTCACCGGCAAGGCGTATCTTCGAGCCGTCCTGTACGCCGGCGGGGATTCGCACCTCCAGTCGCTTGTGGCGAGGCACGGTTCCTCTTCCGTGACAGTTCGAGCAAACCTGCCCCAGCGTGTAGAAGCCGCTGCGCGTACGCGAGGCTCCCGTGCCCCCACACTGCGAGCAGGTGTCCTGCAGTGTCACCGAGAGCGTGCGGGTTGCCCCGGAATACGCCTCCTCCAGCGAGACCTCTATCGGGTATTCCACATCCAGCGAGGCATCGAACATCGAGCCGAATTCGGTCTCGGCGGTGCGTCGCCCAAATGCGTCGCCAAACAGTGTGGCGAACAGGTCGCCCAGTCCACCGAAACCGAGATCGCGCAAATCCTGCCACCCGCCACCGCCGGAGAATCCGCCAGGCTGTTGTTGCTGCTCGCTGTAGTATTTCCACATCTCGCCGTACTGGTCGTACTTCGCCCGCTTCTCCGGGTCGGAGAGCACCTCGTATGCCTCGCTGATCTCCTTGAACTTCTCTTCCGCGCTCTTGTCGCCCGGGTTGACGTCCGGGTGATACTTACGAGCCAGTCGGCGATATGCCTGCTTGATCTCCTTTTCGGTGGCGTTACGCGGCACACCGAGTATGGCATAGTAATCCTTGTATCTGAAGTTCATCGTTGCCTCGCCACCTTCGGGTGTCTATTTGCATAAGGGGCAGGGCAGCCCGTTACCGCCCTGCCCCCTCATCCTCAGCAGGCAAGGTTGGGAATTACCCAGCCTTTACCTGCACCTTCTTCGGACGCACCTGCTCCGCTTTGGGCAGGGTGATGGTCAGTACGCCGTCCTTGTAGTGCGCCGTCACCTTCTCAGCATCGATGGGCGTGCCGAGCGTGAACGATCGCTGGAACGTGCCGTATGCGCGCTCGATGCGCACGTAGTCTTTGCGGCGCTCCTCGTCCTGGAACTTGCGCTCACCCTTCACGCACAGCGTGTCGCCCGTCAGCTCGATTTCCACTTCCTCGGGCTTCACGCCGGGCAGTTCCATGTTAATCGTGATTTCGTTGTCGTCCTCGCGTACGTCCACTGCGGGCGCCCACACGCGAGGCAGGGTCGGCTCGGTGCGGCGCGCCACCGCGTTGCCGAAGAACTGGTTCATCAGCTGGCTCATCTCCCGCTCGAAGCGATTCAACATCTCCACAGGGTCTTCCCAGCGCACCAATGCCATCGTTGGTCACCTCCTTCTCCGTTGAAGTTTTTGGTGCTATTCTGTCTGCCCGCGGATAACCGCGGGCAGTTGTATCCGTTACTCGGACTTGAACTCGGCGTCGATTACCTCGCCGTCACCGGACGAGCTGCTGCCGCCTGTCTGTGCGCCGGTTCCGGCGTAGGTCTGCGATGCCTGTTCATACAGCCTCTGCGACAGCTGGTACGACTCCTGCTGCAACGCCTCCATTCGCTGTCGGATGAGGCTGATGTCGTTCTTGTTGATTGCGTCGCGCAGGTCGGAGATTGCCTGCTCGATGCGCAGTTTCTCATCCGACGGCACGCGGTCGCCGAGGTCGCGCAACATGCGCTCGGTCTGGTATGCCAGCGAGTCCGCCTGGTTGCGCACTTCGGCTTCCTCGCGGCGTCGGCGGTCTTCCTCCGCGTGCGCCTGCGCTTCCTTAATCATGCGGTCAATCTCCTCGCGCGTCAGGTTGCTGGAGCCGGTGATGGTAATCGCCTGCTGCTTGCCGGTGCCCAGGTCCTTCGCCGACACGTGCAGGATGCCGTTGGCGTCGATGTCGAAGGTGACCTCGATCTTGGGCACGCCGCGCGGTGCAGGCGGAATACCGGTCAGGTGGAACCGCCCCAGCGTCTTGTTGTCGCGCGCCATCTCGCGCTCGCCCTGCAGCACGTGGATTTCCACTTCGGTCTGCCCATCGGCGGCAGTGGTGAAGATTTCGCTCTTGCGCGTCGGGATGGTGGTGTTGCGCTCGATGAGCTTGGTGAACACGCCGCCCAGCGTCTCGATACCCAGCGACAGCGGCGTCACGTCCAGCAACACCACGTCCTTCACCTCTCCGCCGAGCACGCCCGCCTGAATCGCCGCGCCGATGGCGACCACCTCGTCGGGGTTGACCCCCTTGTTCGGTTCCTTACCGGCGAGCTTGCGCACCAGCTCCTGCACGCAGGGCATGCGCGTCGCGCCACCGACAAGGATGACCTCGTCGATGTCCTTTACGTCCAGCTTCGCGTCGGACAAAGCCTGATAGAACGGACCCTTCAGCCGCTCCACCAGGTCGGCGGTGAGCTCCTCGAACTTGGCGCGGGTGAGCTTGTACAGCAAGTGCTTCGGACCCTCGGCGTCGGCGGTGATGAAAGGCAGGTTGATCTCGGTCTCCACCATGCTGGAGAGCTCGATCTTCGCCTTCTCCGCCGCCTCGCGCAATCGCTGGAGCGCCTGCGGGTCCTTGCGCAGGTCAATACCCGTCTCCTTCTTGAACTCATCCGCCGCCCAGTTGACGATGCGCATGTCGAAGTCGTCGCCACCCAGATGCGTATCGCCCGAGGTGGCTTTCACTTCGAACACGCCATCGCCTACCTCCAGAATAGACACGTCGAACGTACCGCCACCCAGGTCAAACACCAGGATGGTCTCGTTGGACTTCTTGTCCAGTCCGTAAGCCAGCGACGCAGCGGTCGGCTCGTTGATGATGCGCAGCACCTTCAGCCCTGCGATCTCGCCCGCGTTCTTGGTAGCGGTGCGTTGCGCATCGTTAAAGTAAGCCGGCACGGTGATAACCGCCGCGTCCACTTTCTCGCCCAGGTACGCCTCCGCATCCGCCTTCAGCTTCTGCAAAATCATCGCCGAGATTTCCTCGGGCGTGTACTCCTTATCGTCGATGCGGATGCGCTCGCGCGTACCCATCTTGCGCTTGATAGAGATAACGGTGCGGTCCGGGTTGATAATCGCCTGTCGTTTGGCGGCAGCACCCACCAACCGCTCACCGGTCTTGGTGAAAGCTACCACCGACGGCGTCAGGCGGCTCCCTTCGGCGTTCGGGATAACCACCGGCTCGCCGCCCTCCATGACCGCAACTACCGAGTTGGTCGTGCCCAGGTCAATACCTACTGTCTTTCCCATACCTGTCCTCCGCTTCTTATGAGTGCTTTCTTCGGAAGGTTCTCTCTCGTGATTTCCGTGATTATTATACCACTTGAGTATGATAATGTCAAGTGATTTGAGGGGAATTTTTGAGGGATTTTTATTTATGTGAAGCCCTCCTCAAGGCAACATGCACAGTTGCCGAATATTCCCTATGGGGAGGAACGCATGAGAGAACAGCCCGAGGAATCCATCTCGCGACGCGAGCTGCGTCGGCAGGTATTCCGCTGGATACGCATCCATCAGGTGTACTTGCTTCCCAATGGACACCGCTGGCGTACAAAGACACTCTATCGCCGACGGACCCAGAAAGAGCAACAGCCGGTGGAGGTGCGCTACCTGTGTGCGCTGCATCCGCATATTGAGCTGGCGCTCCTGCAGCCCCCTGTAGACTACACCCTGCCCGGCGTGGTTCGCTTCCCACACCCGGAGCGCCCCGGTCGATTCCTGATACTGTTCTGCCCAGAATGCTGTGGTGCGGGCTACCATAGCCTGAATTTTCCCATGCCGGTCCCGGCTTCAGAACCGCCTCCTCCCACCAGGTAGGAACCTGTTTGCAACATGGTGAAGTTACTGAAGGCATTCACTGCAACGAGGAGGTTAACATGCCACTACCCATTCGCGATGTGGCGAAGCAACTGGGGCTGCTCGATGAAGAGCTGATACTGTATGGCGAACACAAAGCCAAGATTCGCTTGAGCGCACTGGAAAGACTGGCGTCCCGCCCGCAGGGAAAGCTCATCGTAGTGACCGCCATTACCCCAACGCCTGCAGGTGAAGGCAAAACGGTTACCACTATCGGGCTTGGCGACGCCCTGCGCCGGATCGGAGAACGAGCCACCGTATGTATCCGAGAGCCTTCTTTGGGACCTGTCTTTGGGGTCAAAGGAGGCGGTACAGGCGGAGGAAAAGCGCAAGCATATCCGGCGGATGACATCAACCTCCACTTCACCGGCGACATTCACGCGGTAACGGCGGCGCACAACCTGCTGGCTGCCATGATAGAGGCGCATATTCATCACGGTAACTCTGCGGGCTTCGATGCGCATGGTGTGTGGTGGAACCGTGTGCTGGACGTGCCGGACCGCTCCCTGCGCAAAGTGATTACCGGTCTTGGTGGAAAATCCAGCGGTGTGCCGCGCGAAACAGGCTTCGAGATTACCGCTGCCTCCGAGATAATGGCAATCCTCTCGTTAAGCACCAGCTGGGGCGACCTGCGCCGACGACTGGGGCAGATTGTGGTAGGGGTCACCCGTGACGGCAGTCCCATCACGGCGGAAGATATCGGTGCCGCAGGCGCGATGAGCGTGCTGATGCGCGATGCGCTCATGCCGAACCTCGTCCAGACGCTGGATGGGTCACCTCTGCTGATACACGCGGGTCCTTTCGGCAACATCGCCACGGGGTGCAACTCCGTGCTTGCGGATAGAATCGCCCTCCAGACCAGCGACTACGTGGTAACGGAAGCGGGTTTTGGAGCGGATTTGGGATTTGAGAAGTTCTGCCATATCGTGTCGCCTGTTCTGGGCAAGGCTCCAGACGTAGCGGTGCTGGTGACGACCGTGCGCGCGTTGAAGGTGCATAGCGGAAAGTTTAAGGTAACCTCAG